>NZ_JAAFYZ010000023.1 GCF_018274385.1 Catenulispora pinistramenti | reverse complement strand
CTCGAAGGCCAGCTCGGCCACCGGCAGGCCGGGATCGGCCAGGGCCGATCGCAGGACACTCACATAGTGCCGCTGCATCCGCTCCACCTCGGCCGGGCCGAGGCGGTCGGTGCGGTGGTCCCAGACGACCTCGTAACCGTCGGCGTCCTTCAGGACCGCCACGACCAGGTCGACCGGGGCCGGGAGACTGGCCATCGGCGTCGGCTCCAGCACCAGCGTCTCGGTGCGCACGCTTCGCCGCGTCAGGTCCGCGAGCTGGAACATGACGTCGAAGAACGGCTGCCGGCGCCCCGGCTCGGAGTCCGGTTCCAGCTCGGCCACCACGCGGTCGAAGGAGATCTCCTGGTGGGCGTAGGCGTCCAGAGCGGTGCCGTGCACCCGGGCCAGCAGCTCGCGGAACGTCGGCTCGCCGGTCAGGTCCATGCGCAGCCCGACGGTGTTGACGAAGAAGCCGATCAGGTCCTCCAGCTCCGGCCGGGCCCGGTTGGCCAGCAGGCTGCCGACCACGAAGTCCTCGGCGCGGCCGTAGCGGCTCAGCAGGACGCCATAGGCGGACAACAGCACGGAGAACAACGACGCGCCTTCGCCGCGGGCCAGCTCTTCGAGCTGCCGCACCAGGTCCTCGGGCAGCCGGTGCGAGCAGCTCTGGCTCTGCGCGCCGGTCCCGGTGGGGGCACCGGCCGGGTAGAGCTCCAGCCGCGGCGGGCCGTCCCCGAGCCGGGCTCGCCAGTAGTCGAGCTGGGCCAGCAGTTCCGGGCTGTCCTCGCGGGAGGCTTCCCACGCCGCGTAGTCGGCGTACTGGAGCTTCGGCTCGGGCAGCGGCGACGGACGTCCCGCCGCGAACGCCGGGTACAGACCGACCAGCTCGTCGTGCAACAGCCGCAACGACCAGGCGTCGCAGACCACGTGGTCGAGGGTGATGAGCAGGACGTGGTCCTCGGCTGCCAGCCGCAGCAGGCCGACCCGGATCGGCAGATCCGTCTCCAGGTCGAAGGACCGCCGCAGTTCCGCTTCCGCGGTGTGCTGCCACGCCGCGGCCGGATCCGGGCGACCCGACAGGTCGCTGAGGACCACGGGCACGTCCGCTTCCGCGCGGATCAGCTGGACCAGCTCGCCGTCCTCGACGGTCAGCCGGGTGCGCAGCGTCTCGTGCCGGCGCACCACCTCGTCGATCACGGCTTGCAGGACCGCGAGGTCCACGGTTCCGCGCAGCCGGAGGCCGACCTGGATGTTGTAGGTCGCCGCGCCGTCCTCGATCTGCTCCATCACCCACAGCCGGCGCTGGGCCCGCGAGGGATCGGCGAGGAACTCCTCGTCCGTGCGCAGTTCGGTCGTCATGCCACACCCTCCTCGCCGTTCGTGGAGCGCCGGGCCGCGGGGGCGGGGCTCCGGCCGTGCTGGATGTCGTCAAGCTCGTAGTACCGCCCCACCCGGGCCCTCGCCTCGCGGTCGTCCCCCGGCTCGGCGACGAGGACCGCACCGGGGCCTGCGGCGGGCGAGTCGTGCTGTGCGTACTCCATCTGTCTCACCCCTGGTGTGCTCGAATGGTGTGCTGGAATGGTGTGCTGGAATCGGAACCCGCCCCTTGTCGGCGGCGGTCAGCGCGGCGTGCTCTGCCTGCGCACCCGGCGGGGTGCGATGGCGATCGCCTCGTAGTACCGGGGGGCCGCGGCGTCGCGGTGCCGGTCGATCTCGGCGGCCAGCTGCCACAGTCGCGGCGCGCCGTAGACCGCGCGCAGGGCGACGTCGATCCCGTACTTCTGCTTGATGCGGCCGGCCATCCGGACGGCGAGCAGCGACTGGCCGCCGAGCAGGAAGAAGTCGTGCTCGCGGCCCACTTCCGGGCAGTCGAGCAGTTCGGACCAGATCCCGGCCAGGAACTCCTCGGTGGCGCCGCGCGGGACCGCGTAGCCGGCCTCGCCGCGGTCGCCGGGGCCGGCGGCCGGCAGCGCGCGCTTGTCGACCTTGCCGTTGGCGGTCAGCGGCATCCGGTCCAGCAGCACGAACGCGCCCGGCACCAGGGCCGGCGCGAGCTCGGCGGCCAGTTCGGCGCGCAGCCGCGTGCGGATCGCGTCCGGGTCGGCGGGCTCGGCGTCAGCGGCATCGGCGGGGGCCGGGTCGGCGAGGACCACGTGCGCGATCAGCTCGGCGCACGCGCCGTCCTCGTCGCGGCGCGGCGTCACCACCGCGTCCCGCACCTCCGGCAGCCGGCGCAGCCGCTCGGCGACCTCGCCGGGCTCGACCCGGAAGCCGCGGATCTTGACCTGGTCGTCGCCGCGGCCGCCGAACTCCAGGCGGCCGCCCGGCCCGCGCCGGACCCGGTCGCCGGTGCGGTACATCCGCGCCCCGGGGCCGCCGAAGGGGTCCGGGACGAAGCGTTCCGCGGTGAGCGCCGGCCGGGACAGGTAGCCACGGGCCACGGCGGGCCCGCCGACGCACAGTTCGCCGAGCGCGCCGTCCGGTACGGCCCGCGACTCGGGGTCGACGATGCACAGGACGCGGTCGCCCACGGCACGGCCGATCGGGATGCCCGCCTGGTTCGCACAGTCCTCCGGCTCGATCTCGTGGACCGAGGAGAAGACCGTGCACTCCGAGGGCCCGTAGCCGTTGACGATCCGGGTGCCCGGCAGCGCGTTCAGGGCCTCGGCCACGTGCCGGCGCGACAGCGTCTCGCCGCCGGTCATCAGGTATCGCAGGCCACTGAGCAACGTCACGTCGACGTCCACCACGGTGTTGAACGCGGCGGCGGTCAGCCAGATCACGGTCGCGCCGCAGTCCGCCGCCAGCCGGGCCACCGCGAGCGGATCGCCGGAGTCGCCGGTGTGCACGACCACTTCGCCGCCGCTGAGCAGAGCCGGGTAGAGGTCGAGCACGTGGCCGTCCCAGGACAGCGCGGAGTGGTGCACCGTCACCGCACCCGGGCCCCAGAACGCGTAGTCCTCACCGGCGAAGAACCCGGCGACCGCCCGGTGCGGCACCTCGGTGCCCTTGGGCCGGCCGGTCGAGCCGGAGGTGTAGGGCACGTACATGACGTCGTCGGGCTCGACCGGCAGGCCGAGGTTCTCAGGGCTCTCACGCGCGAGTTCGTCGTCCAGGCCGGCCAGGGCCAGGGTGGAACAGCCCGGCACGCCGGGATCGGCCGCGTCGGCCGCCACCAGCAGCGCCAAGCGGTTCTCGGCAGCCATGGTCCGCACCCGGTCCGCGCCGAGCCCGGCCTCGAACGGCACATACGCGGCGCCGGTCTTGAGCACGGCGAGCGCGGCGGCCACGAACCCCGTCGAGCGCGGGAGGCGCAGGCCCACCCGGTCGCCGATCCCCACGCCGCGCGCGGCGAGCAGCCGGGCCAGCCGGTTGGCCTGCTCGTTGAGCGCGGCGTAGGTGTGGGTGGTGGCGCCGTCCCGCAGGGCGACCAGGTCCGGGAACCGCGCGGCGGTGTCCTCGAAGAGCTCGTGGACGCAGCGCGGGTCGCCGTCGCCGCTGATCTCGCTCATACCGACCTCTCTCGTCTTCTCGGGGGTCGCTCACCAGAGCCGGTCTGCCTGGGCGCCGCTGATGGCGGCACCGAGCGCGGGCAGGACGTCGTGCTGGGCGCTGCCGCGGTAGCTGAGCATCAGATACGGCGCGATCAGCAGCGGGATGTGCAGGCTCTCGGTGGCCTCGGTGATCCGCACCTGCAGCAGCGCGCGCGGGAACAGCGAGACGTTGCCGGTGGTCGCGTAGTAGCCGTCGAGATCGAAATCGAGCTCGTAGGTACCGGTGCCCCGCGGATCGCCCTCCCAGATCAGGAGGCGACCATCTGATCCGGTCAGGCCGGTGGCCAGGTCCACCCGTTCGGTGTCGCGCACCCGGCGCAACACCACCCGGACCTCGGCGGCCGGCAGTCCGAAGGCGCTGTCGATGACATGGACGGACAGCTTCACGGCGGCTCCTCACCTCATGTATTCCTACGGTGTTCGGTAAGAAGCTCGCGCCGGCCGCTATCGGATGCGTATCGCCGCGGTATCCACGCCGCCTGCCCACGGGGCGAAAACGCCCGAAAAGCCCTGGACAACAGGGCAAATCTGTGTTCGTATTTAAACCGTTCAAGTGATCGCGCCGACGTCACCGCCGGGCTTCGCGCCGATCTGGTCCCGGACCCGCGTCGGGCTCGGGACGTGCTGCCCACAGGTGACCATCGCGGGGTGATGTGCTTGGAATTCAAGCTGCTGGGCCCGTTGGAAGCCTGGCGGGACGGTGCGCGCGTCGCGATCGGCGGCCCCCGCCAGCAGGTGACCCTGGCGATGCTGTTGCTGGAGCCGGACCGGATGGTCCCCTCCGACCGGCTCATCGAAGCCGTCTGGGATGAGGAGCCCCCGGCCACCGCGCGCGCCCAGATCCAGATCTGCATCTCGAGCCTGCGCCGCGCCCTGGGCACCGGTCCGGCCGATCCGGTCATCGAGACCCTCAATCCCGGCTACCTGCTCCGGCTCGGCGAATCGTCGATCGACGTGCGGGCGTTCGAGGAGTCGGTGCTGCAGGCCCGGCGCGAGGCCGGCGCCGGCGACGTCCTCCAGGCGGCCCAGACCTTCCGCACGGCGCTCGCGCTGTGGCGCGGCCCGATGCTCAGCAGCGTCGACAGCACCCTGATCCGGCGCGCGGTCACGCAGTTCGACGAGCGCCGGCTGGCGGTGCTGGAGGAGTGCCTGGCCGCCGAGCTGGCCGCCGGCCGGACCCAGGACGTGATCGGCGAGCTGGTCAAGCTCTCGCACGAGAATCCGCTGCGCGAGCGCGCCAAGGTCCTGCTGATGACGGCGCTGTACCGGTCCGGCCGCCAGGCCGAGGCGCTGGAGGTGTACCGGATCGCCCGGGCCGAGCTGATCGACCAGCTCGGCATCGAGCCCGGCGAGGAGCTGCGCAAGCTCCAGCAGGCCATTCTCAACGGCGATCCGGAGCCGGCGGGACCGCCGCCGGTGGTGGTCGCCGCCGCCGCGGCGGCGGCCGGCCCGGCCCGGCCGCGCACGCTGCCCTCCACCATCGCCGACTTCACCGGCCGCTCGGCGATCATCGGCTCGGTGCTGGCCAGCGTGAACGAGGACGAGACCGGGTACTCGGTGCCGGTCAACGTCCTGTTCGGCCCGGGCGGCACCGGCAAGACCACGCTGGCGATCCACATCGCGCACCAGCTGGCCGAGCGCTTCCCCGACGGCCAGCTCTACGCCCGGCTCCGGGCCGGCGACCAGGCCGTCAGCCCGGCCGACATCCTCGGCCGGTTCCTGCGCGCGCTCGGCGCCCAGGGCTCGGCGCTGCCCGACAGCGTCGAGGAGCGCGCCGAGATGTACCGGGACCTGACCGGCGGTCGCAAAGTGCTGATCGTCCTGGACGACGCCATGTCCGAGTCCCAGGTCTCGCTGCTGGTGCCGGGCAGCCCGAGCTGTTCGGTGCTGATCACCAGCCGGCGCCGGCTGGCCGCGCTGCCGGTCGCCAACCGCTCCGAGCTCAAGGTCATGAGCCACGCCAGCTCCGTGGACCTGCTGGCGAAGATCCTCGGCGCGGACCGCGTCCGGGCCGAGCACGACGCCGTGGACGCGCTGTGCCGGTTATGCGGGCACCTGCCGCTGACGCTGCGGATCGTCGCCGCGCGACTGGCCAGCCGGCCGCACTGGACGGTGGCCGACATGGTGGACCGGCTGCGCGACGAGACCGAGCGGCTGAACGAGCTCAGCCGCGGCGAGCTGGGGCTGCGCGCGAGCCTGCGGGTGAGTTACGACGACCTGTCCGAGCAGGCCCGGCGGCTGTTGCGCCGACTGGCGATCTCGGACGCGCCGAACTACGCCCCGTGGATCGGCGCCCCGCTGCTGGACACCAGCGTCCGGCGGGCCGAGGACATCATGGAGGAGCTGGCCGAGGCCTACCTGATCGACATCGAGGAAGGGCCGCCCGGCGAGCCGGTCCGCTACCGGTTCCACGACATGATGCGGCCGTTCGCCCGGGAGGAGCTGCTCGGCGAGGAGCCGGCCGCGGAGCGCCGCGAGGTCCTGGAACGGCTGGTGAAGGCGTTCCTGTTCCTGGCCATCCAGGCCCACCGGCGCGAGTACTCCGGGGAGTACCTGCTGCCCAGCAGCGAGGTCGAGGTCTGGCCGCTGCCCGAGGACTACACCGACCGGCTCCTGGGCGATCCGCTGGCCTGGTTCGAGCGCGAACGGCTGGCGATCGTGGCGAACATCGCGCAGGCCGCGGCGTCCGGGATGAGCGAGCACACCTGGAACATGGCGCTGTGCGCGGTGACACTGTTCGAGTCGCGCTCCTACTTCTCCGAGTGGTACCAGACCCATGACATCGCGCTCCAGGCCGCGGTGAAGGCCGCCGACCGGCGCGGCGAGGCGGCGATGCGCTACTCGCTGGGCTCGCTGGACATGTTCGAGCTCCGCAACGACACCGCGCAGGCGCAGCTGGAGGCCGCGGCCCGGATCTTCACCGAGCTCGGCGACCGGCACGGGGCCGGGCTCGCGCTGCGCAACATCGCCGTGATCGACCGCCGCGCGGGCCGCCTGGACGAGGCGATCGAGCGCGGCCAGAGCGCGCTGGAGATGCTGCGCGAGGTCGGCGACCGGGTGGCCGAGGCGCACACCCTGCACAACCTGGCCCAGGTCTGGCTCGACTACGGACGCGACGACACCGCCGGCGACCTGCTGGACCGGGCCGCGCAGATCTGCGAGGAGGTGGGCAACCGGCGCGTCTACGCGCAGGTGCAGCGCCAGCTCGGGGACCTGCGGCTGCGCGTGGGACGCGTCGAGGAGGCCGCGGAGTCGTTCAGCGTGGTGCTGGAGATCGTCCAGGACGCGGACGACAAGGTCGGCGAGGGCTACGCACTGATCGGGCTGGCATACGTGGACCTGCGCCGGGAACGTCCGGAGGCCGCGATCAAGGTCCTGCGGGAGGCGGCGCTGACCACCGGCGCCGTCGGCAATCCGTTGCTGGAGAACCGGATCGAGCTGGCACTGGCCGAGGCCGAGCTGCTGGCCGGCGATCTGGCGGCGGCCGAGGAGCACGCCGACCGGGTGCTGCTGCGAACCGGCGGCACCAGCGCCCGGCTGCTCACCGTCCAGGCTCTGACGGTCCGGGGGCGCGTGCACCGGGAGGCCGGGCGAACGCAGGCCGCGCGGCAGGCGTGGCAGGAGGCCGTCCAAACGCTGTCCGCGCTGGGACTGCGCCGCGGCGTGGCGATGGCCGAGGAACTCAACGAGCTTCTGAAAACACTTACGGCCGCCTGAGGCGGCCGTAGCAAGGATCCTGTTCGGTCGGTCCGGCTGATCGCCGTTCCCGTCTCACTCCCAGACGGTGTTGCCCGGGCTCGGGGACGCGGTCGGGGCCGGCGTCGTGTCCGCCACCCGGGTGATGCCGGCGCTGTGGTGCGTGGCGGCCGGCGCCAGCACGAAGGCGAGGGCGCAGAGCAGGAACGCGACGAGCATGGCGGCGATCAGGCTGGAGCGGGCGGAAACAGACATGAGTTTGTAGATCCTCTTATCTCGGTGGTTTTCGGTGCCTTCCGCATCCGATGGAGCAAACGTAAATCGGGGTCTTATTCACCGGCCTAATAGCCGCTCTCGTCTCGCTATCGGTCACCTGACATGCGGGTTCTGCGGCGCGGGCCGGCAACGGCCCGCGCGGAGAGCGGCTCGATGGCGCACCGATAGCGGCGGTCCCGATGATGACGACGTCACGCCGACCAGCCCCGGACTCTCGCGCAAGGAGACTCATGCCTCCCGACCAGAACCCGCCCGGCCAGGTGAACTCTGCCCGTCGTGCGGGGGCGTGGAGCGCGGACCGGACCGGCCCCCTGGACCTGGTGATCGTTGCCCGTCGAGTGGTGAGCGCCGCCGGAGCGAGCCCGGGCTGGGTCGGCGTGGCCGAAGGCCGCCTCGCCGCCGTCGGCCCCTGGACGCAGCCGGTTCCCGCGAGCCGCGACGTCGTCCGGCTGGCCGATGACGAGGTGCTGATACCAGGGCTCGTCGACAGTCATGTGCACGTGAACGAACCCGGCCGGACCGCGTGGGAGGGCTTCGCGCACGCCGGCCGGGCTGCCGCCGCCGGCGGGGTCACGACCATCGTCGACATGCCGCTGAACAGCATTCCGCCGACCACCACCCCGGAGGCGCTGGCGCTCAAGCGCGCGCGGGCCGAGGGGGTCGTGGCCGTGGACACCGGGTTCTGGGGCGGCGCCGTGCCGGAGAACCTGGACCGGCTGCACGAGCTGACGGCGGCCGGAGTGCTCGGTTTCAAGTGCTTCCTGGCCGATTCCGGGGTCGAGGAGTTCGGCCACCTGGACCTGGCCGGACTTACCAGGGCCCTGACACAGACGCGGGCGCTCGGCGTTCCGCTGCTGGTGCACGCCGAGGATCCGGCCGGCTTGGCCGCGGCGCCCGCGCCGAGGGGGCGCGACTATCGCGCGTTCGTGGCCTCGCGTCCGCCCGAGGCGGAGGCGGCGGCGGTGGCGCAGGTCGCCGAAGCGGCGGCTGCGACCGGCGGGTGGGCGCACATCGTGCACGTCTCCAGCGCGCCCGCGGTCGAAGTGCTGCGCGCCGCCAAGGCTCGCGGCGTGCTCGCGACGGCCGAGACCTGCCCGCACTACCTCTACTTCAGCGCCGAGGAGGTCCCCGACGGCGGCACCGAGTTCAAGTGCTGTCCGCCGATCCGGAGCCGCGAGGACCGGGAGGCGCTGTGGCGGGGACTCGCCGACGGGGCGCTGGACTGTGTGACCAGCGACCACTCGCCGTGCACCGACGACCTCAAGCTCGCCGACGCCGGCGACTTCGGCGCCGCGTGGGGCGGCATCTCGGGGCTCCAGCTGCGGCTGCCGGTGCTGTGGACGGCCGCGGCCGAGCGCGGCTTCACGCTGTCCGACCTCGTGCGCTGGGCCTGTCAGGCACCGGCCCGGCTGGCCGGGATCGCCGACCGCAAGGGCGGGATCGCCGAGGGCCTGGACGCCGACCTGGTGGCCTTCGCGCCGGGGGCGGGACTCACGGTGGACACGACACGGCTCCACCATCGCAATAGCCTGTCTCCTTACACGGACCGGGCCTTGACCGGCACGGTTCGGCGCGTGTGGCTGCGCGGACAGGAGATGGACCTCGACGGCCTCGCGGTGAATCCGGCCAGCGGCTTGCTGCTGGGCCACCGCCGTGGCCCTGTCCGGCAATGAGATCAAGGAGATACCGACCGTGCGAGCACTGTTGGCAAGCAGGCAGATCAGGCTGCTGTTCCTCGGCAACACGGTGTCCGTCTTCGGCGATTCGGCGCTGTCCCTCGCCCTGGGCATCTGGGTCCGGCTGCTGACCGGATCCACGGCGCTGGCCGGGACGTGCTTCCTGGCGATGGTCGTGGGCACGATGCTCTCGCCGGTCAGCGGGCTGGCGGTGGACCGGTTCCGTCGCAAGCCCCTGATGATCTGGACCTACCTGGCGACCGCGGCGCTGCTGGCCAGTCTGCTGGCCGTGCACGATCGCGGGCAGGTGTGGCTGATCATCGCCGTGACCTTCCTGTACGGGGTCTCCGGCACGGTCACCGCCAGCGCGCAGCAGGCGCTGGTGCAGCGGATCGTGCCCGAAGACCTGCTCTCGGCGGCGAACGGCCTGCAACAGACGCTGAGCCAGGGCACGAGGCTGATCACGCCGGCGGCCGGCGCCGGGCTGCTGGCGTGGCTCGGCGGGCAGGCCGTGGCCGCGGTGGACGCCGCGACGTTCCTGGTCGCCGTCGTCTGCCTGCTGCTGATCGACGTCGAGGAGGAGAAGCCGGCGCGCGATGCCGGGGAGAGCTGGGCCGCCTCGGCTTCGGCCGGGTTCAGGTTCCTGGCCCGGACGCCGGTCCTGCGGCAGGTGGTGGTGTCCTCCGCGGTCCTGATCCTGGCCGTCGGCTTCTTCGAGACCGTGGACCTCCAGATCGTCACCGCGGGCCTGCACCACGCCGCGACCTGGATCAGTGTCCTGCTGACCGTGCAGGGCGTGGGCAGCCTCGTCGGCGGCGCGACGGCGCACGCCGTGGCCCGCCGGGTCGGCGACGGCCTGCTGGTGGTCGCCGGCATGGCCCTGATGGCCGGCATGGCCCTGCTGTTCACGATCCCCGCCGACGCCCCGGTCCTGGCCGGCGCCGCACTGTGCGGCGTGTCGCTGCCCTGGCTGGTCGTCGGCGTCACGACCATCTTGCAGAAGCAGACCCCGAACGAGAACATGGGCCGCGTCATGGGCGCGGCCGAACTCGCGCTGGCCGCCCCGCAGTCGATCGGCATCGCGGTGGCCGCCGCGCTGATCGGCGACGTGCCCTATCGCGCGCTGTGCTTCCTGGCCGCGGCGATCATCATCGGCGCGACCGCCTATTTGGCCACGCGCGCCGAGCAGCGCGGCAAGCCCGCGGAGCTGGACGAGGCAGAGGCACCGAGCACTCAGACCGTTTGAGCTCAGACCGTTTGAGCACAGACAAGCGCGGCACAGCTTCGGAGCTGTGCCGCGCTCGGGCGTATCGGTCAGGCGATCATCTCCAGCACCGCCTCGATGCTCTGGCCGGCCAGGATGTCGACGGGATCGACGTTCAGGCCCGCGGCTTGGGCGGCTTCGACGACGCGCAGCGCGCTGAGGGAGTCGCCGCCCAGGTCGAAGAAGTTGTCGTCCGGGCGGACGACTGGAACCGCCAGGATCTCGGCCCAGATGGCGGCCAGGACGGACCCGGGGTCCGCGCCCGCGATGTCGACGACGGGCGCGGGGGCGGGCGCCGGCGCGGGCACCGCTGTCAGCGCGGCTCGGTCCACCTTGCCATTCGGCGTCAGCGGGAGCCGCTCGTGTCCGACGAAGGCAGCCGGGACCATATAGCTCGGCAGCCGCTCGGTGGCGAAGGCACGCACTCGCGCGAGGAGTTCCTCATCCAGTGCCGACGGCATCGATTGGCCGGCGGTCGCCACCGCGGGCACCACGTGGCCGACCAGCCGCGTCGCCCCAGACCGACCGGCAACCGGCACCGCGACCACGGTCGCCGCCGAGATGCCCGGGCAGGCGGTGAGCACAGCCTCGATCTCCCCGAGCTCGAGCCGGTGCCCACGCACCTTCACCTGGTGGTCGACGCGGCCGAGGTAGTCGATCGCGCCGTCCGGCAGCCTGCGGACCAGGTCCCCCGTGCGGTACATGCGCGCGCCGGGCCGTCCGGAGTACGGGTCCGGCAGGAACCGCTCCGCCGT
This sequence comes from Catenulispora pinistramenti, assembly GCF_018274385.1. Classification (GTDB taxonomy): domain Bacteria; phylum Actinomycetota; class Actinomycetes; order Streptomycetales; family Catenulisporaceae; genus Catenulispora; species Catenulispora pinistramenti. Next base: position 63,635 of record NZ_JAAFYZ010000023.1, on the reverse strand, counting down.
CAGCCCTCGAAGCCCTCCGTAGCCGCGGGCGACAGCCGGGCCGCCGACGTACAGCTCGCCGGTCTCGCCGTCGGGTACGGGTTCGTACTCCTGTGACAGGACGTAGAGGACGTTCTCGGCCGACGCGACGCCGATCGGCACCGGATCGCCCTCGGCGATCCGGGCGCGGTCCACGACGTGGATCGCGCAGTTGACCGCGGTCTCGGTCGGTCCGTAGCCGTTGTGGATCAGGCAGTCGGGGGTGAGTACCGCAGCGGCCTGAGTCACCAGCGCGCCGGTCACCTTCTCGCCGCCGAGGTGCACCTGGCGCAAGGTGTCCAGCCGGTGGCCGGCGGCGACGAGTTCGGCGAAGAAGCCCGGGGTGGTGTGCAGGGTGTCGATGCCCCACTCGGCCAGCGCGCGGGCGAACGCGCCGGGCGTGACCTCGCCGAGCGGCCCCGGGAAGTACAGCGTCCCGCCGGTGCAGACCGTGGTGAGCATCTCCCAGACGCCGAAGTCGAAGGCCGGGTTGAGGTTCTGGACGACACTGGTGCCCGGGCCCAGCCCGAAGTGGGCCGTGCTCCACGCCATCAGCGGGACCAGATTCCCGTGGGTGACGGCCACGCCCTTGGGCGCTCCGGTGGATCCCGAGGTGTAGATGACGTAAGCCAAGTCGTCGGCGTCGGCGAGGCGGGGACCGTCGAAGTCTGCGATCGGATCGTCGGCACCGCGGCTGTCGTCGCCGGCCCCGTCCGGAATGGCGATCACCCGGACCCCGTCAGCGGCCCGCTGCGCGATCCCCCGGGCCCGCGCCAGACCGGCCCGGTCCGCGAGCACCGTCCGCACCCCCGCGTCCGCGACCATGAAGTCCAGGCGCGAGTCCGGCAGCTTCGGGTCCAGCGGCAGGAAGGCGGCGCCGGCCGCCAGCGCGCCGAGCATCCCGCTCAGCGCGCCGCGGCCGGGCACCGCCAGCACCCCGACGACGGCCTGGTCAGCCGGCGGCGTGGTCATAGCGCGCCTCGCGCCCGAAGCTCGTCATCGGCCGGACCACCGTGTCCAGCGCGATCCCCTTGCGCAGCGCCAGGATCACGCCCGCGGCCTCCGGATAGCCGCCCACCTCGATGACGTCGGCCAGGCCCAGCGCCTGGACCCCGACGTCGAGGATGGTGGCGTTGTCGCGCACCGCGATGACCGGGATGCCGCGCCGCGCCGCCTCCAGGACCGGCACCCCGCCCAGCGCGCCGGCCGGGGCCACCACCGCGACGACGTCCTCGACACCGAAGCCGGCGGCCAACCGGGAGGCGGTGCGCTCGGGCAGGATCTGCGGCGCGTTGCGCAGCCCGATCAGCACGCAGGCCAGGCCGCTGATGGAGACGAACTCACCGGCACCGCGCGCGTCCACGACCCCGAGATCCAGCGGCAGGCCCTTGACGTTCATCATCGGCGCGTGCGCCGCCGGCACCCCGAGCGCCTTGACGATCAGGTGCGAGATCACCGCCTCCGCCCCGCCGACCGGGTTCGGGTGCTTGCCCGCGAAGTGGCTCGCGTAGTCCTCCGAGGGCAGGTCCTGGACGTTGGTGGTGACCGCGATCGCGGTGGCTCCACGGTCCAGCAGCTTCCGCGCCGACGCCAGCAGCACGTCCGGCCGCTCGACGGCGCCGACGTAGGCGCCGGCCTCGGTGCGCTCGCAGTAGGAGCCGATCGGCTCCTCGGTGACCAGCACGTCGACGATGTCCACGCCGTGCACCGCGCGCACGGTGTTGACCACGTTGATGACGTGCTCCACGGCCTCCGGCGAGGCCTTCTCCACGATCAGCCCGACCCGGTTGGCGCGCGGCCGGTAGAGGTTGACCTCGCCGCGCACGAAGGCGTCGATGCACGAGCCCTCGGTGTAGAGCACCCGCTCGTCGGTGGCGATGAAGTTGGAGGCGTTGACCGCGTTGGGGTTGGTGACCAGCACGTCGGCGGCGGCCGCCAGCAGCGCGGTGGCCGGCCCGGCGTCGCCGGCGTAGCCGCCGATCTCGCAGCCGATGCCGGTGGGGATCAGGCTCACCACGACGTCGGCGCCGGTCGGCGGCAGCGGCCGGCGCGCCGGGACGACGGGCAGCTCTCCGGCGTACTCGGTGCTGTCGATCACTATCTCCCGGGCGTCGGCGGCGCTGACGTACCAGCGCAGCGGCTCGCCCCCGACCCGCTCGGCGACCGCGGCCAGCAGCCGGTCGACGTCGCCCGCCTCGGACCGGTCCAGGACGTGCCTACGGTTGACGATCATGATGCGGCTCCTTGATGAGTTCGGCCAGCTGGGTCGTGATGCGGAACAACTCGCGGTAACTGACGACGGCCCCTGAGGGGTCCACATGGGCCGGTGCGTCGGGGGTCCGCTCGGCCGCCTGGGCGAAGAGCCCGTAGACGGTTGCCACCGAGGCGGAGTCGGCGGCATCGGGAATCGAAGGGCTGGAAGGGATGTAAGGGCTGGAAGAGCTGGAAAGGATGGACGGGGTTGCGGGAATCGAGGGATCGTGCGGAATCGGGGTCACCACGCCGGCCTCCCCGGCGAGGATGGCGGAGGCGAACCCACCGCCACCTGCCCGACCGCCGCCAGCGCCGCGCCCAGAACGTCGGCCAGGTCGTCCGGCCGGGTGGCCAGCAGCCCGCCCGGCGCGACGGCGCCCAGGACGTGCACCGGACCGGCCGCGTCCTGCCGCCAGCCGGCCAGGTCGATGTCGGCCTCGCTCTGCCCGGCGGCCCGCACCAGCAGCAGCGGCACGTCCAGCGGTTCCAGGCGGTGCGTGTAGTCCTCGGCCATCCGCAGATCACCGCGCAGGGCGGGTTCGAAGAACGCGAACAGCCGGTCGTCGCCGAGCACGCGGGACGGGGTGTCCCCGTGCTCGTCCAGCCAGCGCCGCAGCTCGGCGGTCGGCAGCCCGGACAGCGGCGGCTCGGGCGCGCCCGGCGCCGGTTGGTCCACCGCCAGCAGGCCGAGCGCGCCGGCCGCGGCGTCCGGTGCGGCCGAGGCGATCACGCTCAGGGCCACGCGCCCGATGAGCGCGCCGGAGCAGATCCCGGCGATCAGGTACGGCCGGCCGTCCTCCCGCCAGCGCTCCACGACCGCCGCGGCCAGCTCGGCCGCCGCCGCCTGGACCGAGGCGTGCGGCGGTTCGCGCAGCCGGTTGTCGCGGCCGGGCAGCCGGTAGGCCCGGATCTCGGCGGCCGGCCCGAGCCCGGCGGCGACGGGCTTCCACGAGGCCGCGCCGGCTCCGGCGTGTCCCACGCCGTAGACGACCGCCGAGGCCTCCGTGCAGGCTTGCGGCACGTACAGTGCTCGGGACACGGCCGGGGCCGCCGGCGCGGCCTGCGGTATCGGATTCCCAGACATCGTTCTCCCTCCGGTTGGCTGAGCCCGGCTCAGGTGAGCAGGCCGTACGCGGACAGGGCTTTGCGATAGGCGACGGCCACCCGGTCGAACTTCAGGTGCAGCTCGTCGGCCAGGTCCAGCGGCAGCTCCTCGGGCCGCTGGCTCTCGACCACGACTCGGTCCTGCTCGGCGAGCGTCTCCTGGAACTCCACGTAGCGACGGTCGTCGCCGTCGAGATCGAAGTCCCGGGACTGGTAGCAGAATCCGGTCGAGACGGTCGCGCTGTCGGGGCGCACCGCGAAGAAGAGCACCCGGCTGCGGCCGGTGTCGTGGTAGCGGCTGCGCAGGTGGATGGCGTGCGGCAGGGACAGCACGTAGTCGTTGGTCATCAGCCCGTTCGGGCCCGACAAGTCGTTGATCCCCTCGGCGGCCGGGACCCGCATGGTGAGCGAGTACCGCAGCGTGCCGTCCTCGGTCTGGACCGCGTGGTCGGGGACCTCCAGGTCGTCGCGGCTGCCGAGCAGTCCGTCGTGCAGCCAGCCGAGGTGCCCGAAGTCGGTGAAGTTCTCCACCATCCGCGGTGCGGCGCACTGCCAGGCATAGGGCGGGCAGGCGGCGTGCCGGAACCCGGGAGCGTCCCACTCGGGGAAGTCCGGGATCGGCGCGCGGGGCGTTCCCAGACACACCCAGACCAGTCCGTAACGCTCCTCGCAGGCGAAGACGAGCGCCCGCGCCGAGGCCGGGACCGGCGCGTCCGCGGCCAGCTGCGGGATGGCCAGGCACTTCCCGCGGCCGTCGTAGGTCCAGCCGTGGTAGGCGCAGGCGAGCTTGCCGTCGGAGACCTTCCCGAGCGAGAGCGCCGTGCCCCGGTGAACGCACAGGTCGCGAAAGCAGCGGGCGGCGCCGTCGGCGTCCCGCCAGACCGCGAGCGCCCGGCCGAGCAGCACCACCTGCGTGGGCTGCTCCCCGAAGTCGGCCGACCAGCCGACCGGATGCCACCAGTCCAGGAGGGGATCGGTGCTCCGGGACTCCTGCTCGATCAGCCCTCTGATATATGTCTGATTCGCCATCGTGTCCTCCTCGGTGCGGCCGACGCCTCAGTACTCGATCTTGTAGTGCGCGGTCGACCAGGACCGGAAAGGCACGTCGGAGTCGGCGTGCGCGATGCGCACCACCGGCACCGGCCAGTCCTGGACCGGGGTGGCCAGCAGGTCGTAGAACTCCCGGTCGTCGAAACCGGCGCCCTCGGCGGCCTGCCGGTCGGCGGCGTACACGATCCGCGACACCCGGGCCCACAGCGCGGCCGTGATGCACATCGGGCACGGCTCGCAGGAGGAGATCAGCGTGGTCCCGGTCAGCCGGAAGTCGCGGATCCGCGAGCACGCGGCCCGGATCGCCATCACCTCGGCGTGCGCGGTCGGGTCGAAGGACTCGGTGACCCGATTGCCGCTGCGGGCCAGCACCTCGCCGTCGCGGACGATCAGCGCGCCGAACGGGCCGCCGCCCGCGGCGACGTTGTTCTCGGCCAGCTCGATGGCGTCGCCGAGCCAGTCGTGCTCGGCCGGGCTGACGGCGCCGGGGGCGAGCAGTCGGGCGTCCGGGACGGGGGCGGCCGCGGTCTGGATGGTCATCGGGATTCCTCATTCGGGGAGTCGGCGTCACTCGGGAAGTCGGCGTCGCCAGCGGCGCCGGCGCCGGGGGCGCCGCGGCGGACGCTGCCCTCGATGACGCCGTACGGCCGGTCGAACACGGTGAAGACCTCGTTCCCGGGCTCCAGCCCGAACGGCGTCAGGTCGACGGGAACGTGGTGGATGTTGGGCAGCCGCAGATCGATCGACTCGACCTCGGGCACCCCGGCGAGCACCCGGCGGCCCATCGCGAACAGCGTCTGCTGCACGGCCAGGCTGTGGGTCTGCGCGAAGGCCTCCAGCAGGTGGGCCAGGACGGCGTCCCGGACCTTCGACCACGCCGACGTGCCGTCGGCGCAGTGCCAGCGCGCGCCGACCTCGGTGGCCAGGAGCCGGTCCCGGGTGGGGGCCAGGGTGGTGTAGCGGTCGGTCAGGAAGCTGTGGAACTCCGATCCGGACGTCTTCAGAACCTTGATCCCGCGCAGGCCGCAGGCCACGGTCAGCCGGCCGTCGGCGACGGTCGCCCAGGCCAGCTGGACCGCCTCGCCGCCGTCGGCGAAGGCGGTCGCGGCCGGCAGGCCCTCGACGGGCAGCCGCTGCCAGCTTCGTTCCTCAACGCGGACCCGGGCGCTGCGGACCGCCGGATGCGCGGCGGCGAAGTGCCGGGCCAGCCGGGCGCCGAACTCCTCGACGGAGCCGATCGGGTCGGCGGCGAAGGCGTGCACGGTGTTCTTCTGGCTGTCGGTCGGCAGCACGGCCGAGTTGTCGCCGTCCAGATAGCTCGCCTCGAAGTCCCCGGACAGGACGGTGGTGACCGTCAGGTCCCGGACCCGGTGCCGGTCGCCTTCGCGCTCGACCTTGAGCAGGTGGACGTCGGCCTTGCCATAGCTGTTGGCGGCCAACACCGCGATGACGGGCTCAGCCATCGGCGACCAGCTCCTTCAGACGGTTCACGGCGATCTCGGTGAGGTGGGCGCGCGTCGAGGCGCGCTCGTCGGCGGGCAGGCCGGCGCAGCGGCGTTCCACCTCGGCGCAGATCTGCGCGGGCGACAGACCACTGGCCCTGATGAGGAAGCGGTGGCCGAACCGGTCTTCGTAGGCCGAGACCCGGCCACGCAGAACAGCCAGCTCGGCCTCGGAGCCGGCGGCCGCGCGCGACTGCTCGGCGCGCGACCACCGGGCCGAGCGATCCCGGCCGGCCGGCGGCTCGCCGATGCGCGGGTGGGCGTCGGCGGCCCGCCGGACCTCGGACCAGTCCAGCCTCGCCAGCGCGGCCCCGGCCGTGCGCAGGAGCCCGGCAGTGTCCTGATAGGGACGCCCGGCCGAGACCGCCGCCGACCACTCCGGACTGGCACAGCAGTGCTCGAGCTCGGCGCGCGCCAGCGGATCGGTCAGGGTGTTGAACCAGGCCAACGCCCTCACCTGGACCACCCCGGTTCGCGGGCCCGCCGGCACAGCTCCAGCGCGGCGCGCAGCAGCACGTCGGCGCCGGTGACCAGCTGCTCGGGATCCGTGTCCTCCTCAGGGGCGTGGCTGATGCCGGCACGGCTGGGCACGAAGACCATGCCGATCGGCGCGATCTCGGCCACCACCTGGGCGTCGTGCCCGGCCCCGCTGGGCAGGTCCATGGTCGCCAGCCCCAGCTCCCGCGCGGCGTCCCGGACGACCTGGCGCAGCACGTCGGTGGTGGGCACCGGCTCGACGCGCCCGGTGGTCCGCACCCGCACCCGCACCCGGTACCGGCCGCCGATCTCGTCGGCGACCCGCGCCAGCGCGGCCTGGGCCGCGGTCAGCCGGTCCCCGGACAGGTCCCGGATCTCCCCGGCCAGCCGGACGTTGCCGGGGATGACGTTGATCTGGTCCGGGTGCGACTCCACCTGGCCGACGGTGGCCACGGCGCACTCGCCGCTGCGGGCCAGATCCTCGACGGCCAGCACCGCGTGCGAGGCCGCGACGAGCGCGTCGGCCCGGTCGTCCATCGGCGTGGTGCCGGCGTGGCTGGACCGGCCCTGGATCCGCAGGTCGAAGGTGACCCGGCCGGTGATCGTGGTGACCACGCCGACCGGGATCCCAGCGCGTTCCAGATAAGGGCCCTGCTCTATGTGTGCTTCGAGGTAGGCGCCGATAGACCCGCGCGCCCAGGCCGCGTCCCGGATCCGGGACAGGTCGCCACCGGCCCGGGCCAGGACCGGCCGCAGGTTCGTGCCGTCGCGGCTGCTGTAGCGCAGGCTCGGATCCAAGGTGCCGGCCACGCCCCGCGATCCGAAGAACGGATACGGGAACAGCCCGGCCTCCTCGTTCGTGAAGGCGATCGCGACCGGCTCCAGGCCCAGCGGTTCGTCCCGTTCGGCCAGGACCGTCAGCACCTCCAGCGCGGCCAGGACGCCGTAGGCGCCGTCCAGCCGGCCGCCCTTGACGACGGTGTCCATGTGCGAGCCCATCAGCAGCGCGGGCATGCCGGGCTCGGCGTCCCGGCGGCGGATCACCACGTTGCCGGCCTCGTCGACGCGCGCCCGCAGGTCGGCCCGCCGCGCGCGCTCCATGAGGTAGGCGCGCGCCCGGTCTTCCTCGGGCGTGAACGCGAGCCGGGTGATGCCTCCGGTCGGCAGCGCGCCGATCTCGGCGAGTTCGGCGATGCCGAGCAGCAGCCGGGCTCCGTCGACGTGCGGCTCCTGGTCCAGTCCGCCTGGAGGCGCCGCGATGGGGACCGGGGCGGTCACCGGTGGGACGGTCATGGCCGCGCACCCGGGACCGCGGGGACGGGGGACCGTGTCCCCGCCCGGATCAGGCTGCGCGCGCCGATCAGGTCCAGCGCCTCGGCCGGGTCGCGCGACACCTCGAATCCGCGGTCCGCGGCGGCGTCGACGAAACCGCGCCGGCGCAGCGTGCGGTCGGTGGCCGTGAACGACTCCCAGAAGTCGTCGGCGTCCAGCAGTACCAACGGCTTGGGGCAGGCGTCGAGGTACTTCAGGGAGACGATCTCCATGACCTCGTCCAGGGTCCCGTAACCGCCGGGCAGGGCGAGGAAGGCGTCGGAGCGGTCGACCATGATCTGCTTGCGCTCGAACATGGTCTCGGTCACGACCGCCTCGTAGGGCGGCGCGGACAGCCCGCGCTCGCGCTCGTAGAGGAACCTGGGCACCACGCCGGTGATCTCGGCCCCGGCGTCGAAGGCCGCCCAGGCCAGCTCCCCCATCAGGCCGGAGCCGCCGGCCCCGTAGACCAGCCGGTGCCCGCGCGCGCCGAGCAGGCGCCCGGTCTCACGGGCCAGATCCAGCGCCTCGCGGCTGCCGGAGCGGGCCCCGCAGAACACGCACACGTTCAGGGGCCGCGCGGCTCCGGGTGCGGACCCGGCATTCGCGTCCAGGTGGAGGGTTTTGATGGTTTCCACAGCTGAGGACTTCCTTTCCGGCTCCGGGGCCCGCCGGTACGTTGTCGGCAGGAGCGGCCCCGTGCTCGCTTGAGCGGGATTAGCAAAGGGACTCGGCGTCCGGCACCAGGTCCCGGACGATGTCGCCGACCACCGCGACGCGTTCCTCCTGCGGGAAGGAATGGCCGCCGGGGTAGGTGCGGAGGGTGAATCCGGCGCGCGTGTGCGCGGCCCAGGCGCCGGTCCCCTCCGGGGTGGTGAGCTCGTCCCGGTCCGCCTGCAGCGCCGTGATCGGGCAGCCGAGCGCGGGGCCCGGGCGGTGGTCGTAGCTCTCGACGATCTTCAGGTCGCCGCGAACCGCCGGTTCCATCAGAGCGATCAGCTGGGCGTGCTCCCGGGTCTCGGCCGGGACGCCGCAGCGGGAGATCAGCACGTCGAGGATCTCCTCGATGGGCCGGTCGCTCAGGCCCGGCTCCAGCTGCGACCAGAACCGCGGGGCGACCGCGCCGGAGACGTAGAGCCGGACCGGTGGCCGGCCGCGGGCGGACAGCTCCCGGGCGAGTTCGAAGGCGATGATCGCGCCCATGCTGTGCCCGAACAGCGCGAAGCGGTCCGGCGCGTGCTGCTCGAGGTGCGGCAGCACGGCCTCGACGACCGCGGGCACGGACTCCAGCGCGGGCTCGTCCAGCCGCGCCTCGCGGGCCGGCAGCCGCACCGGCACCACCGCCAGCCAGTCCGGCGCCAGGGTGCTCCAGGGCCGGAAGCCGCTGGCTCCGCCGCCGGACGGCGGCAGGCAGAACAGCGCGGTCTGCCCGGGGCCGGCCTGCTCGGTCAGCCAGCGGGTCAGCGGCGGCCGGACCTCGACGGAGCTTGGGACGTTCACGGTTCTCCTTTTCGGGTCGGGGCTGATCGGGCCGAGCGGATCAGGCGGATCGGGCGGGCCGGGCGGATCGGCCGGGCGGATCAGGCCAGGCGGATCAGGCCCCGTGCACCGCCGCCATCCGGCGGCGCAGGCTCAGTGGCCGCATGTCGACCCAGACCTGCTCGATCCGGTCCAGGCACACGTCCTTGGGACCGGCGGTGCCCTCGGCGGTCCAGCCGGCCGGCAGCTCACGGCCCGCGGGCCAGATCGAGTACTGCTCCTCGTGGTTCACGACCACCTGGTACTCGAGCTCGTTCTGCTCGTCGTGCTCCATCTGGGATGTCCCTTCCGTGGTCACGGATAGCGCCGGGCAACACCGTCGGAGCGCGAGCTATCGGAGCGCCTTCAGCACGCCATCGTTGGCCGGCCGATGGCCCGCCGATGCCGGACCGATACGCCGCGGCGCGACGGTTCCGGCGTGGCCTGTGACGCCCGACGTGCCGAGGCGCGGATCAGGCCAGGCGCGGTCCCCGAGACTCCACGAGGTATTCAGATGCATGACGAACCGCTCTACGCCCGGCCCGACATCCGGGTCGAGGGCCTGATCAACAGATTCTGCGCCTGGCTGCACGTGTTCGCGCCGGTGCCGGCGGCCATGAACCTGGCGAACCTGCACCTGCCGATGCTCGACTCGTTCGTCGAGCAGCCACAGGTGCACGCCGACGCGGTCGCCAACCCGCAGATGAAGGGCGGGTTCTTCATCAACGTCGACGTCGCGCGGCACGGGGAGATCCGCGAGCTGCGCGACCGGATCCGCAAGGAGAACGAGCTCGCCGAGCGGTTCGCCAAGGCCGTCGCCGACGCGGAGGACATGCTGCGGGCCCAGGCCACCGGTTACGACCTGAGCCCGCTGTACGCGCAGCTGCCCGATGAACTGCGCGGCACCGTCGAGCTCGTCTACGACACCGACAACCACGCCCAGCTGCGGTTCATGGAGGCGCTGCTCTACAAGTCGGACCTGTACCGGCCCGACCTTCAGGCGCTCGACCTGTCGCTGGACGACGGCACCGAGCCGCCGTTCGCGCTGGCCACGCCGCGCCTGCCGGAGCCCGGGCACCTCCAGGTGCCGACCCCCCTGCGGGAACGCGGCGTGGACACCCTGTTCGCGGCCCGGAACCGGCCCAAGCGGCTCAGCGAGATCGCGGACGCGCTCGGTGTCGAGGACGCCGCGGGCCTGCAGACTCTTCGCGGCCTGCTGAGCACGGAGCCGACCCTACGACCGGACCGCACCATCGACGGCGGTGGCCGGATCCGCTACTTCGGCCACGCCTGTGTGCTGCTGCAGAGCCCGACCGTCTCGGTCCTGACAGACCCCTTCATCAGCTCGCACACCGCCGCCGGCGACGGCCGGTTCACCTACGACGACCTGCCGGACCGGATCGACTACGTGGTCATCAGCCACGGGCACCAGGACCACGTCGTGCCCGAGACGCTGCTGCGCATCCGCGAGCGGGTCGGCACGGTCATCGTGCCGCGCAACGGCGGCGGCAACCGCGAGGACCCCTCGATCCGGCTGTTCCTGGAGCACCTCGGCTTCGACGTGCGGGAGGCCGACAGCTTCGACGAGGTGCCGTTCGACGGCGGCAGTATCGTCGCCACACCGTTCCTGGGCGAGCACTGCGACCTGGACATCCGGGCCAAGTCCACGTACGTGGTCCGCATCGCCGGCAAGAGCGTGTTCATCGGCGCCGACTCCTCGGGCCTGGACGCCCAGCTCTACGCCCGGATCCGGCGCGCGCTGGGGCCGGTGGACATCGGCTTCCTCGGCATGGAGTGCGACGGCGCGCCGCTGTCCTGGCTCTACAAGGCGCTGTTCACGCAGCCGGTCTCGCGCAAGATGAGCATCACGCGCAAGCTCTCGGGCTCCAACGCCGCGCAGGCCGTGGACATCGTCCGCGAGCTCGGCATCCAGCAGGCCTTCATCTACGCGATGGGGCAGGAGGAGTGGCTGCAGCACATCATGGCGACCAGCTACACGCCCGAGTCGTACCAGCTGCAGCAAGTCGCCGAGTTCCTGGCGGCGTGCGCCGAGCGCGGAGTGGAAGCCACCCACCTGCTGGTGCGGGGGGAGACACGCTGGTGAGCCTCCTGGAGACGCGGCTGCTGCTGGACACCGGGCCGACCGCGCAGGAGGTGCGCGAGATCCAGCGGCGATTCGCGGCGCTGGACCTGGCGGTCACCGCCGAAGGCCACTCCTACGGCGGGCCGCCGCCCACCTCGGCGTTCCTCATCGTGCTGAACGCGCCGGTGGCCCGGCTGCTGGACCACTTCGCGGCGGAGATCGCCGAGGGCCCGGACCGGCTGCGCGAGCTGGTCGACTTCCTGCGCTCGCTGCGCGCCGACCCGCGACGCTGGGGCCGGCCGCACGCCGTGACGATCGAGGACGCGGCGAACGGGATCACCGCGACGCTGGCGGCGGAGCTGCCGCGGGCTGCGTACGAAGGACTGCTGGCCGTCGACGTGTCGGCGGTGGGCCGTGGCTCCAGCCCGGTCGACCTGGCTTGGGATCCGCGGCTGGAGCGCTGGACCGCGACGCTGACCGAGGCACCGATGCCGGTGGCCCGGCGGCTGCCGACGCGCGCCGGGTCCGGAGCCGGCTCGGCCGAGCCTTCGGTCGTCGGGCTGGGCACCGCGGAGATCGCGGGGTTGTGGCGGGTCGTGCACGGCGTCGGTGACGGCGTCGGCGTCAGTGACGGCATCGGCGTCGGCGTCGGTGACTCGGCGGTGCGGTGGCAGCGTGCGTATGTGGTGCTGTACAGCTCGATGGGCTGGACGACGGCCTCGATCGCAGCGCGGACGATGCTGAGTCCGGAGCGGGTGCGTACGGTGATCCGGAACTTCAACCGCGATGGCTTCGCGGCGCTGGAGACCCTCTATGCCGGCGGCGACGCGCCGCTGCGGATGACAGAGGCGGAGCACCGCGATGCCGCGGCTGCGGTTCGGCGAGGCCCGCACTGCTTCGGGCTGACGGATCGGAGCGAGTGGGACGCCGAGTCCCTGGCGCAGGTCCTCGTCGGCCAGGGCATCGTCGAGGACGTCGATGCGCGCTGGCTCGAAGAGCTCACGGGTATCGGCTCTGGGCTCGATCGAGAGGGTACTTGGGAGGGTGCTTCGGTGGGAGGTACTGCCACTACCCGGAAGAGCACGACCTCCCGCCCGCGCACGAATACGGGTTCCATGGCAGCGACACAGCAAGGCAGAGCACCTTCGCATCGGCGTGCTCATCCTCACTGAAGGGAATGCGCCATGGAATACCAGCGTCTCGGCACGTCAGGACTGAAGGTCAGCCGGATCACACTCGGCTGCATGAGCTTCGGCGACCCCGCGCGCGGCAACAACCAGTGGACGCTCGACGACGAGCAGGCCGAGCCCGTCTTCCGGGAGGCCGTCGAGCTCGGGATCACGTTCTGGGACACCGCCAACGCCTACGGCCGGGGGGCCTCGGAGGAGACCGTGGGCCGGGCCATCCGCGAGTACACACGGCGCGAGGACATCGTGCTGGCGACCAAGGTGTTCTTCCAGATGGGCGACGGCCCCGGCGGCGCCGGGCTCTCCCGCCGGGCGATCATGGAGCAGGTCGACGCGTCCCTGACCCGCCTCGGCACGGACTACATCGACTTGTACCAGATCCACCGCTTCGACCCGGCGACCCCCGTCGAGGAGACGATGGAGGCGCTGCACGACGTGGTCAAGGCGGGCAAGGCCCGCTACATCGGCGCGTCGAGCATGTGGGCGTGGCAGTTCTCCAAGATGCAGTACACCGCGCGGCTGCACGGCTGGACGCAGTTCACCTCGATGCAGAACCAGTACAGCCTGATGCAGCGCGAGGAGGAGCGGGAGATGTTCGGCCTGCTCGCCGACCAGGGCGTCGGCTCCATCCCGTGGAGCCCCCTGGCCAAGGGGCGCCTGGCCAGGCCGTGGGGCGAGCAGACCGCCCGCAGCGGGACCGACGCCGTCGCCCGCCAGCTGATGCCGCACGACGACAAGCCGATCGCCGACGCGGTACAGGCGATCGCCGCCGAGCGCGGCGTCCCGATGGCGCAGATCGCCCTCGCCTGGGTACTGCGCAACCCGGTGGTCAGCGCGCCGATCGTCGGACCCACCAGGACCGGGCACCTCGCCGACGCGGCCGCCGCGCTCAGCCTCCGGCTCACCGACGAGGAGGCGCAGCAGCTCGAGGCGCCCTACACACCGCGCATGCCCAGCGGCATCCAGATCCCCGTGGCCGGCCCCGGGGCTGTCCCGCGCTGAGCCCCGGTCCGCCTCTCGCCCCGGCGGCGGTATGGCCAGCGCGCCCAGCGCATGATCATCACAGCTCCCTCCGGGGAGAGTGGCCGTATCCGATCTCACAGAGTGACGTTCGCCTGCCGCCTGGCGAATGAGCTGGTAGCTTCCGCGACATGGTGGACGACAGAGACAACACGGCTCTGCCGACGCTCGTGAACGACGCCGAAAGCGGCATCCTGCTGTTCGGCATCACTCCGCCGCGTCTGAGCACCGCTCCCGAGCGGGTCCGGGAGATCACCGCGGCCACGTTGGCGCGGTTGGACTTCCTCGACGTGGATGGTCTGGCGCTCTACGACATCGACGACGAGAGCGACCGCAATCCCGCGGAGCGGCCGTTTCCGTACCTGCCGACCATGGACCCCGCCGTCTACCACGCGGAATACCTCGGCGAGTGGAACCGCCCCGCGGTCATCTACCGGTGCGTCGGCAAGTACCCCCAGGCGGAGCTGCGGACTTGGCTGCAGACGGCCGACACGGACCGCGTGCTCGGCGTCTTCGTCGGTGCGGCCTCGAAGGACAAGGCGGTTCGGACCCGCCTGCCCGAGGCACAGGCCCTGCGCCGCGACGTCCGCCCGGACCTGCTGCTCGGCGGCGTCGCCATCACCGAGCGGCCCGAGGAGCACCTGCGGTTGCTGGCCAAGCAGGAAGCGGGATGCACGTTCTTCATCTCGCAGGTCATCTACAACGCCGACGCGGTGAAGAGCATGGTCTCCGACTACTACTACGCCTGCCGCGACCGGCAGCTCGCCCCCAAGCCCGTCCTGTTCACGCTCTCGGTGTGCGGCTCGGTGAAGACGCTGACGTTCCTCAAATGGCTCGGAGTCGACGTGCCACGCTGGATCACGAACTCGCTGCTGCACGCCGAGGACACCCTGGCCGAGTCGTACGAGCACTGCTTGGCCAACGCCCGTGACCTGGTCGCCTTCTGCCGCAAGCTCGGCATGCCGTTCGGCTTCCTCGTGGAGAGCGTGTCGATCCGCCGAGTCGAGATCGAGGCCTCGGTCGCCCTCGCCGGCGAGGTGAGCGAACTGCTCGGGCGCGGCCGGTAGCACGAGGGGCGCGGCTATCGCGCGAGCCCGCCGAATCGGCCTTCCAGCGTGATCAGCAGGTGCGACAACAGCCGCGACAACTCGGCCCGTTCGTCGGGACCCAGGTCGGCCAGGATCGTGCGTTCGTACTCGATCTGGCGCGGCGTCACCTGTTCCACCAGTCCGCGGCCGGCCTCGGTGAGTGACAGCCGGGCGACGCGGCGGTCGTGGTCGTCCACAGTACGCGCGACCAGGCCGCGGGCCTCCAGGGCACGGATGCGCTTGGTGACGGCGGCGCCGGAGGCGAACGTCTCGCGGGCCAGGCGGCTGGGGGTGACGTCCGCGCCGACGCGGAGCAGGGCCGACAGGACGTCGTACTCGGGGCGGGTCAGGCCGGAGGTGGCGAGGGGTGCGTCGGCGGACAGGTGCAGGAGGTTCGCGCAGCGGTAGAGGCGGCCGACGATCTCCATGGGTTCCAGGTCGAGGCCCGGCAGGACCTCGGCCCACTGCCTGATGACGGAGGAGACGATGTCCTCGGGCATGGCGGGTCTCACTTTCCACGGATTATTTTACAGGTAAAACACTTGCTAAGCTTCTGGGGTGACCTCCTTGTACCCTAGCCACCGCCGCCCGCTGCCCGCGCTTCGCGACAGCCTGCACGTCCGCCGTGTCCACGGCAGCGCGACCGTCTTCACGGCGCTGCGCGCGGCGCTCGCCGTCGGCGCCCCCGCCGCGCTGGTTCTCGTACTGGGACGTCCCGACCTCGCCGCCTTCGCCATCTCCGGCGCACTGGCCATCCTGTACGCGCAACAGAAGCCGCGGCGCCTGCGGATGGGAACGACCGCGGGCGCCGCGATCGCGCTGCAGGCAGCCGGCGCAATGGCCCTGCTCGCCGCGTCGCTGCACACGCCGACCGCGGGACGCGTCCTGGCCGTGGGAGCCATCGCGCTGTCGGCGAAGCTGGCATGCGACGTGCTCGGGGCCACGCCGCCGGGCGGCATCATCATCACGTTCAGCTCCGCGGCCCTCGCCTTCACCCCGCAACAGCTGCACGAGATACCCGGGCACGTAGCTGTCGGGGTGCTCGGCGGGCTGTGGGCAGTCGCGCTGTCGTTCTTCGGGCCTGCCGTACCCGGGCCCGCTGCCGCACTTGAAGCCCGCGCAGCCCGTGGAGCCGGCACAGTCCGTGGAGCCGGCACGGCGCAGACGCCCGCCCCGGGACGAACGGCCAGCCCGGCTCGCCGTCCACACGTCCGGCCACACCTCCCCGGCGCGCTCCGCGTCGGCGTCGGTGCGACGCTGGCAGGCCTGGTGTGCCTGACCCTCGGCGTGGACCGGCCGTACTGGGCGATGATCGCCGCCGCCGCCGTGCTGCAGGGACCCACCGTCGGCATGGTGTATCAACGATCGATCCAGCGGTGCATGGGCACGGTGGCCGGCGTCGCACTCACCGCGGTCTTCGTCGTGGCCGGCGGCGGCCACCTGTGGCCGCTCGCGATCGGGATGCCGGTGCTGATGTTCGCCGCCGAATGCCTGATCGCCCGCAACTACGCCCTCGCCGTGACGTTCGTGACGCCGCTGGCCCTGTCGATGAGCGAGTTCATGCACTGGACCTCGGCCCGCCCCATGGTGACCAGCCGCCTCATCGACACGGTCGCGGGCAGCGTGATCGGCCTGGCCGCCGCCATGATCATCACCAACCGCCGAGTCGTCGACGGCGTCGAGGCCGCACTGGAGCGGGTCGACCACGCCCACACCGTCCTGGACCGCGCTCCGGCCGAAGCCGAAACCGAAACCCCGAACCCCGCGCTCCACACCGCACGAGCCGCCCTCACCGCCGAACTCGCCGCGCTGCGCACCGCCTACGACACCGCCCGCAGCGAGTGGTACCTGAAATCCCTTCCCCACGAGGCCGTCCAAGCCGCCGAGCACACCGGACGCCAACTACTCGGCCGGCAAGCCTGAATCCAGGCCGGATAGGACCTCGCCGATGGCAACCCCGACTCGGGGTCAGGGTCCCTCCCGCTATCCCCGTGCCGCCAGCCACAGTCCGACCGCCAGCGCGGCCGCCGAGACGATCCCTGCCGCGAGCACTCCCGATTCGCCGAACAGGGTGCAGGCCAGCACCGCCGCCGAGCAGACCGGCAGCACCCATTGCGACGCCCCGTGCTTGGTATGCCGGATGTGGATGAACCACACGGTGAAGAAGTAGATCGCCGCCGGGACGGTGACGCACGCGGTGGCCGCCGCCGCGGAGATGTGCGCCTGCCCGACTGCGTGCTCGACGGCTACTTCGAGTCCGCCGCCGATCGCCGCCGCCGAGCCGAAGACGGCGTAGTGGCCGTAACCCCACAGGAACGCCTGCCGGTTGGAGCGCAGGTGGTTGTGGACCGAGCGCGCGAAGTAGACCCACCAGGCGGTGAAACACAGCAGGATCCCGCCGACCGCGATCGGGATCAGGGTGCTCATGGCGTCGTGCTCGTCGGAGGCGGACTGGAAGGCGACGGTGGCGGCGGCGACCGACTCGCCGAGGACGATGAGGGTGAACAGTCCGTAGCGTTCGGCGATGTGGTGCGGGTGCCAGGGGCTGCTCGCACCGCGTTCGGCGAAGGCGGGGACGGAGAGCTCGGCGACGACGCCGAGCGGCATCACGTAGGCGTGTGAGGAGTCCGGCAGCAGGAGCATCAGGACCCAGCCGACCTGGATCGCGGCGATGCCCCCGGCGTAGCGGAGCGCCATGGTACGCAGCGGGCCGGTACAGCCGTGCGCCGCACGCAGCCACTGGGTGACCATCGCCAGGCGCATGACGACATAGCCCAGGATCGGCATACCGAGGTCGTGGTTGTCGAACAGCCGCGGGATGCCGGCCGCGAAAATGAGGACGCCGGCGATCTGGACAAGCGTGGTGACCCGGTAGAGGACGTCGTCGGTGTCGAAGGCAGAGGCGAACCAGGTGAAGTTCATCCAGGCCCACCAGATGGCGAAGAACGCCATCAGGTAGCCGAAGACGGCCTTCTTCACCTCGCCGTGGCCGAGCGCCGCCGCCAGCTGCGCCGAGGCCTGGGACACGGCGACGACGAAGCACAGGTCGAAGAACAGTTCCAGCGAGGTGGCCGCGCGATGCTGCTCGTCACGGTCGCGAGGGGTCATCCTGCGCAGGAGTGATTCAGGAGCTGAAGGCGGAGCGGCAGGAGTGCCCGTGGCCATCGTCCGGTCCTCCTGGTCTCGCGCGCGGGCATGGTCCAAGTCCCACCTTGCGGGGCGAATCGGCAGGCTGCGAGTCGGTGAATCCGAACGGGGCGGGTCAGATGGTCCCGCCGCATGTCGCCCTGCGAGACCTACCCCCTCCCCCACTGCATCTCTAGTTCATGGCAGCCATAGCTCCGACCCGCACGTCCCGCGTCCCACATCCCGGAGCCATGACGATGATCTGGAGGAAACGCTTGTGCTGGCCCGCACCCGCCGTGTCTCAACCCTTTCGGCGGCCATCGCAATGGCCGTGGTCGCCGTGGACGGCGCCGCCACGGCCGCCGCATCACCGCTCGCCCCGAGAGCCGCCGCGTCTGCGGCCCGGCCGCTCGCCGCCGCCGCGCCGCAAATCAGCACCCTGCCGAACGGTGACCGGGTGCTCATCACCGGCTCCGGCCAGGTCTCAAGCGTCGCGGTGATGGCCCCCGACGGCAGCAACGTCCCCGCCGTCCGCTACACCCCGAACGCGCAGCATTCCTACGTCATCCCCGAGTCCGTCCTGGCCGCGCCGGCCCAGTTCGCGGCATCGCAATACGAGATCCCGGCACTGAGTGCGCCAAGCAAGCCCGCGGTGATCCCGCACTTCCCCATGGGCATCGTGCAGATCAACGGCACAGGCATGGACGGCGACCCCGCCAACGGCTTCACCTTCCTCACCAACGTCGACGACTCCAGCCGGTGGAACAACCCAGTCCCGCTGACCAACGGCGTGGCACGGGTCGCGGTGCCGACCGGCCACTACTCGGCCACCACACTGTTCACCCAGACCGACCCGACGACGAACATCCCCACGCTGCGCCAGGTGGTCCAGCTCGACATCACCGTCGCCGGAACCGGCCTGACCACCGTGACCGCCGACGAGCGCGCCGCGACCTCCCAGGTGACGGCCACGACGCCGCGCCCGGCGGTGCACGACAGCGGAATACTGCTGGACAACCGCACCGACCTCGACGGGCAGACCAGCGTCCTGATATCCCCGGCGGACGGGCCCACCTACACCACCGCGACCGCGCCGGCGCAGACAGGCACCTTCACCTACCAAGTGCTGGGCTGGGGAGCCTCCAGCCCGGCCGGGACCGCGGACCCCTACCTCTACGACGTGATATTCCCGGCGTCCGACCACATAGCCGCGAATCAGAGCTACCAGATCGACGCCTCGAAACTCGCCACGATCCACAACGCGTTCGACAACGACCCCGGCTTCACATCCCACAAGGGCGCGTACGTGACCGGATCGGTTTTCCCAAAGGGCACAGGAGTCTCCCACATCTATCCCATCACGGTCCCGGGAACCCTGACGACCTACTACGGCCCGCCGGCCAGCGGCGCGGAGTACGCCCGTGACGTCATCCCCGACGCGCCGTCCGCCGGCATCGAACCGCCCATGATCGATCTGCAGACGTTCAACCCGGCCTACACCGGTCCGACCGAGTCCTGGCGGACCTGGGGCCACGGCCCCCTGACCCCGCAGGCCGGCCGCTACCAGGGTGACGCCCCGTGCCGTTCCTGCACCGACGGCAGCACCGTGGACCTGGGACTGGACATGCTTCAGGACGGCAACCCGGACACCGTCGGCGAGCCGATCGGCCCGGAGAACAGCCACTTCACCGTCTACCGCGACGGGGTCCAGATCTCCTCGCAGGACGGCTCCCCCTGGACCGAGATCACCGGCCAGTCCCAGCGACCCGGCACCTACCGCCTGGTGTACGACCAGGACCTCAGCCAGTTCCCACTCGCCCAGTCCACCGCGACGCACACCGACATCACCGTGCCCTACACCCCGACGCCGGACCCGGCGTGGACCTTCCCGGTCGACAACATCTGCTACGCCCGGGCCGACAGCACCACGCCGTGCTCGATCCTGCCGGTGCTCAACCTGAACTACCAGATGGCCACGGACGACTCCAACACCAGCCACGGCCCCGTGGCGGCGCTCCTGCTGACCGTCGGCCACCAGTCCTACGGCACGGCCGGCGCGAACGCCGCCGTGACCGGCGCCACGGTGTCCGTGTCCTACGACAAAGGCGAGACCTGGACCCCGGTTTCGGTGCTCCCGGCCGGCCCGAACCACTTCGCCGCGCTGTGGAAGAACGGCGCCAAGGGCAGCTCTGCCTGGCTGAAGGTGACCGCCACCGACGCGCTCGGCGGTTCCATCACGCAGACCGTCGCCAACGCCTACACCATCGGCTGAAGGGAATCAGAACGATGAGTCAATTCACGAATCGCAGGATATTGAGCACGCTCGCGGCCGGCATTCTGACCACCGGCGCGGTCGCGGTGGCGGTGACACCGGCCGATGCCACCACCGCCGTCGCCGGCGCGGCCACCGCCAACCCCGCGGCGGCTTCGAGCAACGTGAAAGACGTGTGCGGCGCACCGAAACCCGGCTTCGACCGCTGCTTCGCCCAGATCCGCACCGACGTCCACGAGCCCGCCCACATCAGCCGCGCGGCCGGCACCGCCGGCAGGCCCGCCACGGCAGCAACCGCTCCGGCCGGCTTCGGCCCGGCGGACCTGCACTCCGCCTACAACCTGCCGACCACCGGCGGGGCGAACCAGACCGTGGCGATCGTCGACGCCGGAGACGACCCGCAGGCCGAGGCGGACCTCACCGTCTACCGCTCCACCTACGGCCTGCCGGCCTGCACCACCGCCGACCGCTGCTTCACCAAGGTCAACGAGCGCGGCGCGGCCTCCCCGCTGCCGGCCGACCAGAACTGGGGCGTGGAGATCGCCCTGGACCTGGACATGGTCTCGGCAGCCTGCCCGCAGTGCAAGATCCTGCTGGTGGAGGCCGACCAGCCCAGCGCCGTCGACCTGGGCACCTCGGTGGACACCGCGGTCAAGCTCGGCGCCACCGAGGTCTCCAACAGCTACGGCGCCACCGAATCCAGCGACACGCCCGCCGACGCGGCCCACTACACGCACCCCGGCGTCGCGATCACCGCCTCCTCCGGCGACCGCGGCTACGGCATCCCCAATGAGCCGGCTGTGTTCTCCTCGGTCATCTCCGTCGGCGGCACCTCGCTGACCAGGTCCTCGAATGCCCGCGGCTGGTCCGAGACGGCGTGGAACGGCGCCGGCAGCGGCTGCTCGGCCTGGGTCGACAAACCCGCCTGGCAGACCGACCCCAACTGCCCCGGCCGCATGGTCGCCGACGTCTCCGCCGACGCCGACCCCGACACCGGCCCGGCGGTGTACCTCACCGACTACGGCGCGCCCGGCTGGATCATCGTCGGCGGCACCAGCGCCGCCTCACCGTTCATCGCCGGCATGATCGCCCTGGCCGGCAACCCCGCCAAGTTCCCGAACGCCTCGGCGCTCTACGCACCGTCCGCACACGCGGGCCTGAACGACATCGTCGGCGGCTCGAACGCGCCCAGCACGCTCTGCGGCGGCGACTACCAGTGCAACGCAGTGGTCGGATACGACGGACCGACTGGGATCGGGACGCCGAACGGATTGTCCACTTTCTAGTACCGCATCAGACAACCTCTGCCCGGTAGTTCGCGACGTGTCGGTCGCCGAATGGGATCGGTTCCCGGCTGGTGCTGCGGGCTTCTGGAACTGAGGGTGGCCGGGGTGGAGTTTGCAGGGGGGCTGGAGTTTGCGGGCCGGGTTGCGGTTTGGCTGTGGTTGTAAAGCTTTTTACGGCCTTCGGTCATAGTTGTGCCGGTTCGGGGTTCGGGGTGGTGGGTTTGTTTGTCGGCTGCCGGTTCCCGTGTTCACGACCCCGCCGCACCTCAGGCCTCTTCAACTCCGGCAAGTCAGAGCAAGGACAAAGGGCCAGATCAAGAACAAGATCAATAGCCACAAGCAAGATCAAGAGCCACAAGCAAGATCAAAGTCAAGGGCTGTGGTGAAGAGCCGGGCCTCCGGCGGGCCTCGGCAACCTCAGGGAAACTAGCGCGGTTCCCTCGGGTGCCTGGGTGAGTCTCAGCGGCGGCGGCCGGTGAGGTGGTGCGGTCCGTTCCCCTCGGTCGCGTCGTCAGCCCGGGGGGTACAGCACCGGTGTCCGGGGGTAAAGTCCGCGCGCGGCGGTTGGCCATTTGACCTGCGGTTTTGTTCAGCGCGAACTTGACCCCCGGCCACCGGCACTGTAGGCGAAGCCCTGCCGACGCGACCGAGGGGAACGAACCGAAAACCAGCCGGAGAAATGCAAAACGCAGGGAACGAGGACACCGGTTGGTTGATGCCGCTGCCGGTGAGGGCGTGGCGGCGGGCCGGTGGTCGGTTGGTCGGGAACATGTCCGGGTGCGGTAGGCGGCATGCATGGGTGGCCCGGTCTATCTGTCATCCGGCGGCAGCCGTCTTGGTGGTCAGGTATGTCTGTGATCCGGCGGTAGCCATCTCGGCGGCCGGGTATGTTTGTGATCCGGCGGCAGCCATCTCGGCGGCCAGGTCCGTCTGTCATCCGGCGGCAGCGATCTTGGCGGCCAGACGAGCCCGCGCCCGCACCTGCGGCCGCACCCGCCAGCACAGAATGAGCACCCTGCGACCGCCGCGCTGCCAGCACCCCGACCGGCGGCCGAATCCGCCGAGCCGCCGGTACCCAACCACCGGGCTTTGCCATTCTTCCGGCTGGTTTTCGGTTCGTTCCCCTCGGTCGCGTCGGCAGGGCTTCGCCTACAGTGCCGGTGGCCGGGGGTCAAGTTCGCGCTGAACAAAACCGCCGCCTACCTGCATGTCCGCCGCGCGCGGACTTTACCCCCGGACACCGGTGCTGTACCCCCCGGGCTGACGACGCGACCGAGGGGAACGGACCGCACCACCCCACAAACCGCAGCCGCTGAGACCGACCCGGCCACCCGAGGGAACCGCGCTAGTTTCCCTGAGGTTGCCGAGGCCCGCCGGAGGCCCGGCCCTTCACCACAGCCCTTGACCTTGCCCTTGATCTTCAGCTTTTGATCTTCAGCTCTTGATCTTGCCTGCGCTGTTGATCTTGCCTGCGTCCTTGCTCTGACTTGCCGGTGTTGAAGAGGCCTGAGGTGAGGCGGGGTCGTGAACGCGCGAACCGGCAGCCGACAAACACACCCACCACCCCGAACCCCGAACCGGCACAACTATGACCGAAGGCCGTAAAAATCGCCTTTCAACCCACACCCCAACCGCAACCCGGCCAGCAAACCGCAACCCCAAAGAAGATCCGAACCCGAACACCCCAAACCGGCCCTCTACCGCACCCCGCATCCCGCATCCCGCATCCCGCATCCCGCATCCCGCCAGCAATCTAGCGAAACCGCCACCCCGACGACCTCCGCCCAGGCCAAATCATCACCAGGGCAAACGTTGACTGATACGGCACCAGTCTGTCGGCCGGCAATGGGTGGTGTCGCAGGTGGTGGTCGGTGTCGACGACCGCCACCGGTACTACTCGGACAGGCCGGTTCGATAGGCGAGGATGACCAGCTGCACGCGGTCGCGCGCGTCGAGTTTCGTGAGCAGCCTGGCGATGTGGGTCTTCACCGTTCCGGTGCCGATGAAGAGGCGGTCGGCGATCTCGGCGTTGCTCAGCCCTTCGGCGACCAGCAACAGGACCTCGCGTTCGCGGCTGGTGACGCTGGTCGGCAGCTGTGGTGCGCGAGGCCGGCTCAGCTTGTCCGACGGCGCTTCCACGTATGCCGCGATGAGTCGTTTGGTGATGTGCGGGGCGAGTAGCGCCTCGCCGAGGGCGATGGTGCGGATCGCGGCGTGCAGGTCCAGTGGCCGCGTGTCCTTGAGGAGGAAGCCGCTGGCGCCGGCGCGCAGGGCGCCGAAGACGTATTCGTCGAGGTCGAACGTGGTGAGTATCAGGACGCGGGCGTGGCCGGCCGCGGTGATGCGGCTGGTGGCCTCGATGCCGTCCATCCTCGGCATCCGGATGTCCATCAGGACGACGTCGGGTCGGTGTTCGGCCGCGGCGGTGACTGCCTGTCGGCCGTCATCCACGTCGGCGACCACCTCCAGGTCCGCGGCGGCCTGCACGATGCCGGCCAGGCCGGCGCGGACCAGTTGCTGGTCGTCGGCCACCAGCACGCGGATCGTCATGGCGCCTCCCGCGCAGTCACGGGCAAGGTTGAGGTCTGCGACGGATCGACGGGCATGCGGGCCCGGACCCGGAATCCGCCAGCCGGGTGCGCCCCGGCCTGCACGCTGCCGCCGTAGAGGGCGACGCGCTCGCGCATGCCCGGCAGCCCCCGCCCTTGAGGTTCCGTGGCCGGGTCCGGACGGGCGCTCCCGTCGTCGGTGATGGTCAGGACCAGCTCGTCGGGATGGTAGTCCACGCAGATGCGTGCCGATGCCGCGGCGGCGTGCTTGACCACGTTGGTCAGCGCCTCCTGCACGATCCGGTAGGCAGCGGCCTCCAATCCTGCCGGAAGCGGCCGCGCCTGTCCGGTCACCGTCAGCTCGATCCGCAGGCCCGCACGGCCGGTCTGCTCGGCCAGCCGGGGCAGATCGGCCAGGCTCGGGGCCGGAGCCAGGCCGGCTTGCTCGGTGTCATCGCGCAGTACGCCCAGCATCCGGCGCAGTTCCTCCAACGTCTCGCGGCCGGTCGTCTCGATCACCTGCAGCGCCGCGCGCGCGTCGTCCGGGCGCGTGTCGATGACCAGCTGGCCGAACCCGGCCTGGACCGCGATCACGCTCATCGAGTGCGCGATGACGTCGTGCATCTCGCGGGCGATCCGCAGCCGTTCGGCCGCGGCTTGCCCGTCGGCGCGGTCGCGCTCCTGGCGAAGCAGCGTGTACAGGTAACGGCGGCGCTGGCCGATCGCGAACCCGACCGCCCAAGCCGCGGCGAACAACAGCGTGAACGGCGCCACGGCCCCGGCGTGCTCGAACCGCGGCAGCCCGGTGGACACCGCCACCGCCACGGCGACACCCAAGCCGACTCCGCCGGTGCGGGTCGGGCGCAGCGCGGCCAAGGCGAAAACCGCGAAGGCCAGCGGCAGCCCGCCCCAGAAGATCGCCTGCGGATGCCAGGGCGCGAAGGCGCACACGGCCAGCGACCCCGCGCCCAGAGCCTCCGGCCACCACCGCGGGATCGGCCACCTCGCCGATGTCGCATCGGAGTCCATGATCGCCCAGCCTAGGCGGCACCGGCCCGGCCCGCGTCGCCCCCAAGAGGTATGCCCCAGGGCAGACCGTGGACGGACAAGATCTGTCCGCGGGCCGACGATCTGCACCCGGGCGCCGCGCCATCGTGGGAACCGTGATCAGATGCGAACACCTCACCAAGCGCTTCGGCCGCACCACGGCCGTGGACGACCTGACCTTCGACGTGCATCCCGGGCGGGTGACCGGCTTCCTCGGCCCCAACGGCGCCGGCAAATCCACCACCATCCGGGCCGTCCTCGGCCTGGACACCCCGGACGCCGGCCGCGCCCTGGTCGGCGGCGTCGCCTACCGCGACCTCCAGCAGCCGCTGCGCCACATCGGCGCGCTGCTCGACGCCGGCGCCGTCCACCGCGGCCACACCGCCCGCGCGCACCTGAGCGCCCTGGCCGCCGCCGCCCACATCCGGCGCGACCGGATCGATCAGGTGCTGGCCCTGGTCGGCCTCACCGACGTCGCCACCCGCCGCACCGGCACCCTGTCCCTGGGCATGAAACAGCGTCTGGGCATCGCCACCGCGCTGCTCGGCGATCCGCCGCTGCTCATCCTCGACGAACCCGTCAACGGCCTGGACCCCGAGGGCATCCGCTGGATCCGGACCCTGATGCGGACGCTGGCCGCCGAGGGCCGCACCGTGCTGGTCTCCAGCCACCTGATGAGCGAGATGGCCCTGACCGCCGACCACCTGCTGGTCATCGGCCGCGGCCGGCTGCTGGCCGACGTGGCGATGGCCGACTTCGTCCCGCCCGGGACATCCCTGGAGGACGCCTACCTCGACCTCACCGCCACCGCCGTCGACTACCGCACGCAGCCGAGCCAAGGAACGAGACCCTGATGCCCACCGCCCTGTCCGGCGCCGTCGCCTCCGAGATCGTCAAACTCCGCTCCCTGCGCTCGACCTGGCTCACCGCCGCCTTCGCCATGGCCTTCGGCCTGGCCCTGAGCATCGCCGACGTCTCACACATCGCGAGCAGCTGGCCGCGCATGGCCGCCGCCGACCGGGCCCAGTTCGACCCGGTCGGCGACTCGCTGTCCGGGTTCTCCTTCGCGGTCCTGGCGTTCGGGGTCCTGGGCGTGTTGGCCGTCAGCAGCGAATACACCACCGGCCTGATCCGCTTCACCCTGCTGGCCACGCCGCGCCGCGGCGTCGCCTACACCGCCAAGACGCTCGTCGTCGGCTCCTTCGCGCTGCTGCTCGGCCAGCTCGCGGCGTTCGGCAGCTTCTTCATCGGACAGGCCTTCCTGGCCAAGCAGCATCTGCAGGTCAGCCTCACCGACCCGGGCGTATTCCGTGCCGTGTTCTGCGCCGGCCTGTATCTGTTCGCGGTGACCATGGTCGGCTACGGACTGGGAGCCGTCCTGCGCCACACCGCCGGCGCGATCGCCTCCCTGTTCGCCCTGGTCTACCTCGGCTACGGCGCCGCCAAAGCCGTCGAAGGCTGGTCCTACCTGCCCAGCAAACTCATGCTGAGCAACGCCGCCGACACCCTGGCCCAGATCCAGCCGCACCCACCCCGCCCCGAACGCGTCCCTTCACTGACCTTCGCCCTGCTCGACCTGGCCCTCTACCTCACACTCGCCGGCGTCCTGGGCGCATGGCGATTCACCCGCGACGCCTGAACCCCCGGAGACGAAGATGCCACTGCTCCTACCCCATGCGGCCCGACAGATCGCGGCCCTGGGCTGCGCGATGACGGCCCTGTCACCCCTCGCGCCGGCCACCACGGCGCACGCGGCAGTTCCCCCGCCCGCGGCTCAGGCACCGATCCGGCTCACCCTGCCGGCACCGACCGGCCCGCACCCGGTCGGCAAGACGGTCCTGCACCTGGTGGACCCGACCCGGCGCGAGCCGTGGGTGCCGACGCATCCGGTCCGGGAGCTGATGGTCAGCATCTGGTATCCGGCGACCCAGGACGCCGACAGGTTCCCGGCCGCCCCCTACATGCCCCCGGCCTCCGGCGCCGAGTTCCTGGCCGGCGACCTCGGCCTGGGACCGGGTCAGGCGGTGTTGCCGGCCGCCCACGCCCACACCGACGCTCCCGCCGACCGGCGCGGCGGTCGACACTCGGTGGTGATGTACCTGCCCGGCAAGAACGCCACCCGGGACAACACGACAGTGATCGACGAGGACCTGGCGAGCCACGGGTATGTGGTGGTCACCGTCGACTTCCCCTACGACGGCGACGAAGTGGAGTTCCCGGACGGCCACATCGTCAACGCCGTGCCGGACGCGGCGCGCGGCGACGGCCAGGCGATGCTCGCCGAGCGGGTCGCCGACACCCGCTTCGTCCTCGACCAACTCGCGGCGGCAAGCCACGGCGCGGACCCCGACGCCGAGCACCACCCGATGCCGGTCGGCCTGGCCCAGGCACTGGACCTGCAGCAGGTCGGGTTGTTCGGGCACTCCCTCGGCGGCGTCAACGTCGCCTCCAGCATGTACGCCGACCCTCGGTTCGCCGCCGGGATGGACATCGACGGCGGCGCCGCGGGCCCGGTGGTGCAGGACGGCCTGGACCGGCCGTTCCTGATCGTGGACGGGAACAAGTCCAGCCGGGCCACCCTGCCGGAGTACCAGAACTTCTGGACCCACCTGCGCGGCTGGCACCGCGACCTGGCCCTGACCGGCTCCGGCCACGCCTCCTTCACCGACCTGGAAGCCTTCTATCCCCAACTCGCCCCCCTGCTGTCCGTACCGCCCGCGACGCTGCTACCCGTCTTCGGCACCATCGCCCCGGACCGTGCCCTCGCCTGGCAGCAGACCTATCCGCGGGCGTTCTTCGATCAGGCGCTGCGGCACCGGCACCGGACGCTGCTCGAGCGACCCTCGCGACGGTTCCCCGAGGTCGTATTCATCCCCTGATAACACCGTCGGCGCCACACCGTCGGCGCGTCATCGCCGCAGTGCCCAGCATGCGGATGACATACGGCGCTTCGGACAGTGCCCGAATGTCCCGGACCGCCCGGGCCTTTCGGCCCTGACCGTCTTCGGTCCGGCGACCGAATCTGGAAGAAGCCTGATTCATCAATGGGAGAGGAACACGACCATGACCGGACCCGTGGTCGTCGGCGTCGACGACTTCGAGCACAGTGACCACCTGATCGCCACGGCCGTCCGGGAGGCGGAGCTGCGCGGCACCGCACTGTGGCTGGCCCACGCCTACCACGGGTACGCCCCGGTGACCCAGGGCTTCCCGCCGGGCTTCACACCCGAGCAACTCCTGCACGACGCGGCCGAGGAGCAGTTGACCGTGACCGCGGCGAAGGTCCAGGCAGAACACCCTGACCTGCACGTGGAAACCGCAGCCGTATCCGGCCCCGCGGCTCCGGCCCTGGCACAACTGGCGAACCTCGCTTCACTGTTGGTCGTCGGCGGCCGGGGACGGGGTGGCCTGAGCGGGCAGCTACTGGGATCGGTGTCACTGGGCACGGTCTCCCGAAGCCACTGTCCGGTGCTGGTAACACGCGGCTCCTGCGAGAAGACCACCCAGCGCGTCATGCTCGGCCTCGACGTCGGCCAGGACCCGCGTACAGGCCCGGAGGTTCTGGAGTTCGCGTTCAAGGAGACCGCCCGCCGCAACGCCCACCTCTACGCCTTCTACGTTTGGGAAGACCCTGCGGACCTGTACGCCTACGGCGCGAAGTTCTTCACGCGCGCCCAGCACGACGTAGCGCTTGAACGGGGACGGGAGAAGCTGGAAACGGCCCTGGCGCCGTGGAAGCAGATGTTCCCCAAGGTCCAGGTGACCCCTGATGTTCTGGCCGGTCTGCCGGCCAAGCTGCTGGTGGAAGCCACCGACCGGGCCGACCTGGTGGTCATCGGCGGCCGCGCGCACGAAGGCAAGGACGGAACGCGCATCGGCGCGATCGCCCACACAGTCCTGCACCACGCGGACTGCCCGGTCGCGATCGTTCCCGAGCACTGACCTCGGCGAGCGTCCCGTGTCGGCGGGAAGGCCGGCACGGTGGGACGACCGCACCGCAGAGCCCGAAGGCCCGACAGATCGGGACCTTCGGCCCGGCGACGGCAGGAGCACAGCCTCTGAAACAACGCGCACTCCGGCGCGACGGTGGAGGGACAAGGCTCCTTCGACAGAATGGCCCGGCCATGAGCGCCATCTCCGTCTACGACGACCAAGCCCCATACGCCTCGTCCGCCACGGAGCGCAGCCACGACGCCCACCGCGAGGTCCTGCTCGGCGTCCAGCGCGCCCTGGCCGCGAACTGGGTCGACGACCAGCCGCGGATCGCCGTGGTCGAGCGCGATGGCCTGGCGATCGTCTACGTGAGCACTGCCTGCGCCCTGGATCCGCAGGTCCGGCTCGACATCCGGGGTGCGGTCCGGGCCGCGCTCGCGCAGTACACATCCCTCGCGCCCCACACAAACGTGGTGTTCCTGCGGCGCAGGGCAGCCTGAATCCCTCGGCTCGCGCAAGAAGGGCCTTGCACCGCAGCGCTGAGGCGCGGCTTCACTGAGACACAGCGCCACTGAGGCGGCGAGCGCAGCCTGGTGCCTGACGCCCGCGCCGGGCCCAGCGTGCACCACGACGTCAGTCGTCCAGCGGAACCCGCCACGTCAACACAGTGCCGCCGCCCTCGGCAGGCCCGACCGTGAACTCCCCACCCAACGCGGCAGCCCGATCGGCGAGATTGCCCAGCCCGCTGCGGGGTCCGCCACCCTCCGGCATCCCCACCCCGTTGTCGGCGACCCGCAGCACCAGATATCCGTCAGCAGTCGCCACATCCACATCAGCCTTCGAGGCCTGCGCATGCCGCCCGACCTTGGACAACGCCTCACGTACCACCGCCAACGCATGCTCGGCCGCCTCATCCGACACCTCGAAGTCGATCGGCCCGGTGAAGCGAACCGGCGGGGTGAAGCCCAAGACCGTGGCAGAGTCCTGGCATACCGCAGTACCTGCGCCCGCAGGCCCGGCGTCTCCTCTGCTGTCGCGTGGTCGGACAGCGCGAAGATGGTCGAGCGGATCGCCTTGATGGTGTCGTCGAGCTCTGGCACGGTCTTGGTGACGCGGTCCCGCACCACCTGCTTGCTCGTCCATCCGTAGCTGCGGCAACAGACAGTTGCGGGGCTCGTCCGGCTCCCGATCGGCCATCCTCCGGGGTGCCTTTCTGCGACGGTGCGCAAGCCGATGGCCCGCACCCGCCTCTGCCATGCCCACCGTAGTCCGGCCGGAGCCGGCGAGACAGGGCGAGCTGAGCTGCGGGAAGTAGGGTCCAAAGGCTCTTCTGCCGAAGTCCCGGCCACGGGGACGATCGAGGCATGACCGTGGAACAGCGTGTGGAGCGCTTCACTGAGGCAGCGGCCCCGGTGCTGACCCTGCTGACCCCGACGGTGTCTGTTCCGCAAGATCGTGACGCAGGCCGCCTGCGCTGAGCCCGGTACGGACACACGGCATGAACACAGCAACGGCATGAACACAGAAGGAGTCATCATGAAGCGCAGCATCGTAGTCGGCTACGACCAGAGCCCGTCCGGCGACCGCGCCCTGGCCCAGGCCGGCCGGGAGGCCGCCTGGCGGGACGCGTCGGTCACCGTCGTGAACGCCTTCCACTGGATCGCCGTGGGCAGACCCGGAGCTTACGTCCCGATGGGCGTCGAGACATCCCTGAAGGACGCCGCCGACAGCATCGCCGCCACCGGCGTCGAGACACTGCGCCGGCACTATCCCGGCATGACCGTGGACTCCGCGGTCATCGCCGGGCCCACCGCCGACGCCATCGCCGAGGCAGCCCGGGAGGCCGACCTGCTGGTCCTCGGCAACCGCGGCCGCGGCGGCTTCACCGGACTGCTGCTCGGCTCGGTATCGATAAGGACACTGACACTGGCCTCGGGCCCGACCATGATCGTACGGGGCACTCCGCGCGAGCCCACCGACACAGTCGTCCTCGCGCTGGACGTCGAGGACCCCGGCGAGGAACTCATGGACTTCGCCTTCACCGAAGCCGCGCTACGCGGCGCACGACTGGAAGTCGTCAACGTCTGGGACCTGGACTGGACCGAGGCCGCCGGATCCGACGTCTTGGCCCGGGCCAAGGAACACGCCGTGGCCGACATCCGCTCCGCCCTGGAACGGCGATTGAACCCCTGGCACGCCAAGCATCCGGACGTCCACCTCGTCATCGAGGTCATGGACGGCATGCCGAGCGCGGTACTGACCGAACTGACCGCGAGCGCCGACCTGATCATCGCCGGCGCGCACCGCCGCGGCGACGGCCACCCCGGGATGCGCCCCGGACCGATCACCCACACCCTGCTACACCACGCGGACTGCCCGGTCACGGTCGTGCCGCGCGCGTGAGGCGAGTGCCTCGAAGCCAGAGCCGAAGGTCCCGCCCAGAACCGGGGCGTGGGTCCTGCCGAAGGGGGACATCGGGCCCTGATACTTCCGCCGTGATGCGACAAGACTGCCGTTCAGGGCACCGGAGCCCGGCCGACGAAGCTTCCAGGAGGCGGCAGCCATGACCATCCCCTCACTCGTCGCCCTCGTTCACCCGCCGGGCCACAAGCCGTGCCGGCAGCCTGCTCATGGAACGGAAGATGCTGCACGGGATCAAGGAGCGGGCCGAACGGCTCGTTTCCTGAGCACACCGTCGAGGAGACATCATGCGATCCGAAGGCACCACCACCGCGAAGACCGCGACGCGCATCCGCGGCGTCGAGATCCACCCGCTGCCGGCGGACCGCCGCCTGGCGATCGGCGCCGCACGGACCGGACACCGCCGAACACCCCTGCACTACCTGGTGACGGCTGACGTCACGACCGCGCGCAGGATCATGGCGATGTCGCCGGACACGTTCTCCCTCACCGCGTTCATCGCCGTATCCGTGGCGCGGGCCGCTGCCGAGCATCCCACCGTGCACGCCTATCGCGACTGGCGCGGACGCCTGGTCACCCACCACCACGTCGACGTCATGGTGCCGGTCCAGACGCAGACCGAGCCGGGTCACCGAATCGTGCCGCACGTCGTCACCGACGCCGACCTCGGCGACGTCGTCGAGGTCTCCACACAGCTGCTGTCCACGAACGACTCCCCCGCGTACGGCATCGAACGACTCTGCGACCGACTCCCCGGGCTCACCCGGGTGCCCGGGCTCCTGCGAGCGATGTACACGGTCCAGGACCGGTCCGTACGGCTCCGGCAACGGACCGGCACGGTCGCGGTCACCACCACGGGGATGCGAAACGTCGGCGAGACGTTCGGCATCGCCATGCCCGCCCTGATGCCGCTGCAGGTGACGGTCGGCAGCGTCTGTTCCGCCCCGCACCGGACAAGCAACATCATCGAACAGCACGAGATCCTCAACCTGACCCTCACCTTCGACCACTACGTCGTGGAGGAAACCGAGGCGGCCGCGTTCGCCACCCGGCTGTGCGACACGATCGAACACGCCGAGGCCCTCCAAGCGCACATCGCGAAGAAGAGACCATCACAGCCGCCGGTGCCCGCGCCGGCACCCGAGCCGGCACCTGAGCCGGAGACGACGTCACCAACTCCTCGCCCAGCGCGATGAACGTAGGGCCACAGCGACCCCAGGGTGGTGCCGTCGGTGACCGTCAGGGCCGGCGTCACCGAAGGCCACCGCATCTTCCCGACACCATCAAGTACCGTGGGTCTTCCACCCCGGTCCCGCCAAGTTCCGGGCCGGCTGGTTCGTCGAGTCCCTGGCCACCCAGACCCTGGTGATCTCGCCATCCGCACCCGTCGGATCCCGTGATGAGGGTCAGGCCACGTGCCACGGTCGGATCGCCACCGGTTCCTCGTACGGCGCCCGGATCGGCACCTCGGCCGGTCGCGAGGCGGGCCGCCCGGCGGCGTCGGCGAGGGACCGCCGGGCCCGGAACAGCAAGCTGCCGGTGAAGCCGAGGGCGGCACCGAGCAGGAGTTGCCGACACATCACTTTTCCGATCCTCCGTACTGTCGCGTTCCGCATCGCCTTGCCCACCTCTCTATTCGAGCTCTGTGATGCCGCTCGTCCACCGGCACCCGGTGATCGAGGACTGCGGGATCGGCACGTCCGCGTCGGTCAGGGCCTTGGCCACGGGGTCGACGACGACCCGGGTCAGCCGGCCCACCACGATGCCGTCGGCCGAATGGACTTCGGCGCCGATGAGGAAGGGCGTATCCGTCGTCATACCTTCGACCATCGCCTCGGACCGGCGGCCCGGGCCAGAGGAGTTCGGCCCATTCGGGCCTTGATACGACGGCATCAGAACACGACGAGGCCCTCGACAGTCGGGCCGGCCGGGAACGCACCGTCCCCGAGATCCAGCAAGCCGGGCCGGGACCTCGAAGGTCCCGGCCCGGCGGTGGAGGGGTCTTGCCCGGTGGGGCGGGTCTTAGACCAGCGAGCGGTGGTTCCGGACGATGGGCAGCTTCGCCCACGCGGCGCCCAGGCCCAGCCGGCTGCCGGTGCCGAAGACGGCGACGGCGGCCAGGGCGAGGGCTTCCAGCACGTGGTCATCGACCAGCGGGTTGGCCGACGAGGTCGCGGCACCGGTGGCGGTGTGCTGGGCCGGCGGGTAGACCGCGAGCCACATCATCGCCACCAGGACCACGCCGCAGACCGCCGCGATCCGCAGTCCGACACCCGCAATCAGGGCACTGCCGATACCCAGCAGAGCGAGCATGAACGCCCAGTCCACGAAGCCGTTGCCGGCCATGGAATGAAACGCGGACTGGAACGGGCCGACAGCCACATGACCCAGGAAGCCCTTGGTCGGAGAACCCCCGTGGATCCAGGCGCTCTTGGAGGCGGTGGAGTAGTGCAGCCCGAAGGTCTTGTCCAGGAACGCCCACAAGAACACGAACCCGGTACCGATCCGCAGCGCCGCGATCGAAACCTCCCGGGCATCGACCGCGGAAGTCGCGTCCTCGGCCGCGACCGAAGTGCGTGCCGCACGCGGTGAGAAATGGAACCGGTCGCTCAGGTGAGCCCCGCCGTGCTGTGTAGTCATGATCAGTTCCAATCGCCGAGAATAAGATGTTCGTTTGCTGCGTCACTACGAAGTCTGGCCAGCAAACAGAACACCGCCCGGTGCCAAAGGTCCCGACTATCAGGGCCGATAGTCACCTCGCGACGGGCACGGCGGCTACGGCCGATACGGCGGATGCGGCGCGCACAGCGATCGCGTTCCGGCGGCGCGCTGCGGCGGCTACGTGCGGCGGCTACGTGCGGCGGCTACGTGCGGCAGACGATCAGAGCCGCGATGTCACGAAGCGCCGACCACTTCGCCGACCGGCGGCGAGGCCTGGTCGAACGCGAGGTTCCGGACTCTTTGGACCGACCGGTCGAGATTGTCGATCGCCGCGCGGAGCAGGTCCGCGGTCTGCCGGTCCGAGGTCAGCGAGACCGCGCCGTGAATCGTGAGGCTCGCGCTGAAAAGCAGGTCGACAAGCTTATTGTCGCTATCGCTCAGCGGGGGGCGTGCGGTGCTGACCATTTCCTTGCTCCCTGAGTCGGGACGCGTGTCGACGGCGAGTAGTCAGTCACCGGGGTCCGAGGAGGCAGCGCCGCTCCTAGAGATTTTACGCCCCGAATCATCCAATTCATAGGAATCATTCCCGCTATGTCGAGTTTCCATCTCCGCAGGTCACCCGGCAGAAGACGCGCACAGAACGGATCCCGCCGGCGGAGGACGCGGTGATCTGCTGGTCCTGGGCAATCGCGGCCGCGGCGAGCCCGCGGCCGTCACCGATCGCCAGAAGGGGCTGGAGACCGTTCTGGAGCCACGGGCACCGCGCAGGTCTGTGCCCGGGCCGAATGCCGCCGGCCCGGGCGCGGACCGGGTTCGCGTCGCGACCGCTAGAGCTCGAAGAGCCACTCGGGTACGAAGCCGAGCAGCTTCTCTGCGGCCGTGGTGCGGATCGCCGCCTGGCGCCCGCTGATCGCCGCACGGAGCTCGACGCCGGGGTGGAAGCGGGCGATGAGGTCCGAGGTCGGTTGCTGGGAGAGGGTGTCCGGTGCGCACAGATGGACGGCGTGTGCGCCGGGGCCAGGGACTGCGAGGGCCAGGAGCGCGGCGCGCGCCGCGTCGCGGACGTCGAGATAGGTCCAGAGCTCGGCGGCGCCGGCTGCCGGGTTCTGCCTGAGCTGCCGGGCTCGGGCGGTGAGGCGCTCCTGGTCCCCGACGAACGGGTAGCGCAGACAGACGACGCTCATCTCGTGGCGGCGCGCCGCCATCTGCGCGATGAGTTCGTCAGCCTGCTTCGAAAGCCCGTATGGGTCGCTGACTTGCGAGGGCATCGCCTCGTCCACGGGGAGGTACGGCGGGTGTGCGTCGGTGACCGACCAGGGCAGGCCGGTGACGCCGTAGGAGCTGGCGAGGCAGGCGTGGTGGATGCCCGCGTGGCCGGCCTCCTCCAGGACGGTGAGGGTGGCCATCGTGTTCGTGCCGAAGACCTCCTGCGGTGTGTTGTGCTCCGGGGTGGGGATGGCCGCCAGGTGGATGACCGCGTCGACGCCGTGCAGGGCTTTGCGGACGGTCGCCGGGTCGGCCGCGTCGCCGACCACGACGTGCCGGGCCGTGAGGTCGCCCGGGTCCGCCAGGACCAGTGCGGTGGCTGCGACCCCGTGGTCGTCGAGGTGGGCCAGGACGGCGCGGCCGATCCGTCCTGCCGCGCCGGTGACGAGTACGTGTTCTGTCATGGCCTGTTCCTGTGCTCCGCGGGTGTCAGTAGACGCGAACCGCGACCACGTGGGCCGACGGCGCGCCGTTGGTGGACTCCACGACGATCCGGACCGCCGAGGTCGTGCGGCCCGGTGCCTGGAGGACATGGACGTTGCGGCGGCGCCGGTTCGCGGTGACCCGGGCGACGCTCTCCCACTCCCCCGCCGGCGTCCTGAGCTCCACCCGGTAGTCGCGGACCAGTGTCGGCATCACCGGCTCCGGGGTGCGGTGATGGTGCAGGTTGATGAGGTCCTCGTCCACGTCGTCGTCCAGGACGACCTCGATCCGCGCCACCGGGACCGGCTCGGGCCAAGCCACCTGCAGCCACTGCGGGTGCAGCCGCTGCGAGCAGTCCGGCTCGCCGACCCACATGTGCGGGCCGCCGAACGGCCGTGCGTATCCGTCCACTGACTTCGCCGGAGCGAAGGCCGCGGTGCTTCCCGCATCGAAGGAGAAGACCCGGTGGCGCAGGTCCGTGTCCGTCCATTCCCGGAGCAGCTGCGGTGCCTCGTCCTTCGGCCGCAACGGGATACGGCTCAGGCAGAGCACGCCGGGAACGCCCTGTTCCGCGACGCGCAACGAGACGTCCGGATTGGCTTTCACCACGAGGAAGGCGTTGCGGGGCGAGGTCGGCGACCAGCTCAGACCGGTCTTCACCCACTGCTCCGCCCCGGCCGGAACGGCCAGTCGCACCGTGTCGAGGAGTTTGCGGGGCACATAGTTCTGCCCGAGCTCGGGATCGTGGAGTTCGACGATCAACTCAGTATCCTGCGTCGCATCGACCAGGAGCGAGAGCTCATCGAGCGCCGGATCGACCGGCAGCACGATCCCGGCGTCGGCGGCCAGCGGCCAGGACGCGGTCGGCGCCGGGGAGCCGGGTGTGCCGGACGCCAGCCGGGTCAGCGTCGAGGACGCCGTCACCGTGCCGCGCGCCGCATGGTCGTCCGGATCTTCGAGAGCGATCCCGACCACCGAGGCGTCTTCTCGCAGCAGCGTCCGTTGCAGCGCCGCCACGTCCAGGCCGCTCGGCGAAACGCTCCCGGCCGCGCACAGCGCCGCAGCCGTCCCCGCCGCCTGGCCCAGCGTCGCGCAGGTCGCCATCACCCGCGTGGAGCCGAACGCCACGTGGCTCGCCGAGATGTCCCGTCCGGCGAACAGCAGGTTGCTGACATTCGCCGAGTACAGCGACCGGTACGGGATGTGGTAGACGCCGTCGGCGAAGCGCTGCTTGGCGCCGTCCTCCGCGGCGTACATGCCCCGCGCCGGATGCAGGTCGATCGACCAGCCGCCGAACGCGACGCGGTCGTCGAACTCCGTCTGCCCGAGGATGTCCCCCTGCGTCAGGACGTGGTCGCCGAGGAAGCGCCGGTACTCGCGCTTGCCGGGGATCGAGCCGACCCACTCCAGGGTCATCGTCTCGGCGTCGAACTTCCCGGAGTTCTTGATGTGGTCCCAGATCCCGTAGACCACCGACCAGAGCTCGTCCCGGATCTCCTCGTTGTCGTGGACGGTGTCCAGCTCGCCGCCGAACTCGATCCACCAGTAGGCGCAGCCGTTGTCGCCGGCCTTGATGATGCGGCGCTCGGGGATCGAGGTCTTGCTGATGTCCTTGGCGAACGAAGGCGGCACGTACGCGACCGGATGCCCGGCGTCCTTGGTGTAGAACAGCAGCGTCGAGCCGAGGGTGACGTCGTCGGCGACCTCCGGGGCCCAGTCCTCGCCGTATTCGGCGCGCGCCTCCCGGCCGATCCGGTGCTTCGCCCCGGCGAGGAAGCCGACGAGCCCGTCGCCGGTGCAGTCCAGGAAGACGTCGCTCTCGAAGCGGATCAGCCGCTCCGAGCCCATCGTCCAGCCGGTCAGTGCACTGATGCGACGCTCCGGTCCGTCACCGGAAGCCCCGCAAGCCCCGGCCT
Organism: Catenulispora pinistramenti; assembly: GCF_018274385.1. GTDB lineage: Bacteria > Actinomycetota > Actinomycetes > Streptomycetales > Catenulisporaceae > Catenulispora > Catenulispora pinistramenti. Next base: position 26,124 of record NZ_JAAFYZ010000023.1, on the reverse strand, counting down.
CGACCTCCCGCGCATCAGTGTTCAGATACAAGCTGATGCCCGGCTCGGCGCGCACCAGATCCAGCAGCAGCGCGTCCCAGATGTAGGGGTTCCCGTCGATGTTCCGGTACTGGTTCTCGACGAACAGCTCCCCCATGATCCCGCCTTCGCGGGCGAAGTGGTTCTTGCCGTGCCCGGTGGCCCCGACCACCCACACCCGCACCTCGCTGCTGGAGTTGCCGCCGAGCACCGGGCGGTTGGTGACCAGGGCGACGGACGCGCCCAGCCGGGCCGCGGCGATCGCCGCGCAGGTCCCGGCCAGGCCGCCGCCGACGACGGTGATGTCGTGCCGTACGTTCTCGCTGCGCATGGTTCCCAGGCGTCCTAACTCGTCTTCCAGTCGGCGTTCTCGGCCAGTCCCCAGACGATCCGGGGTGCGCCGTCCAAGGTCAGGGTGACGGCGAAGTCCGAGGCTTGGAGCGTGCTCTGCCGCCCGACGCAGTCGGTGACGGTCACGGTGCCGCTCGCGGTCCCGGTATGCGCGCTGACCTGGGTCTTGGTCGGCCAGACGTCGGTCCAGGGCTCGGGGGTGGCATAGCCGGTCCCGGTGCCGTGGTCCGCGTTCAGCACGTAGCCGTCGTGCCGGGACCACAGGATCGACACCGGGCCGTTCGGCGTCGTGAACACCAGACCCTTGATCAGCGGGTCGGAGAAGGTCAGCCAGCGCAGGAAGGTCGCCTGGTCCAGCGCTCGGGCGACGGTCGCGTACGCCAGCATCGACGGTTTCGGGCTGGTGTCCCGCATCATCATGCCGGAGTGGTACTCGACGTCCGTCGGGTCGGCTTCCTGCGGGTGGTGGATCGTCGAGTCGTGGAGTTGGTACCACTGCACCAGCTCGACCCCCTGGACCTTGGCCAGCGCGAGACTCAGGACGATGTTCTCGGCGGCGGTCCGGTAGGTGTCGCTCCACCACACGTTCGGGCGGGTCGGCGCGTAGGCCTCCGTCAGCCAGAGCGCCTTGCCGCCGCCGTAGGTGTCGACGGTCTGGCGGGCCTTGGTCACCGCGCCGTAGAAGTTCCAGTAGGTGCCGGTGCCGCCCTGCGTCCAGGTCGAGGGGTCCGGCGCGTAGTCGGCGGTGAAGTTGCCGCGTCCGGGGTGGATGGCGAAGGCGTCGATCAGCGGCCAGCCGCCTGCGGCGTAGAAGTTCGCGGTCCAGTTGTAGTCCATGCCGCCCAGACCGCAGTTGGAGACCTTCACCGCCGATCCGGCGGCCGTGAGCCGGTCGTGGATCGGCTGGAGGCCGTCGCGGACGTACACGTCCGCGCCCTGGCCCGACATCCAGGGCTGATTCAGTTCGTTGCCGACCTCGAAGTGCTTGGCGCCGGAGCTGGTACAGGTCGCGACCGAGGCGTCGGCCCAGGCCGAGATCTGCGCGGCGGTCCCGTTCAACGGGATGGCACCGAGTTCGACGTTGTGCAGGATCCCGTTGGCGTCCAGCGTCGCGGTGTCGATGCCGGGCGCGCCGCTGTAGGCGTTCCGGATCCACTTGATGCCCATGGTCTTCAGCAGCCCGAGGACAGCGGCCTGATTCGGCTTGAGCAGCCACGGATAGTTCGCCAGGCCGAACATCGACGTCGATCCGCCCTGGTAGGCGAAGTCGGGCAGCACGGCGAGGTTCGTGCGGGCGAAGGCGGAGGCCGATCCGGCGACGGCCTGCACCTCGGTGAAGACGATGCCCTGCGCCGGGCCGGTGACCGGGAAGGAGCCGTTCCAGACCGCGCCGGCCGCGACGGTCGCGCTCACGGTGCCGCCGGCGATCTGCTGCCCGGCGAAGTCCTTGGCCCACCAGGTGACGGTCACCGGCTGGGACGCCGCGCCCCCGTTGGCGACCTGGGCGTTGAGCGTCATCGCCGCGCCCGGGGTGTTCCAGAGGTTGAACGGCTGGTCGGTCCAGGCGTCCACGCCGAGGCCGGCACCGGTGGCGATCGCCCCCGCCGAGCGCGGCCGGGTTCCGCCCAGGACCAGGGTCGCCGAGGTGGCCGCCGAATCAGAGCCCGTGGACGTGCCCGGCGCGTGCATCCAGGTCGCGTTCGTGTAGGCCGGGGTGGTCGCGGCGAGATAGAAGAACCCTTGCATGTCGGCCCACGTCTCGACGTAGGTCGCGCCGGCGTTGGTCTCGTACGGGACGCCGCCGCCGGTGTCGCGGTTCCACACGGTCACCGGCTCGTAGGTCTCGGCGGCGGTGGCAGCCGAGACGGTGCGCCCGACCATGAACCCCGTGGGTGTCAGGGTGCTGGATCCGGCCACCGTCCAGGACAGCTCGGCCTGGTTCGGCTTCGCCGCGAAGACGCCGGTCACCGTGACGCCCGGCGCTCCACTGCTCAGGACGTAGGCCATCTGGATCGCCGAACTCCCGTCGGCCAGGGTGGTCAGGGTCGGCGTGCCGCCGTAGGTGCGTTGCTGACCGAGCACCGAGTCCTTGAGCATGAAGTACGGGACCAGGACCCGGTCGACCCCGGCTCCGTCCTGGATCAGCAGGCTGCCGTCGGTCTGCCCGACGAGCGTGACGCCCGCCGCCGAGACCGTGACCGATCCGGCGGCGTGGGCGGTCTGGGCGAGCGTCGGGGTCAGCAGCGCCGTCCCGGTGGCCACGGCGGTTCCCTGGACGAATCTGCGGCGCGAAAGTGACATCGTGGTGCCTTTCTCTTTCGATGGCGATACGAGGGACGAGCGTTCTGCGCTGTCTGGACGGTCTGGACGGTCTGGACGGTCTGGCCGACCGTCGACGGGCCGGCCGGTCAGCCCTTGACGCCGGTGAACCCGAGTCCGGCGACGATCTGCCGCTGGAACACGGCGAAGACGACGATCGGGGGCGCGGCGGCCATGACCATGGCCGCGATGAGCTGGTCCTGCGGCGCCTGCCCGGACAGCTGGGACAGCGCCACCGAGATCGGCTGCTTGTTCGGATCGGTGAGCGCCACCAGCGGCCAGACGAACTCCTTCCAGCTGTGCGTCACCGCCAGCAGGCTGATGACCGCCAGGACCGGACGGCTCATCGGCAGCACGATCTTGGTCAGCAGGTGCCGGGTCGAGCAGCCGTCGACGTGGGCGGCGTCGAACAGCTCCCGGGGCAGGGAGTCGAAGAACTGCTTGGCCAGCAGCACGGTGAACGCGCTCGCGCCGGCCGGCAGCCACAGCGCCCAGTAGGTGTCGGCCAGGTCCACGTGGATGATCGGGACGTCGATGATCGTCAGGAACAGGCTGACCAGGTTCACGGTGTAGGGGACGAACATCGTCGCCAGGATCATCGCGTAGACGACCTTGCCGAACCTGGGCCGCAGCACCGACAACGCGAAGCCGGCGGTCACCGAGACGAACAGCTGCACGGCCCAGGAACCGCTCACCACGATCAGGGTATTGAGCAGGTAGTGCCCGATGCCGAGCTCGTGGAACGCGGTGGAGAAGTTGGCGAACCGGGCCTGGCCCGGCCACACCGCCAGCGGGTGCGCGACGGTCTGCGCCGGCGGCGAGACCGCGCCCTTGACCATCCAGTACAGCGGGCCGATCCCGGCCGCCAGCAACAGGATCAGGGTGGCGGCCTGGATCGAGCGGGTGGCGGCCCGGGCCGCCGGGCCCTGGCGCCCGGAGGCGATGAACGTGGTCGGGAAAGCGCTGGGGGTGCTCATGTGCGGCTCCAACTCCGGGTGGCCCGCAGGTACACCGCGGACAACACGGCCAGGGTCAGCACCATCAGCGTGGTCAGCGCCGCGGCCTGGCCGTACTCGCCGTTCTGGAAGGCATAGCGGAAGATCAGAAGCAGGACGGTCATGGTCGCGTTCTGCGGTCCGCCGCCGGTGAACAGGTAGGGCTCGGTGAAGACCTGGATCGTGCTGATCAGCTGGACCAGCAGCAGCAGTCCGATCACCGGCCGCAGTTGCGGCAGCATCACGTGCCAGATCCGCCGCCAGACCCCGGAGCCGTCCATCTCGGCGGCCTCGTACAGCTCCCCGGGTATGCCCGCCATCGCCGCCAGGTAGATCAGGACGGCACCGCCCATCCCGGCCCAGGTGGCCTCCAGGACCAGCGAGGCCAGCGCGGTGTGCGGGGAGTCCAGCCACGGGTACGGCCCGAGCCCGACCTCGCCCAGCAGGCTGTTGAAGAGCCCTGAGCCCGGATCGTAGAACCACTTCCACAGCAGGATCGCCACCGTCGGCGGGATGACCACCGGCAGGTAGACCAGGAAGCGGTACAGGCCCGCGCCGCGCCGGACCGTGGACATGACCGAGGCCAGGATCAGCGGTGCGGGAAAGCCGATCGCCAGAGCCAGTCCGACGTAGATCGCGGTGTTCTTCACCGCGGTGGCCGCCAGCGGGTCGTCCAGCACCGCGCGGAAGTTGTCGAACCCGACCCACTGCGCCGGGTCCACGAGGTTGGTGCGCTGGAAGGCCAGGGCGAAGCCGCGCACGATCGGCCACCAGGCGAACAGGCCGAAGATCACCAGCGCCGGCAACAGGAACAGCCAGCCGGCGATCTGGCGCCGGGTCTCCAGGCCGCGCCGCCGTGCGACGAGCCCGGCGAGGGGACGGCGCCGCGAGGCGGTGGGCGGCCGGTTCTGGGTGAGCAGACTCATCGCAGGCTACTTCTGGTCCGCGGACAGGGTCGCGTCGACGGACTTGTGCGCGGCGGCCAGCAGGCTGTCCACGTCGGCGCCCTTGTCGGTGAGCACCGCCTGCATCACGGTGTCCAGGACCGCGTAGACCTTCTGCGCCTCGAACTCGGGCTCGGGACGGAGCTTGAGCGCCGCCAGATTGCTGGTGTAGGGCGTGAAGTGGGACAGGTCGACGTTGACGTACGGCTTGATGGCGTCGGCGATCTGGGCTTGCCGGGCGGCGTCGAAGACCGGCAGCGTCGGCACGCCGACCGCGGCCTTGGGATCGGCGGCGAGCGTCTTGGCCTGCTCGGCAGCCGCCGTCGTGTCGTAGGCGGGCAGGGCGTAGGCGAAGATCAGCCACTTCGCGGCGGCCTCGGCGTGCTTGGCGTCGACCGACTTGGGCACCATGTAGACGTCCGAGCCGGTGAGCGTCGCCCCGCCGCCGGCCTGCGGCATCGCGGCCGCGCCGAACGAGGCGGTGTCGGTCATGCCGTAGGTCATCTTGGCCAGCCGGTAGGTGCCCGGAGAGCCCAGGAACATGCCGATCTGGCCGGCGGCGAACGCCTTGACCACGTCGGTCTGGTTGTTCAGCTGGGAGGCGCCCATGGAGTTGTCGCTCCAGCGCATGGACTTCAGCAGGTTCAGCGCGTCCTTCGTGGGCGCGTCATCGAAGGCTGAGACGTATTTGCCACCGGTCTTCTTCTCGATGTCGCCGCCGAAGGCGTAGGTCAGCATCGTGAGCTGCCAGCCGCCCTGGTTGTCCTTGGACTCGGCGACGAACCCGGCCTTGCCGGTCTTCTCGGCGATCGCCGCGGCGTCGGTGCGGACCTCGTCCCACGTCGTCGGCGGCTTGTCCGGGTCCAGTCCGGCAGCGGTGAACAGCGCGCGGTTGTACATCAGGCCCTGGGCGTAAGGGTTCTGCGGGACACCGTAGACCTGGCCGCCGGCGTCGCTGAGCGGAGCCAGAACCTGCGGGTTGAACTCCTTGTAGTGGTCCCAGGCCTGGAGTTGGCCGGTGATCGAGCGCACCTGGCCCTGGGCGATCAGCCGCTGCGGCTCGGTGAGCGGCACCTTGATGACGTCCTCGACGGTGTGCGCGGCGAGTTTGGCCGAGAAGGTCATCGGGTCGTAGACGTTCGTCGACCCCTGGACCTTGATGCCGGGGTTCGCCTTCTCGAAGTCGGCGACCATCTGCTGGAACTGCGCGGTGCCGGCCCGGTCGGTGGCCGGCGGCATGCCCTGGACGTGCAGGGTGATGGAGCCGGACCCGGATCCCGATCCGGACTTGGACGATGAGGAACAGCCGGCGGCGGTGAGCGCCGTCGCGACGCATCCCGCTATAAGTACGAACCGTGATATACGGACCATTTTGGCTTCCTGAAGGGATCGTTGAAGTGAGGGCTCTGTTCTCGGTGTTCTTCTTGCTGTGTTCGACGGTGGAGCCGCGGGCGGCTAGCGGTTCGGCGCGGGCCCGGTCGAGGCCCGCGGCACCAGCCGGGACCCGACCTCGACGACGCGCGCCGGGACGTCGTCGTCCCGGCCGGTGATCGCCTCGGTCAGCAGCTCGACGGAACGGACGGCGAGCTCGTCCGGCGAGATCCGGATCGTGGTCAGGCTCGGCGTGGAGACCGAGGCCAGCAGGGTGTCGTCGATGCCGATGACGCTGACGTCGCCGGGCACCGAGGCGCCGAGGTTGGCGAGTTGGTGCAGGACGCCGAGCGCCACCAGGTCGTTGTGCGCCAGGACCGCGGTCGCGTTGTGCGCCAGGATGAGCGGCGCGGCGTGCACGCCGGTCTCGAACCGCGGCTCGTAGGGACCGATCTCGGTCAGCGCGAGGCCGGCGGCCTCGAAGGAGTCGTGGATCGACTTGCCGCGGGCCAGTTCCGGCCGGGAGGCGTTGATGAAGACGCACTTGCGGTGGCCGTAGGCGCGCAGGTGTTCGGCGGCCTGGCTGATCCCGGCGGCCAGGGAGATCCGCACCTCCGAGACCTCGGGAACGTCCCGGTTGACCACGACGATCGGGATCCGGCCGGCGAGTTCGCGCAGCCGGGTCTCGCTGAGCGTGGAGGCCCACAGCACCAGGCCGTCCACCCGCTTGGACACCGACGCGATCGTCTCGATCTCGTCGGCCTCCTGCTCGTCGCAGTCGGCCATCAGCACCGTGTAGCCCAGCCGCCGGGCCCGGGCCTGCATCGCCTTGATGATCGGCGGGAAGAACGGGTTGGCGATGTCCGGGATGATCAGGCCCAGCGTGCCGGTGCCGCCGCCGCGCAGGCTGCGCGCCGCGGGGTTGGCCGCGTAGCCCAGGGCCGTGGCGGCCTCCAGCACCCGCTTGAGGGTCAGCGGCTTCACCTGGTCCGGTGCGGTGAAAGCCCGCGACACCGTCGAGACCGAGACCCCGGCGGCCTCGGCCACCTCGCGGATCGTCACCGTCATCGCCGCTCCTGCTCACTGGTCGGGGTCGTCGTCCTCCGGCGACCGGTGCGAGGATCTTCGCGAACGTTCCCGGGATATGTCAATGGGGTTGCGGCCACGAAAACTCTGAGGTCGGCGAGTCTTGCGCCGCCGGACGGTGAACGCCCATGATGCAGATCTGCAAGATTTTGAAAGTTCCTGGGAACGTTTTCATAGCCTGATCGAGACGGTTCCCGGCGCTCACCCTGGGGGCACCATGAAGATCACCGGCATCGAGGTCCTGACCCTGCCGGACCACGGCGACTCGATGATGCTGGCCGTCGTCGACACCGACGAGGGCCTGTACGGCATCGGGGAGGTGGGGGTCCGCACCCGCCAGCGCGCCGTCGCCGGCGGCCTGGACCACCTGGCGGGCCTGCTCGTCGGCGAGGACCCGACCCGCATCGAGCACCTGTGGCAGACGATGTTCCGCCGCGGCTTCTACCCGGCCGACCGGATCCTGGCCTCGGCGATCGCCGCCGTCGACGTCGCGCTGTGGGACATCCGCGGCAAGTCGCTGGGCGTCCCGGTCTACGAGCTCTTCGGCGGCCCGGTCCGGGACCACATCCCGGCCTACGTACACGTCGGCGACATCTACCACGACCGCCCGGCGTTCCTGGACCGCTGCCGGGACCTGGTGGCGCAGGGCTGGGGCCACCTGCGGTTCTCCGCACCGCACGACGAGGACGACGTCCTGGACCAGCGGCGCTGCCTGCGGGCGTCGGTGGACCTCTTCCACGCGGTGCGCGAGGCGGTGGGCGAGGAGATCGAGCTCATCCTCGACGTCCACACCCGCCTGGACCCGCCGGAGGCGGTGACGCTGTGCCGCGAGATCGAGACGGCCCGGCCGTTCTTCGTCGAGGACCCGATCCGCTGTGAGAACCCTGACGCGTACCGCATGCTCCGGGCCCGCACCGGCGTCCCCCTGGCAGCCGGCGAGCAGTTCGCCTCCAAGTGGGAGTTCGCCCGCCTGCTGGACCACGACCTGGTGGACTACGCGCGGGTGGACGTCGGCATCGCCGCCGGACTCACCGAGGCCCGCAAGATAGCGGCGATGGCCGAGGCCCGCTACATCCGCCTGGCCACCCACAACCCTCTCGGCCCGGTCACCGCGGCGTCCTCGATGCACCTCAACGCCGCGACCCCCAACGCCGCGATCCAGGAACACCAGGTGGATCCGCAGCCTCTGGCCGACGCGCTGTTCACCCTCCGGCCGCGGATCACCCCGGGGCGGGTCGAGCTGAGCGGCGCCCCGGGCCTGGGCATCGACATCGACCGGGTCGAGGCCCGCAAGTACCAGGCGACGGCGGCCGAGCGCCCGCAGCTCCGGACCCGGGACGGGGCTTTCACGAACTGGTAGCGGCCGGTCGCCGGCAGGGCGGCGGCCCGACGGCCGTTGCCCTGCCGGCCCGAACCGTCAACATACGAACCGGCGCCTGCCGGTTCACCGGAAGAATTCAGCGCGAGCCGCGAGCAGCTTCTCCTGTTCCCCGGCGGCCTGGGGGTAGTCGTCGTGGTGGCCGGCCGCCAGGACGTGCAGCTGCTTCGGCCCGGCCAGGCCGTTGTGGACGCTGAACTGGCCGGGCGGCGGAACGGACGGATCGAACAGCGCCGCGGCGACCTGGACGGGGATGCGCAGGTGCCGAGCCGCGGTGGCGGCGTCGAAGTAGGCCAGGACCTCCAGCACGTCGGGCTGGACCAGGTAGCGGTCGCGGACCGCCGCGCCGCTGCCGAGGCAGGGCAAGGTCACGCGCAACGGGTGGTTGCCGAAGCTCGGGACGGTGAGGTGCGCGCTGTGAAAGCGGGCGTCCCACGGCAGTGCCAGGGCACCGATCCCGCCGCCGAAACTCCCACCGACGTAGTCGAGCCGCTGGGCCGCTTCGGGCACCGCCTCGATCAGCGCGCTCGCCGCGCACCACACGTCGGCGGCACAACCGGCGTGGATATAGGTGTCGCGGGACTCGATGCCGTGCAGGACGTGCTCGGCGGCCACCGACGAGACGCCGGGCATCAGGCTGCTCACACCGAGCCCCCGCGCGACGGGGAAGATCGCCGCCGCGCGGGGAGCGGGCAGGACCAGATCGGGGGCGTCGCGTCCGCCGTACCCGTGCCCGATCACGAAACCCCGATCGACCTTCCCATCCGAGGGCAGGGCCAGCCAGCCGCCGAGCCGCACCCCGCCCAGGGAGCCGAAGGTGAGGGTGTACAGATCGAGTCCGTCGCCGGTCTGCCGAACCAGCGGTCCGACCTGCGGCCGGACCGGCACCGCCGACGCCCGGTCGAACAGGGCCGCCCAGAACTCGGCGAAGTCGGCAGGCGGATTCGACGGCGGTCCGACCTGAAGCAGTGCGTCCAGATCGAACCCGTAGGCCGGGTCGAACGGGTAGGGATGCGGCTGGTCCGCGAGAACGATCACGGAGCAACCTTGGCACAGGGGCGCTCCGCGAGCAGTGGCGGGACGGTCGCGCTACTGCTTTGCGGCGTGCCACAGCTGGTTCAGCTGGTTTTCGCCGCACGCGTACAGGCCGACCTGTGTTCCGTCGGCCTGGCCGTTCTCCTGCACGTCCAGACACTGGCCGTTTTCGATGTTCTGGAACGCGATGTACAGCACGTCGTTCGAGGGAACGCTGACGAACTGCTCCGCCTGGCTCCCATTGCACAGCTGTACTGACGCGTCTCCGAAGGACTGGCCCGGAACGGTGTCGCCCCAGACGCAGTAAATCAATCCGTCCGCGGCCCTCAGCGTCTGGATCTCGACCTGATGCGGGTTCTCCACCGAGTCTCCGACGATGCGGAAGTGCTGGTTGGTGCCGTTGTGGTTGTGGTAGATGATCAGGTTGGCGCCGTTGTGGACACTACCGCTGACGTCCAGGTCCTTGCCGCTGCTCTTACTGATGATGGTGTAGATCGGCGAGTTCCCGCTCGGACGGGCCGTCGAGGCCGTGGCCGTCGCGGTGAACCCGGCGAAGGCACACGCCGCGGCGGCGGCCGTGACCAGTGCCAGCCTGCGCCGCCGTCCCATCCGATTCCCGGAACGGATCAATGGATTGTGACGATCACCGGCACGTGAAAAGCGCATTCGATCTCTTCTCCTTCGCCCGCGCTGCTCCCGGACAGTCCGGAGACGTGCATCTTCTGAAGAAGCAACACCGGACGGCGTCGGGGGACGGTGAATGAGAGCCCAGGGTCCGGGGGCCCAGTGGCGTAGTAGATCGCCGCGCTTGCGGGAACGATGCGACGTCCTGGCCATTGTCGAGGGGTTGATAACGACCCGCCCGATATCAGCACTCTGCTCCTATTGCGCAGCAGCGTCAACCTACTCCCACGGCTGCCGGCTGGTGCCGATCGGCCGGGCACGCTGTCGCCTCTTCGCCCAGCGCCTTCTCGTCGGCGCGGGTTCAGCTCCACAGCACTTCCCGGGGCACACCGCCGGCCTTCTCGCAGGGGTGATCAATCGCCTCGCGATACCGCGCCCCGTTCGCGACGCTGTGGTCCGGCGGCTCAGGTCGGGGGAGCCAGGCCGGCGATGACCGATTCCGAGAGGCTCTCGGCGCGGCCGGTCGTGATCGTCACGGGGAAGAGCAGCGCGCCCACATACAGCTGTGGGCCGTCCTGCGTGAAACCGGTCCCTTGCCAGGCGCACAGAGTGCGCCCTTGGGCGACGTTCTGGCCGCAGCCGATGAAGAGTTGGAGCCGGCGGCCGTTGGCGCCGATCGTCGGCGGGGTGAACAGGTTCGTCGCTTGGAAGTCGGTCAATATGGTCCCGACGAAATTGACTCCCGCCATGGATGCCTTGGGTGTGGCGACGGCGACGGCGAAGTCGGGGGCGGAACTGCCGGTCTTTGTGTATGACGCCTGGTCAAAGGCATCCAGCTCGGCTTGGAAGCCGCCGAGTATGGTGCTGGTCAGTATCCGGGAGTCAGGTGTGGCAGCCGGCCCCGCGCGATAGTCGGTGGTCGAAGCCGGATTGTCGATGTCGACGACGAACAGGGGATCGGCGAGGCACTGTACGTCGTGTCCCGTGGAACGGGGAAGGTTCTTCGCGGCGGCATGGATTTTGTGGGCATCCTGCTCGCAGGCCAAGAACTGGGTGACCGCCCGGGCATCGACGGAGGGCGCCGCGCTGTCCGGAGTTATCCAGCCGGGCTGCGATTGGATGCCGGGAGGCGCGGAGGTGGCCTGGCTGGACGTCGGGTTCACGGTGTGTGCCGTCGAGCTCTTGCAACCCGCGAGAACGATGCAGGTCGCGGCGCATGACACGGCCGCGGCTGCTCGGGCCCGCCGGCGCCGGCCCGCCTGAGCTCGCGTCATGTCTGTTTTCGTTTCCCGTCGTCGGCGGCCTCTGGCGCCGGCGGACACGTCAGACCGCTTCTCGGTTGAAGTCCTCGAACCACGGCATCGCGGTACTGACGGTCTTGAGCTGCACACCCATGTTCTCGGCCTGGCGCAGTGCGCGGCGGGCTCGAAGAAGCCAGTCGCTCCCCGTGTGGTTGAGGTCCTCCAGCGCCGGCGCGGGCGGCCAGCCACGCGGCGGGTCCCCGCCCTGCGCGAACGCGGCGAACAGCTTCGCGCAGACGGCCTCGAACTGCCGCTTGACCTGTGGGATTCCCTGTTCGTCAATGCCGCACAAGACCGTGTTCGCAACCGCTTCAACGGCGAGATAGGACTCGCGGGTGTACATGTTGGGGAAGTTGTTCAGCTCCTTCAAGGCGCGTTCTTGCTGGGTGTTGTAATCCAGCATGGCGACGAGCCCTGCGATGATGGCCTGTGCCGCCTGCTCGTGTCGTCCGGCGACGGACAGAGCGTGAGCGAACTGGCACATAGCCAGCGCCTGGAGTTCCCGGTCGCGTTCTTCCTCGGCGAGCCGTCCGACTTCTCGGATGTCGGAGAGCACGGTGTCCATGTCGATGACGGTGCCCGCCAGTGTCATCGCGACGCGGTCGTGGATCGCCCACGCCTTTGCCCAGGCGTCGTCGACGTGCCATTCGTAGGCGCCCCGGTACAGCCGCTCGGCGTGCGGGAAGGCGGCGACGTCCCCGGACTTCCGGATGGTCTCGGCCTCCAGATGCATGGCCATGGCGTAGCAGATGCTTTCGTCGGTCGCTGTCTGCGGTGGTCTGGCGCCATGGGTGAGCGGGATCCCCTTGCGGATCACGGAGATGGCGTCACGCGCGGCTTCCCAGTCCGGGCGCGGCTCGTGGGAGTCGGGATCGGCTCCTCGCCCGAACGCGGCGTGGAAGGTCTTGACGTGGGTCAGCCACGCTTGTTCTTCGGGGATGCCGGCCGCCCAGGCCTCCCACTCCGCCATGAGGTCGCGGCAGAAGTGGTGCGAAGCCATGATCTCGAACCAGAAGAACCCTTCGAGGTACCAGCGGATCAGCCTGTTGCGTACGGCACGCCGGAATCCGCTGTCCTCGAATGCCGCGGTGTGACGGGAGTGGTGAATCCATTCCCGCAGGTCGGCCAGCCACTCGTCGCTCTCGAAGCGCGTCCAGTACAGCTGGTATCCGGCATCGACGGTGTCCTCCTGGTCGCCGCCGGTGTCTTCGGGGTCCTCGGCATCAGCGTACGAAAGGTCGATCAGCTTCCAATAGTGGCCGGCAGCCAGTTCGTGGACATGCTGGCCGGCCTCCCGCTGCTTCGCCATCTCCTCGGCGGCGACGGCGGCGACCCGGTCCAGGAGTCGGAAGCCGGGGGTTCCGGGTTGCGGTACCGCGTCCTCGTCCACCAAGTGGGTTCGGCGCAGTTGGTCATTGACCATCCGCACACTCACCCCGGTTGGCAGGACCTCGGAGAGTACCGCCTCGACCGCGGCGTTGTTCAGTCTTCGCAGCAGTGCCAGGCGTTGGACCACCCATTGCAGATAGCCGGATTCGCCGGTGAAGACGAAGCGGCTGAGGAAGTCCCAGATGCCTTTGCTGGACCCCCCGCTATTGAGGGCCCGACGCAGGTCTTCCTCGGTCAGGGCCTCGTTCAGCGCCACCTGCGAGACCAGGATGTGAATGAGCCAGGGCTCGTTGTGCGCCGCTTCGCGGATCACTGACACGACCTCGCCCCTGGAGGAGGCCGACGGCAGCAGGTCGCGGATGTCCTGGTCTTGGAACGGCCGCATGACCTCGCGGCGGATCCCGGGGGCCGTGGCCGGAGGCGACGGCTGGACCAGCATGCGGACGACGGTCCGGGGCCGCGTCAGCTCCGTGTAGCGGCGAAGCCACTCCTGGCCGGCCTGGCTGCCGGCGAACCACTCCGCGTGGTCGATGAGGGCGACCATCCGGCCGCCGTGCAGCTTGGTGCCGTTAGCCGCGATCTCCGCCAGTTCCTCAGACAGATCCCGGTCCGCCGTGTGCTCCCGCAGCGCGATGTTCGCCGATTCCTTCAGGGTCACCGAGGAGCGGTTTCCCACGTTCACGGCGATGTTCACCGGGGATGAATGCGAGGATTCGTACCGGACCTGCCGGGTCAGGTCCAGCAGTGCGTCATCGATCGACCGCCGGGCCTCGTCCCGGAGCTGCACGGCGATACTGGCGACCACCGACTCCAGGATCTTGTTCGCCGGCATCCTCCCGGTCAGATCCGCCTCGATCTTGACCAGCGTGGAGTCGGTGCGCGACCGCAGCTGGGCGTCCAGCGTGCGGTACAGGTAGTCACGGTCGCCGCTGTCGATCGCGACGATCTCCAGATCGCCCTGCGCTTCCACGAGCCGGGCGATGGCTGCCGCGCGGGCGGTCAACGGCGGTGCCACCGCCGGCGTCTGCGGAGCCTGCTGTGGCGACCGCTCCGGCGTTCGCCGGAGCCGAAAACGCAGCCTCAAGAAGTCTCCCCCTTCGGTAACCGTCCTGGGGGCGGCTGCTCGTCGCTCTCGGCGGGATCGTTTCCTGAGCCGGTCAGAGTCACCTTGTTCCGCTTGCCGACGCTGATCCGGCCTTTCCCGCGGTTGAGGCTGTTCTCCGCGGAGAAGGTGTTGCGATTGCCGATGTCCAAGGTCAGGCCGTCGTACTGGGTCCTGGGCGGCGCAGCCGCTTGTGCCGCACCGGCGTCGTCATCAGCTCCTGGTGTCCTGCCTGTGCCGCCTATGCCGTCTGTGCCACCTGTCCCGCGAGCCGCGAGTAGCCCGGACAGATAGACGAGCAGCAGCGCGGCCAGCACCGTGGCCGCCACCACCCGGTCGGCTCCGTCCGTCACCAGTACGCCCGCGCCTCCCACGATCAGCAACCCGAACGCCAGCGAGAAGGCCAACACCGGGTGGTCCCGCAGCGGCTCGAACGCCTTGCCCACCGTCTGCCACAACGAGCCGGCGCCGCCCCGGGCACCATTCGGCCCATCCGCCATTTCTCCCCCTGCCATCACAGACCATTGAATCACTTCGGATTCCGTTGTGGGACTATCCGAAAGACCTGGAAATCCCGCAGCACTCGCAGGATGAACTGGACAGATGATCGCTATGGATTTCGTTGAGCTGATCGCGGCGAGCCAACAGCTGACTATGGCATATGAGAACATATTGGTACCGTCCTTCCCCGCGGACGAGTTGTGTTCCATCGACGACATCGCCGCGCTGGCATCTTCCGGTCAGCACCTTGTCTGGGCCGCCGTGGAGCCTGACGACACCGTGGCCGCCATCGCGGTGGGCGAGTGGAATCCCGCTCCTCGCATCGTGCTGTTGTCCTACATCGCGGCCCGGCCGGGGATGCGAGGCGGCGGTGTCGGCGGACCGCTGTTAGACCGCGCTCTGGCGTGTTGGCGGGACACTTTCGATCCCTGCGCAGTCCTGGCCGAGGTCGAAGATCCACGCCATTTCACCGCGAGTGAGGACCACGGCGATCCCGCCGCACGCCTGCGCTTCTACACGCGCCGTAGCGCCCGCGCCCTGAACATCCCCTATTTCCAAGCCGCACTGGGACCGGGTAAGCAGCGGGTACGGAATCTGCTCCTCATGGTCCTCCACGCCGGCCCCTCGTTCGCCGGGCGCGGTACTGACACACTGCGCGGTGACTTCCTTCGTCAGTACATAGAGCTGTACCAAGAAGCCTGCGAAGGAGCCATCGGCACGGACCCGGAAGCGCTCGCGCTGTTCGCGGCGGTCGACCGCGCGGGCGGCGTTCCCTATCTGGACTCCTCGGCCCTCGCGCCCAGGTCTTGATGGCGTCAAGTGGAACGGCCGCTCCACAACCTGGGATATCGGAACCGGCCCGCCGCGGCGCATTCTTCCCGGCTCAACGAGATCTCATCAGACCCCGGCCTGATCGATACGCCAAAAGCACACGCAGCGTGAAGTCACCTCAACATCATGTCAGCCCGGGCGACACCACGGCCGTAGACTCGGCGGCGCTCGATCGATCACATATAAGGCTGATGACGATTGAGGGCATCCCGCATGCTGTGTGGCAAGTTTTTGTCATGTCCTCACCATCGAACCGGCCGCCCGCCACAGGAGCTGGAGCACGTGAGCGAGTCCAAGATCCGGATACTCGGTCCCGTACGGGCCGAACAGAATGGTGAGTCGCTGCGCCTCGGACCCCCGCAACAACAAGCCGTTCTCGTCATGCTCCTGCTCGCCCACGGCGGCCAGGTCTCCGTCGACTCCATGATTGACGGCTTGTGGGGTGAATCACCGCCGAAGTCGGCCGTGGGAATTATTCGAAAGTACATCTCCGGACTGCGAAAGCCGGTCGGAGCCGGGGAAGCCGGTCGGGGTTTCGCGATCGTTTTCGCCGGCAACGGTTACGTGCTCTCCGGCTCCGCGTCCGACTCCGGCGAAGGCTCCAGCCTCGACGTCGATCTCGATATCGATCTCGACCTGGACCGGTTCGAGAGCGACATCCACCAGGCGGTGGCGCTCCTGGCCGAGGAGCCCGCACGGGCGCGGGCCTTGTGCCGCAAGGCCCTGCTGCTCTGGCGCGGACCGCCGTTGGCCGGTATCACGGGTCCCTTCGCCGAGGGCGTACGCGCCCGGACCACGGAGCTCTACATCGAGGCGACGCAGACCGCGCTCACGGCCCAGGTGAACATGGATGACCAAACCGCGTGCGCGATCGCTCGTATCAGAAGACTGATCGAAGAATACCCACTCCGCGAGAGCTTGTACGAACTGCTGATGCTGGCACTGCACAAAGCCGGCCGGCCCGGAGATGCCCTCGACGCCTACACCCGCGCGCGGCGGACACTGCGCGACGAACTCGGGATCGGGCCCGGGCCCGGACTGCGTGCCATGCAGCGCCGGATCCTCGTCCGGGACGTGAGCCCCGTGGCGAACCCGGGGGCGAACCCCGCGGCAAGCCCGGTGGCGAACCTGGCGACGAGCGCCGCGCCGATCCCCGCGCAGCGGAAGCCCACGCAGTCACCGGCACAAGCGGGAAGACCGGACCCAGGGCAGCGCCGACCTCTCACATCAGCACTCGTAGTCGGTCCCCTGCCCGCGAGCCCGACGGACTTCACCGGCCGGGCAGATCTGCTCGCGGCCATCCGCCGAGAGCTCTGCGAGCCGGATGGGCCCCGCGTCGTCGCCCTGCGCGGTGGGCCGGGCATCGGTAAGACCTCCCTCGCTCTGCGTGCCGCCCATCTCCTGGCCCCCGCGTTCCCCGACGGCCAGATCTACGTGAAGCTGACCGAGCCCGACGGCGGCCCGATGTCCGGAGCGGCGGTCCTCACCGCGCTCCTGCGCGCCACCGGGTTACCCGTCGGCGAAGTTCCGCCCAATCCCGTGGTCCGGGCGTGGGCCTTGCGGGGACTGCTCGCGACCCACCGCGTGCTCGTCATCCTCGACGACGTCGACTCGGTCCGGCAGATCCAGGACGCGCTGGCCGCCCCGCCGGGATCGGCCTTCCTCGTCACCGGCCGCGATACCCTGCCCGACCTGGGCGGTGCGGTCCACCACGAGGTGCCCCGGCTCAACGCCGGCGAGGCGTTCGCCCTCCTGGAAGCGCTCATCGGTACGGCCCGGGTCCGCGAAGAACCGGACGCGGCCAGGGCCCTGGCCTCCCGCTGCGCGGGGCACCCGCCCGCCATCCGTGAGCTCGCCACCGGCCTTGCTTCCCGCCCCGGGCAACGGCTCGGATCCGCGCTGAAACACCTCAGCGCCGAGCCCGAGTTCGTCGCCGTACCCGAGCGCGTCGCCGTACCCGGCTCGGCGAACTCGGCGCCCTGGCGGACGTCGGGTTCGCCGTTGAGCCGGCCCACGCCCATACCCACGCCAGCTCAGCCCTCCCCCAGGTAGGCCTCGCGCACCCGTTCGTCCGCGAGCAGTTCGGCGCCCGTGCCCTCCACCACGATCCTGCCGGTCTCCAGGACGTACGCGTAGTCGGCCAGCGCCAGAGCCGCCTGGGCGTTCTGTTCCACCAGAAGGATCGTGGTCCCCGCGTCCTTGAGCTCGGCGACCGTCCGCAGGATCTGCTGCATCATGATCGGCGAGAGCCCCATGGACGGCTCGTCCAGCATCAGCAGCCTGGGCCGGCACATCAGGGCCCTGGCTATGGCCAGCATCTGCTGTTCACCGCCGGAGAGCAGGCCGGCCATCTGGTCGTGCCGCTCGCCGAGGATCGGAAAGCGTTCGTAGGCCTGTCGCAGGTCCGGGCCCAAGTCCTCGTTGCCCCGGATGAACGCGCCGAGCCGCAGGTTCTCCTCGATGGTCATGCGCGGGAAGATCCGCCGGGCCTCGGGACAGTGCGCGAGGCCCGCTCTGACGATGTGGTGCGCGGGGACGCGTTCCAAGGACTGGCCGGCGAAGCGGATCGTCCCGGCGGTGGGGCGCAACAGTCCGGACAGCGTACGCAGCGTCGTCGTCTTGCCCGCGCCGTTGGCGCCGAGCAGAGCCACCGTCTGGCCGGGCAGGACCCGCATCGAGATGCCCTTCACCGCCTCGACCCGTCCGTAGGCGACGTGCAGCGCCTCGACGCTCAGCAGCGCGGTCACCGGGCATCACTCGCTTCCTGCTCCGCCGTCCCGGGAGCCGTCCCGAGATAGGTGGCGATGACTCGTTCGTCGGCCCGGACCTCGTCAGGCCGTCCTTCGGTCAGCTTCCTGCCGCGCGCCAGCACGACCAGCCGGTCGCAGAGGTTGAAGATGAACCGCATGTCGTGCTCGATGACGACGACCGACAGGCCGCGCTGCCGGATCTTGAAGATGGTCTCGCGCAGCGCCAGGGTCTCGCGCGGGTTCATACCGGCCGCGGGCTCGTCGAGCAGCAGCAGACCCGGATCGCTGGCGAGCGCCCGCGCGATCTCCAGCTTGCGCTGGTCGCCGTAGGGCAGGCTGCGCGCGATGGCCGAGGCGTGCCGGTCCAGGTCCAGGAACGACAGCAGCTCGCGGGCGGTCTGGCGGGCCTCGCGCTCGGCGGCCCGGTACCGGGGTCCGCGGCCGATCGCCGAGAGCAGACCTTCCCTGGTCCGGCAGTGCCGACCGACCATGACATTCTCCAGCGCGGTCATGTTCGGGAACAGCCTGATGTTCTGGAACGTGCGGGAGATGCCGGCCTCGGCCACGCGATAGGGCTTCGGCGCGAGCCGCTGCCCGCGGAAGGTGATCGAACCGGCGGTCGGCGGGTACAGGCCGGTCAGACAGTTGAAGAAGGTTGTCTTCCCGGCCCCGTTCGGACCGATCAGGCCGACGATCTCACCGCCGGCGACGTCCAGGTCCACGCCGTCGACGGCGGTCAGCCCGCCGAAGCGCATGGTCACGCCCCGGGCCTGCAGGATCGGCTCGGAGCCCGGTGCCGTCCCGGACGCGGGCGGGTTCGCTGGCTGGATACTCATGCTCGGGCCCCGGCTTCCAACTCGTCCAACCCGTCCGACCCGTCCGCCCCGTCCAACCCGTCCGCGACCAGTTCCTCGTACGCTTCCTCGGCGGCCGTCTCCCGCTCGTGGAACTCCAGACGCCGCCGCTTGTCGGGAACCAGCCCCTCCGGCCGCAACCGCATCATCACGATCAGCGCGATCCCGAACAGCAGCAGCTGCTTGTTGTGGAAGAACTGGAGCTTGTCGGGGATCAGGAACAGCAGGGACGCGCCGAGCAGCGGCCCGCTGATGGTGCCCATGCCGCCCAGGACGACCGCCGCCAGCAGGAAGGCGGAGTTGGGCGGGGCCGAGGAGCTGAAGGTGTACTGGTCCGGGGTCACGGTCGAGGTCAGGTGGCCCTGGATGGTGCCGGCCAGCCCGGCCAGGCCCGCGCCGAGTCCGAAGGCGAGCAGCTTGAACCGGTAGCCGTGCACGCCCATCGCCTCCGCGGCGGTCTCGTCCTCCCGGATCGCAGCCCAGGCGCGGCCGATCCGGGAGTCGTCGACCCGCGCGAAGATGAAGATCACCACGGCGATGACCAGGACCAGCAGCAGGTAGTAGTTGCCGAACCGGCCGAGCGTGTGGCCCAGGACGGTGTGCGGCCGGCCGAAGTCGTAGCCGAACAGCCGCAGGTCCGGGATCCCGTACTCGCCCTCGGCGCCGTTCGTCACCTGCGGACCGGACTGCCCGTCGAGGTTGTTCATGGTGATGCGGAAGATCTCGCCGAAGCCGAGCGTGACGATGGCCAGGTAGTCCCCGCGCAGCCGCAGCGTCGGGGCGCCGATAAGGAGTCCGGCCAGGACCGACACCGCGACCCCGATCAGCGCCTGGGCCCAGAACGGCAGCACCACGTGGGCGTACCGGGAGGCCGCGGTGCCCGAGACGAGGGCGGCCGTGTAGGCGCCGACGCCGAGGAAGGCCACGTATCCCAGGTCCAGCAGTCCGGCCAGGCCCACCACGATGTTCAAGCCGAGGGCGACCGTGGCGAAGATCAGGATGTTGTCGGCCACGCTGGTGTAGGCGTCGCTGGACTGCAGGAACACGAACGACACCGCCGCGGCGAGCACCGCGCAGCCGGTGGCGGTCCGGTTGGCCGCGGTCAGGGCCGAGAAGCGGTCGAACAGACCGGAGGCGGCCAGGCCCCGGCCGGCGAAGCCGGCGCCGAGACAGAACCCGATGAACTCCTCGGAGAACCCGGTGGTGACCCCGAAGTCCGCGACCAGCAGTCCCAGCATGACCACGACGAACACCACGACGACCTGGGCCCAGCGCGGCGTCGGCCGGGCCGGGGCGGGCTCGTGGTCGTCGTCGGGCAGCAACCACGCGCCCAGAACAGCGAGCAACGCCGAGGCCCCGGCGATCCACGTCCCCGCGACGTAGTTCGCCACTCCCCCGAGCTCCCACGCGATGGCGATTACGACGTACCCGGTCGAAGCCGCGTTGGCCAGCGCCAGGCCCCGCAGCAGCCGGGCACTGCCGCGCGGCGCCATCCAGCGCGTGCCGGGCAGTCCGCCCGGGACCAGGGCCGGTGCGAGCGCCAGCAGTGTCAGTATGCTGAGAAACAGGGTGATGAGCTGGTTGCCGCCCGGATATCCGGTCACGGTCAGGTCGCCGGGAAAGGCCGTGGTCCAGGTCCACGCCAGGAAGGTGGAGCCCAGCGCGGCGGCCGAGCCCAGCGCGATCAGGCACTTGCCCACCAGCGGATGAGCGCCCTGTCCGAGGCGGCGGCGCGTGGCGCGGCTCAGGCTGGTGAGGCCGGTCGCGCCGGTCTGGCCGGTCGACAAGGAAGAGGAAGTGGTCATCGCCGCCTCACGCCCGATCCGCGACGCGTTCGCCGAGCAGCCCCTGCGGTCTGAGCAGCAGCACCAGGATCAGTAGGACGAAGGCCCAGACGTCGGCCCAGGCCTGGCCGTACTGCGCGGTGTCCCGGAAGTGCGCCAGGATGCCGCTGGACAGTTCCTCGGCCAGCCCGAGGACGATCCCGCCGAGCATCGCGCCGCGGACGTTGCCGATCCCGCCGAGCACCGCGGCGGTGAACGCCTTGAGCCCGGCGACGAAGCCCATGTCGAAGGAGATCTGGCCGTACCGCAGGCCCTGGGTGAGGGCGGCGACCGCGGCCAGCGCGGCCCCGACCGCGAAGGCGACGACGATCATCCGGTCGGGGTCGATGCCCATGAGCCGGGCGGTGTCCGGGTCCTGCGCGGTGGCCTGCATGGCCCGGCCGGACCTGGTGCGGGCGACGAACCAGGCCAGAGCGGCCATGCACACCGCCGCCGCGATCACCGTGAACAGATCGGCGCGCTGCACGAGCACTCCGCCGAGGTTGAACGCCTTGCCGCCGAAGGACGGGAAGGCGACGGGAGCCTTCGCGTTCCCGCCCCCGGGCAGCCGGTACCACAGCGAGACGACCTGTTGCAGCGCCAGCGACAGGCCGATGGCGGTGATCAGCGGGGCGAGCCGGGGAGCGGCGCGCAGGGGCCGGTACGCGAGGCGTTCGGCGCCCACCGCGGCGGCCACGGCGACCACGACGCCGCCCAGGAGCATCAGCGGCAGGGCGGCGAGCAGCGGCAGATGGGCCACGCCCGGGATCCAGGCGTACACCGTCAGCGCGCCGAACCCGCCGAGCATGAAGATCTCGCCGTGGGCGAAATTGATCAACTGGATGGTGCCGTAGACCATGGTGTAGCCGACGGCGATCAGGCCGTACATCGCACCGAGCACCAGGCCGTTCTCCACCAGCTGAAGCAGTACTGTGACAGACACGCGGGGCTATCCTTGCTTCCTTGCTTCCTGATATGCGGATGGTGAGACGCTGGGCGCGGCGGAGCGGGATCTCGCCCGGCTCGCCGCGCCCGACAGCGGTCTCAGCCGGCGAAGGCACCCGAGTAGACGCCCTGGTCCCAGGCACCGTTCTCGATCTTGTACATGGTGATCACCTTGGACCCGATGTCCCCGTACTGGTCGAAGGCGACCGGGCCGGTGGCGCCGTCGAAGGACACCGCCTGCTCGGCCTTCTCCACCTGCGAGCGGAAGGCGTCGCCGGCCGGCACCTTGCCGCCGTCCTGCGCCAGCGCCGCCTTGACCGACAAGATGATCGACTCGGCCGCGTCGTAGGAGGTGCCGCCGTAGATCGCGTACGGGGCCGGGAAGTGCGCGGCCTGGTACTGCGCGATGAAGTCCTTGGCCGACGGCAGCGCGGCCAGCGGCGCCCCGGGCACCGTCGCGAAGTCGCCGTTCGAGGCCGGGCCCGCGGTCTTGATGTAGGTCGGGTCCTCGTTGCCGTCGCCGCCCATCTCCGGGATGTTCAGCCCGGCGGCCTTGAGCTCCTTGGACAGCGGCGCCCCGGCCGGGTACTCGCCGCCGTAGTAGACCAGCTTCGCCCCGGAGCTCTTGATCGCGCTGATCACCGAGCTGTAGTCGGTGGTGTTGGCCGTCGCGGTCTGCGCCAGGGCGATCTGGCCGCCGAGCTTCTTGAACTCGGCGCTGAAGGTCTCGACCAGCCCGACACCGTAGGTCTGGCCGTCGTCCACGGTGGCGACGGTGTGGATGCCCAGGGTCTTGAAGACGTAGTCCGCGGCGAACGGGCCCTGGACCGCGTCGGTGGTGATGTCCCGGAAGAAGGAGGGGTAGGCCCGGGTCTTCGCCGTCTTCCAGTTCGGGCCCTGCGTCAGCGACGGGTTGGTGCTGGCCGAGGAGACGTCGACCAGGTTGGCCTGGTTGAACACCGACTGCATGGACTGGGCCACCGCCGAGTTGAGCGGCCCGACCACCCCGGCCACCGCCGGATCGGCCACGTAGGCCGCCGCGTTCTGCTCGCCGATGCTGGCCGAGGCCTGGTCGTCCTTCGCCACCAGCTGGAAGGTGACCCCCGGGACCGCCTGCTGCTTGTTCGCCAGATCAACGGCCAGCTGGGCCGAGTACTGCATGCCCAGGCCCAGCGCCTGCAAGCCCCCGGTCAGCGGCGCGTCCAGGCCGATTTTGACGACCGTGGCGCCACCGCCGGAGCCCGAGGCCTGGTGACCGGACTGGCTGCGACTACCGCAGGCGGTGGCGAGCCCGCAGACTCCGGCCACCGCGCCGAGCACCGCCAGGGAACGTTGAAACACTGAACTGCTCCTTCAAGCAAGGAAATGGTGAGGGAATGGCCGGCGGGCGCGAAGACTCTGCCAGCGCACCTCGCCACGGCACCGGAGAGCAGTTGTCGACAGCCCCGTCCGAAACCGACCGGCCGCTTTGCACCCGCGGGGATAGACGGGATTCGAGCTTGATCCGGACAGTAGCCGGGCTCGATTTACGGTCGATTTACGCGCTGGGCGACGGATCAGGGTTCGACTGGCCGGCCAGCTCCACCCTGGCGGCTCCGACCGCGAGTGCGGGTCCGGCCACGAGTTGAGCGCTAACTATCCGGACAGGTTATGTCCGGTATTCGAGATAGCGTCGCCATCATGACAACGAACACCGTCCAGCTGGCCTCCGTCCGCGTGATCACCGACGACCTACCGCGACTCGTCCGCTTCTATGAGGTCCTCACCGGCGCCACCCCGCAGTACCTGACTGAGGACTTCGTCGAGCTGGTGACACCGTCCGCGACATTCGCGCTCAGCACGCCGGAGCGGGTCGCCTTCATCACGGACAACCCACCGCGAGCGGCGGCCAACCGCACCGCCATCGTCGAGTTCGTCGTGGAGGACGTCGAATCCCTGCTCGCCCTCATGAAGACCGAACTCGGCGATGCCCTCGACATCGTGCAGGCGCCGACGATGATGCCCTGGGGGAACATGTCTGTTCTGATCCGCGACCCCGAAGGGTCACTCATCAACCTCTACACGCCGGTCACGCCGCAGGCGCTGCAACTGCAGCAGAACCGGACACCCAAGATGCCACCGCCCACCAACAAGGCGGACTGACCACAGACGCAGGTCGAGCACCGGTACGACGCGACCTGACGGACCTTGAACGAGGAGTCCCGGCGTGAACGGGAACCGCTGAAGGCGCCTGCCTCGCGATCGGGCGCTCCTCGTGCCGCCGGAGTCTGCGCGAGCGTCACGCGGTCCTAGCTTGAGTCGCCGCTGGGATCGACGATCGCCGCGGCGATCAGCTTCTGTCCCAGCGCGGCGACGACCCCGTGCAGAGCTTTCGGCTGCTCAATGACGAACGGTCGATCCAGAGCGGCCAATCTTCCCGCGACCCATTCCAAACGTTCGGCACGTACGAAGATTCTCAGCCAGTGACCATCTCCGGCGACGCCGGCTACCGGTTCGACCGACGCCAGCGTCTCCGGGAACAACGCTCGCACATGCATCGCGTCAGCGTCGACGAGCACTGACACCTCATGTCGCCCGGGACCCGCCGCGAGCGGGCCCACAACCCGCTGCACCGGGTTCAGGTCATCCGGCACCTCGAACGTTCCCTCCAACAGGCGCAGGCCGACGATGCGGTCCAGGCGGAACGTCCGCTCCGCCTGGCGCCCGACGTCGTGGCCGGTGAGGTAGAGCAGCCCGTGCATGGCGACGATGCCGTGCGGATGAACGGTGCGTAACCGTGCACGTCCGTGCCGCGGCATGTAGTCGAAGGCAATCGGACGCCGGTCCCCCGCCGCCCGCGCCAGTCCAAGAAGCACTCTCGCGCTTGCCTGCTCGCCACCCCCGGTGCGCTCTGCCTCGCCGATCCGACCGCCGGTGAAATTCACGGTTTCGACCACTGCGTCAATCTGTCGTGCCAGGGCCGGGGGCAGTACCCGGCGCACCTTCGAGGTGGCGGCCTCCACGTCACCGATCGAGGCCGGACCAGACCCCGACCGGCCCGTCTGCAGAAGCCCCCAGACGACCGCCAGTGCTTCCTCGTCGGTGAGCATCAACGGAGGCATCCGGTAGTGGCGCGCCAGTCGGTAACCGCCGTAACGGCCACGCACGGAATCCACCGGAATGCCGAGGGCACGCAGGTGCTCCACGTAGCGGCGCACCGTGCGTCCATCCACGTTCAGCCGCTCGGCCAGCTCAGCAGAGGTACGAGTGCCACCGGACTGCAATAACTCGAGCAACGTCAATACCCGAGCTGTCGGCCGTGCCACGTCACCCCACACCATGATCGGGCTGACGTAATCCGGCAGGGTGCCGCCCGATACCGCCACACGATCCCCTCAAGCGCCAAACGATGATCGTTCCACGGGCGGCCCGCCCGCACACCAGGACCGGGCAACACCGGCTCGATCCACAACTCATCAGAGAGCACCTCAGCACGCACCATTTGCTCATCCTCGGCCCGAGAGGTCAAACAATTAAGAGACCCGCCCTAGAACGCTAATGAAGATCTTGTGATGGGGGGCCGTCCTCGTGTGGGGCGGCTCCCTCGATCATGTGGTGGTGCTCAGTGCCCAGGTGCCGCTGGTGTGGTGGAGGCCGAGGTTGACCAGTCGGCGTAGGTTGAGGGCGGTGGCGCGGTGGTGCAGCCAGGTGTTGTTGGCGATGATGCCTCGGTAGGGGACGCGGCGGTTGCCGGCGGCGACGAGCCAGGCGATGGCGCGTTCCACCGGTGGGCGCCAGCGGCGGTATTCGGCCTGCCAGGCCGGGTCGGTCC
Source organism: Catenulispora pinistramenti (assembly GCF_018274385.1). Taxonomy (GTDB): domain Bacteria; phylum Actinomycetota; class Actinomycetes; order Streptomycetales; family Catenulisporaceae; genus Catenulispora; species Catenulispora pinistramenti. Next base: position 696 of record NZ_JAAFYZ010000023.1, on the reverse strand, counting down.
TGGCCTGGTCGCGGGCTGCTTTGAGCACGTCCCAGTCGGGGTGGACGCTGAACACGCGGCCGGTCTTGGACTTCGTGCACCGCGCTCGCAGCGGACAATCCCGACACAGGGCCTTGAACTGTGCTTGGCGTTGGCCGTTGCGTTGTGGCTTGCCCAGGGCCTTGACGTGCCCGGCCGGGCAGGTGACGGTGCCCGCCGTGGTGTCGACGGTGAAGTCGTCGGCGGTGAGGCCGCCGGGGACGGCCTGTTGCAGCGGCGGCGGCTTGAGCACCGGGGTGTGGCCGTCGGCTTCCAGCATCCGGCGCAGCCGTCCGGTGCCGTAGGCGGTGTCGCCGAGCACGGTCAGCCCGGGGTCTTCGTCGGCCAGCAGGTGCTCGGCGACGGCGGCCTCATGATTGTCTGGGCCGAACCCGGCGGCGAGTTCGACCGCGGTGAACAGCCCGACCTCCGGCTCGAACGCGACGTGTGCCCGGAAACCCTCCTGGTGCCGGCTGCGGTTCTTGTGAATGTGTCGGGCGGCCGGGTCGACGGTGGAAACCGTCCGGTCCGGCACCGTGCGTTGCGCAATGCGCCACCGCCCGTCCCGGCCGTCCGAGCCCTCGGCCGGCTCGACGTCCTGCCCGGCCACCAGCGCCAGCAGCCCGACCGCGTCGGCGGCTCTCGGGCCCAACTCGGCCTCGGGTAGATGGCCCAGCA
>NZ_JAAFYZ010000229.1 GCF_018274385.1 Catenulispora pinistramenti | reverse complement strand
GGGCGAGTGGGTGGGACCAGATGGTTTGGCCGGTGGTCAGGTCTCGGGCCTGGATGGTGCTCGCGGGTGTTCCATGCGTGCACTGGTGGGTGACCCGCTCCACCGGCGTCATGCGGGTGAACTTCATGGCGGCCGGGCCGTCGCTGTTCTCGCCGATCGGCGTGGTGGGGGCGACGGTGATCAGCCGTGTGGCGTCCACGCTCAGGTATGCCTCGACTGCTTCGGGGATCCGGACGTCGAGTTCGCGGCCTTCGAAGGTGCCGAGGATGTGCAGCCGGGCCGCTTTGCCGTCGCGGCTCATCAGCAGGAGGTAGCGGCCGTCGGCGGTGACGCGCATCAGGTATGGGGCGGTGATCCAGCGGGTGGAGCCCTGCTCGGCGTGCTCCAGATCCCAGCGCGTGACCCGGCCGTCGGCGTTGGCCGAGAAGCCGGTGCCGCCGTCCGGGCTGACGTGGACGGCGTGGGTCCAGCCCCGGCCGGTGCGCTCCCCGAGGGTCGACACCAGGCGGATGCCGGTCAGCGTCGTCTTCTCGCAGGACTCGCTCAGCAGCCGCCAGGCCCGTGTGGTCTCCGGCAGCAGGCGGTGGCCGGGTAGCTCGCGCATTTCCCGGACGGCGTCCAGGGCGGCCGCGAGGTCGCCGGCGCGCCAGGCTTGCTCGGCCTCGGCGGTGAGTACGGCCGCGCGCTCGGCGGCGACCGATGCCTCGATCTGGAAGCGCAGCTGTGAGGGCCAGTAGGGGCTGGGGCTAGTCGGGCTCGGTCCGGGGCGGAGGGCGGCGGAGCCGTGGACGCCGCCGACGAACGCCATGGATCCGTCGGGGCTCCACGCGATCGTGCGCGCGGCGCCGGGCATCGGCTCGTCGAAGGTGCGCAGGCAGCGGCCGGCGGCGATGTCCCAGAGCCGGAGCCGGTCTTCGTTCCCTGACGTGAACGCGTACGCGCCGTCGGGACTGAGCTGCGCGAACTCGGCCTTCCTGCGGTAGCCCTGCCACTCGCGCAGCTTCTGGGCCGGCCGGGTTCGCCAGAGCTCGAAGTGTCCGTCCGCGTGGCAGATCAGGGCACTGGTTCCGTCGCGGCTGACGTCAGCCGCCCCGATGACGCTGTCCCCGGCCGGGATCTCGGCGAGGACCTCGTCGGTCGTCGGATCCCACAGCAGCGCCCGCTCGTGGCCGAACACGAGGGCGGTCCGGCAGTCCTGGCTCACCCGCAGGCAGTACGACTGGACCGCCCGCTGGCGTATCACGCGGTCCACGGCGATGTTCCAGACCACCACGGTGGTGTCACTGGCGACGATCGCCGTGCTCGCGCCCGGGCTGAGCCAGACGGAATGCACGGCGCCGTCCATCCGGAGCACGCCGGTCCGGTCGCCGGCCAGATCCCGCCATCGCACCGTCCCGTCTTCGCCGCCGGTGAGCAGGATGTCGCCGTAGTCGTCGAGGGCGACGCTCTGGATGAGCCCGCGATGGCCGGTGTCTGCCGGCAGTGGCGTCACGTCTCCGGTGACCGGATCCAGGAAGCTGATATCAGAGCCGCTGTTCGTCCGGTCGGTCGCCACCACGACCCGGCTTCCGTCGACCGGCCAGGCCGCGCTCAGGACGTGGTCGGTGAAGACGCAGTCGGGTGTGGACGGGCCGAGATCGGCGCGTGCCAATCGGTTCCGGAGCTCGTCGGCCTCGGCCGTCGGTGCCAGCGCGAGCACATCCGTGCTCTGACTCCAGGCGCCGACCGGGTCCCCGCTCTCCAGCAGCACCAGGCACTTCAGATACGCGGCGACCCAGCCGTCGGGGTCGGTGTCGGCGGCGGCGTCGAGCTGCTGGAGGATGGTCTCGTCGCTGAGTCCGCCCCGGCGCCAGTGCCAGATCCCTGAGTTGTAGAGGGTCGGCAGGTGATGCGGCTCGGTGGCCAGCGCCTTGCGCCACGTCTGTTCGGCTTCGGCCGGGCGATCGAGGTCGACCAGGGACAGCGCCCGGTTGTTCAGCACGTCGCCCAGGCTCCGGACGGTCGGACGGTATGCACGCGGATACGCCCGCCCGAGCTCGCGCCGATAGACGTCCTTCAATGCGTCGGCGACCGCGATCATCCCTTGCGGCCGGTCTTCGGCCTCCGGCGCGAAGCACTGCGACAGGAGATGGGTGACGCCGACCGGCATCGCAGGATACTGCGGATCCGGATCACTCAGAAACGCTTCCAACGCCTCGGCCGCGATATGCCCGCTGATCCAGGAGACGCCGCCGCGGAACATCTCCAGCACCCCGACAGCCCAGCTCCACACGTCCGTCTGCCGGGTCACCCGCTCGCGGCGGAACTGCTCCGGCGAGCAATACGCCGGCGTCATCCCGCGATAGGTGACGACGCCCGCATCAGATGATGCCCTGGGTGCCCCAGACGCTTCGGATGCCCCGGATGCCTGCCCGGCCCGACTCGTCGCCACCGCGCGCGCCTTGGCCAGCCCGAAGTCCGTGACCTTCAGCGTGTCGTCACCGGCCACCATCATGTTCGACGGCTTGACGTCCTGGTGGACCAGGCCCTGGTCATGCGCTGCCGCCAGCCCCCACGCCGCCTGGATCGCGAAGTCCAGGATCCGCGCCAGGACCGATTCCTGCGAGCCCTGATACAGCCGGCCCTCGCCGATCCACTGCTCCAGATCGGAGCCCGCCACGTATTCGGCGAAGATCCGCGGCACACCCTCGATCATCCGGACGTAGTGGCAGGCCACGACATTCGGATGAGGATCGAGTGAGACCCACGCCTCGGCCTCGCGCACAAAACTCTCCCGCGCGGCGGCGTCGTGCAGGACGCCCGGCAGCGCCGACTTCATCGCCAGGTCGATGCCCCAGGCGAGGTGGCGGACCCGGTGGACCTCCCCCATCCCGCCCCGGCCGAGCAGGCCCACGACGGCGTAGCGGTCGGCGAACGCGTCGGCGACAGGCACCGTCATCGGCGTGCCCGCCGATCCCATCGGCGGTGTGCGACGATGGGTCGCACGCCCCGAGCCTGCACAAACGGGAGTGACGTCATGCTGCTCAAATGTACCGGCGAGAACTGCGAGCGTCTGCTTTCGGTCTCCCGGATCCCCGGCGGGAACCCGGTCGTGGCCCAGAACCCGGAGCTGGTGACCGCCGATTTCCTGCTCTGCGCCGAGTGCGGCGCCGGGCTGTGCGACCGCTGCCTGGCCGGCAAGACCGGCCTGTTCAGCCAGCCGCAGTGCACGGTGTGCGGCGGCGAGATGCGCAAGCCGGACATCGCGAAGCTGCTGCCGCCGCCGGGACGCCGGCCCGCCGCGTCTGCGGACGACGGCTTCCTGCGGCACTTCGACGAGGCGCGTGCCCTGCAGAAGGCGGGCCGGAACGCCGAGGCGCTGGCCGAGTTCGAACAGGCCGCCGCGCTCCGGCCGCAGGAGCCGATCGTAGAGGTCGGGCGGGCGACCACGCTGTGGCAGCTGGGACGGTTGGAGGAGGCGCTGGCCGCCTTCGACCGGCTGGCTCGGCATCGGGACGACGACCCGCAGCTGCACTGCTTCCGGGCCGAGATCCTGCGCTCGCTGCGGCGCGATGACGACGCGGTCGCCGCCTATCAGCAGGCGCTGGCGATCGACCCGGCGGCGCTGGACGACGATCTGCGGGCCGCGAAGTTCACGGCCTCAAGGCTGATGGGCGCCGACCGGTTCCGCGAGGCCGAGGCGGTGATGCGGCGGTTGGCGGCCGGCGGCGACGTCACCGCGGTGCTCAACGTCGGCTACCTGTGTGCCCGCACCGATCGGATGGGGGAGGCGCTGCAGTGGTATCAGCGTGCTGCGGACCTCGGCGACCCGGACGCGATCGAGTTCCTGCGGAGCAATCCGTTCGGCGGACAGTCGGAGGCGCGCACGGGGCGGCGCTGGGGGCGCAAGGGCTGAGGATTCCCGGCTACCGGCTACCGGCTACCGGCTACCGGCTACCGGCTACCGGCTACCGGCCACCGGCTACCGGCCACCGGCCGTCGCTCATCGCAGGAACCCCTCGTAGTTGTGCTGCTGGAGCTGCGACTCGATCTGCTTCACCGTCTCCAGGCCGACCCCGACCATGATCAGGATCGTGGTGCCGCCGAACGGGAAGCTGCCGGTCGCGTGCAGCCGGTCCAGCGCGATCATCGGGATCGCCGCGACCACCGCCAGGTAGAGCGCGCCGGGCCAGGTGATGCGGGTCGCGGTGTAGTGCAGGTACTCGACGGTCGGCCGTCCGGAGCGGATACCGGGGACGAAGCCGCCGTACTTCTTCATATTGTCGGCGATCTCCACGGTGTCGAAGGTGATCGACATGTAGAAGAACGCGAACCCCAGGATCAGCAGCAGGTAGGAGAGCGTGTAGGTCAGCGGGTAGCCGTGGATCGTCGTGGTGAGGTTCCGGTTGATCCAGCCCTGCCAGCCCCGGGTCGCCGTGCTGCCGCCGGTCAGGCCGACCAGCATCACCGGCATCTGGAGCAGCGACGAGGCGAAGATGACGGGCACCACGCCGGACTGGTTCAGCTTGAGCGGGATGTACGTCGAGGTGCCGCCGTATGCGCGCCGGCCGACCATGCGCTTGCTGTACTGGACCGGGATCCGGCGCTGGCCCTGCTCGACGAAGACGACCGCGGCGACGACCACTATTCCCAGCGCCAGGACCGCGGCGAACACCGGCCAGCCGCCCAGCGTGTGCGAGTTCAGCTTGATCGCCCACAGTGAGCCGGGGAACCTGGCGGCGATCGAGGTGAACATCAGGATGGACATCCCGTTGCCGACGCCACGGTCGGTGACCAGTTCGCCGAGCCACATCAGCAGCGAGGTGGCGGCCGTCATGATGATCACCATCACGGCCGTGCCTTCCCAGGTCACCGCCGGGTAGAAGACAGCGACGCCGTCGCATTTCTGACCGAGCAGGTAGCCGGGGTTGTTGCGGGCGGCGGTCAGGGTCATCGTCGATTCCAGGACCGACAGGCCGATCGTCAGGTAGCGGGTGTACTGGGTGATCTTCGCCTGCCCGGTCTGGCCTTCCTTCTTCAGCGCTTCCAGGCGCGGGATCACGACGGTGAGCAGTTGCAGGATGATCGACGCCGTGATGTAGGGCGTGATGCCGAGCGCGAAGATGGACAGCTGCTGCAGGGCCCCGCCCGAGAACAGGTTGAGCAGACCGAAGGCCTGGCTGCCGGTGCCGGACCGGGACGACGCGCCGGTGCACGCGGCCAGCGTCCGGGTGTCGACGCCGGGGAGCGGTAGGTGCGCGCCGAGGCGGTAGAGGGCCATGATGGCGAGGGTGAAGAGTAACTTTCTTCGTAAATCGGGCGTGCGGAACGCGCGGAAGAACGCGGTGAGCATCGAGGGCCCTCCGTGGGGGGTGGAGATCTAGGTTTGTATTCGGGGGTGGAGCGGGCTACATCCAGGCGGCCGCTCTGAGAAAGGTCAACGTGCCACGGTGCGCCGTTCGCCAGGTCGCGACGGCGCTGGCTACCGATGCCGTGACAGTGACCGTGACCGTGGATGTGGGCACGGCAGTGGACGTGGACGTATCCAGCGTGTCCGACATAGTCGTCGGGAACAGGCCGGTCGGCGTCCGTGCGCCGGGAAGATCGGGCAGCTCAGGCCCCTGATTGCCGCCATAGGTCCCACTGCCGGGGATGTTGGCCGGACGCGCCGCCGTCCCCGAGTCGTTCAGCGCATAGGCGGTGCCCAGCCCGATCGCCGCCGCGGCCGCCGCCGACCCGACGGCCTTGCCGACCATCCGGTGCCGCCGGACCCGCTGTCCGCGGTCGAGCGCGCGGCGGGTCAGGGCGTCGATGTCGGGCCGGCACTCGGCCGCGGTGGTGTCGAACGCGGCGCGCACCGTTCCGGTGCCGTCCGCGGCGGTCTCGAAGATGTCGGTGGACACAGCTCGGCCGTCCTTCCTTATAGTGCGTCTATTGGGAGTCTGTGTCTGTTCGGACCTGCGGCGGTGGCTAGCCGGGCAGTCGTTCGGGGAACACCTCACTGAGCGCGACCCGCAGCCGGCCCAACGCCCGCGAGGACTGGGTGCGGACCGAGGCGGAGCTGATGTGCAGCACCGCCGCCACGTCCTCCACGCTCAGGTCCTCCCAGTACCGGAGCACGACCACCGCCCGATCCCGCGCGGACAGCTGCGCCAACTCCGCCAGCAGCGTCAGCCGCACCGTGGAATCGACGTCCTCGATGACTCGCTCCGGCGGCTCGGCGATCGGCTGCTCCGAAGAGCGCTTGCGCCGCCGCTGGCTGATGAAGGTGCGGGTGAGCACGGTCTGGGCGTAGGCGGCGGGATTCTCCACCTTGCTGACCCGCCGCCACGCCACGAACACCTTGACGAGCGTGTCCTGCATGAGGTCCTCGGCCAGGTGCCAGTCCCCACCGGCCAGGAAGTAGGCGGTACGGAAGAGTCGGGCCCCGTGGGCGGCAGTGAACTCCTGGAAGGCCTGCCGATCATCCTTCATCTCCTCTGCCTTCATCGCCCGCGCTGGTTGACGTCCACATAAGGTTCAACGCGCGGAGGCGGGCGCCGTGTGACAGGTTCGGGCGAGGAGTTTCGGCGGCGCGATACGAGCGCTAGCGCCGGCGCTTTCCGGAACGTCGGCCGGGTGCGAAGAGTTCCTGGCTCGCGCTGCACAACTCGTGGCACTCTCCCCAGCGCGCGACGGCGCTTGGGCCCCACGCGGCGAGTTCACCCGGGAGCATTTGGACCTGCCTGCGCCCAGACGGCGTGTTCGCCAGCCGCATGGCCTCGGCCACAGAACGCTGTAATACCCGTTCTGCGGGAATGCGCACCGTCGCGCCCAGCTCGGTCGGCGCCGGTGAGTCTGAAGACGGTCTGTGTGCGCTCGTAGATCGCGTGCCTGAGCCACTGTCGCTGCTGTGGCGATGCCAGCTGAGGCACCTCGCCTATTAGCGAGGCCGCGCCGGGGCTCATGAAGCGTGCATCCTCCACCATGCGGTCGGCCCTAGATGATTGGTTCCTGGGCGTACTGGCGCGAAACGGCACGCAGCCTCTGGCTGCCAAGGGCACAGTAGCGGCGCCCGCCCACCCCGGCCGGCCACCCGAAGCCAACCAGGCTGAGGGGCGGCCGTCCGGGGCGCCGCGGGTGTTCGACGAGCCTGTTCAGCCGCTTGTCGCCGTAGGCGGTGTGGCCAGGTGCTTCAGCCGGCGCGCGCCGCCAAAGCCGCGACCGCCGCGGCGACCGCCGCCGGGCTGTTGACCGAGGTGAGGTGCTGGGCGCCGGGGATGATCGTCGGGGCCGGGGCGCCGATGCGGGCGGCGGTGGTCTGCGGCGAGTGCGGGGGATAGGAGGAGTCGGCGCCGCCGAACACGACCGCCTTGGGGATCGGGAGCGTGGCGAGTTGGGCCAGCCGGGACGGAGGCAGGCCGGCCACGCCGAGGTTCACCATGCTCCACAACGCTTCCTCGGCGCCGGGGACCTCCAGCGGGCGCCGCCACTGGTCCAGGCCCGCGGCGTCCAGCTTGGGGCAGCCGGAGCCACAGGTGGCGTCGTAGATCGCGCGGATGACGGTGTCGGAGCGGATGGCCAGCCGCATCAGGGTCGTGCGATAGGGGTTGAGGAACAGATGTGTCAGCGGGGTCTTCTGGCCCGCGCCGGTGGCCAGTCCGTCGCCGTCGAGGAACATGACGCCGCCGACGTCGGCCGGCTCGTCCAGGGCTGCCAGCGCGCTGACGGCCGCGCCGCTGGAGTGGCCGACCAGGATCGGACTGGCCAGGTGCAGGGCCTCGATGAAGGCGTTGACCTGGCGGGCCTGGTGGCCGACGTCGAAGGGGGCGACCCGCTGCGTGTAGCCCCAGCCGTCGACGTCCAGCGCGTAGACCCGGTGGCCCTGCGCGGCCAGTAGCGGGGCGAGGTACTGCCAGGTGTCCGCGGATTCCACGAAGCCGTGGACGAGGACGATCGGCGTGCCGGTCGTGCCCCACTCGCGGTAGCGGGTCCGGACGTCGCCGGCCTGGACGTAGGTCAGGCCGGACGGGACGGCGGCGCGGCCGTCGGTGGCGGCGTTGTAGGCGGTGGACAGGAAGGTGCCAGCGAGAAAGAGCACTGCGACGGCCTTCGCCAGCCGGCGCAGCCAACGCCGCCGACGCGAGCGGTAGGCGATCAGCGGTTCGGCCTCGATGTCCTCGGCCGGGTGCTCGCCGAGATCTGTCGTGCTCACATCCACTCACCAGACGATAGTCGGCGCTGCGGCTGAAAGGTGTGGAGGCTGACATGACCCTGGCCGTCCGCCGCGGTCGGCGCTACGGTGCCCACAGGCCGGAGTTGGTCAGACAACTCGGTGTTGGCTGTACAACTTCGATCCGTTCACCGGGCACAGATATCCCGTCAATGTCATCGCCGCATAGTCGTGTCCCGGCCGGCCGAAGTCGGCATCACAGTCGCCGTCGGAAAGGATCCTGTATGAGTTCCCGTACCGCGAGAGGCGGCCGGGCCGCGGTGGTCGCCTCGACCGCCGCACTGGCCCTGCTGGCCGGTGTCATGTCCGTGACGACCGCCCGCCCGGCCCACGCCGCGACGGGCCGCACGGCAGCCGCGGCCGCGGCCACGACCAGCGCCAACCTGCTGGTCGACCCCGGCGCCGAGGACGTGGCCCAGTGCTCGTCCGACGGCCTGGACGGCATGACGGTGCCGGGCTGGACGATCGCCGCGGGCGAGCCGAACGCCGTGTGCTACGGCGCCTCCGGCTACCCCGACGCGAACACCTCCGGCCCGCCCGATCGCGGCAACCAGTTCTTCGACGGCGGCGCCACCGGCGACTCCGACCTGGCGCAGACCGTCGACGTCTCGGCCGCCGCCTCGGCCATCGACGCCGGGGGAGTGCCGTTCGACATGTCCGGCTGGCTCGGCGGGTACGCCGACCAGAACGACCGCGTCGGCATGACGGCCACCTTCCTCGACGGCTCCGGTGCCTCGCTCGGCACCTCGGCCATCGCGCCGGTGACCAACACCGACCGCGGCAACACCACCGAGCTCCTGCAACGCGACGACACCGGGACGTTGCCGACCGGTACCCGCTCGATCCGCGTGGACCTGGCCTTCACCTGGACCACCGGCAACACCACCGACGGCTACGCCGACGACTTGTCGCTGACGGTCGGCGCCGACGTGCCCACGCCGACCCTGACCGCCCCGCCCTCCTCGGTCCCCGGCGGCTTCGACCACGTCTTCGTGGTCTACATGGAGAACCAGGACTACTCCGGCATCGTCGGCAACACCTCGCAGGCCCCCTATATCAACAGTCTGCTGTCGCAGGGCACGTCGTTGAGCCAGGCCTATGCCACCACGCACCCCTCCGACCCCAACTACGTGGCGCTCGCCGCCGGCGGCCTGTACGGCCTGCACGACAACAGCATCGCCACCACCACGATCAACGCCCCGAACCTCGGCAACAGCGTCGAGGCCGCGGGCAAGACGTGGAAGACGTACGTGGAGAACGAGAACGGCAACTGCGACTACTCCTCGCACGCCTACTACGCCCCGGACGACGTGCCGTTCACGTTCTTCCAGGACTTCAAGTCCGACGAGTCGGCGACCGGCTACTGCGCCCAGCACGACCAGCCGCTCACCCAGATGACCACCGACCTGCAGTCGACGGCCACCACTCCCAACTTCGTCTGGTTCGAGCCGGACGACTGCGACGACATGGAATCCTGCGGCGTCACGGCCGGCGATACCTGGCTGCAGAACACCCTGCCGACCATCTTCAACTCCCCGGCCTGGACCCAGCAGAAGTCGCTGCTGATCCTCACCTGGGACGAAAGCTCCAGTAAGTCCTTCGGCCAGGGGTACCCGAACAACATCCCGACCCTGCTGCTCGGATCGCAGGGCTCGGTCAAGGCCGGCTACACCAGCTCCCAGCGCACCGACCAGTACGGCCTGCTGCGCACCGTGGACCAGGCCCTGGGCCTGGCCCCGCTGACCAACAACGACACCTACGCGGCCACCGTCAACGACGCCTGGGGCCAGAACCAGAACGCCGTCTCGACGCTGACCACCGCCACGCCGACCGTGACCAACGGCTCCTCGGTCACCTTCAACTACGCGACGCCGGCCGCCACGAACAGCGCGAAGAACTGGATCGGCATCTACAAGCCCGGCGACACCCCCGGTACGCAGGCCTCCACCGCCTGGCAGTACACGCCCGGAACCGGCGGCAGCACTACCTTCACCGCGAACTACGGCCCGGGTAACTACGAGGTCTACTACTTCAACAACGACGGCTATACGGTGCTCGCCGGGCCGATCGGGCTCACGCTGAGTTAGCTGGCAAGCTTCGGGCTCCGCGAGCTTAGGCGCTGGACCAGCCATCCGGTACTCCGGTACCGGGTGGCTGCTGCGTGTCGGCCACGGTTTCCCCGCGGCAGCCGCGCGCCTGCCCCGCAGCTGCCACGCGCTTGCCCCGCAGCCGCGGCCTGCTTGCCCCGCAGCCGCCGCGGGCCTGCTCAGTACCTGCCGCCCTGAGCCGGTCCGCACTCGCTACGCGCCGCGCTGCACCTGCCCCACACCTGCCCCACACCCGTCACCGCTCAGCTGTCCCGATCGGCAGCGGCTCGCCGAGTGCCGTCTGCTCCGGACGCACCGGGCTGCCGTCGGGCCGGGCATAGGCCAGGTGTCGCAGCGGCTCCCCGGTCCGCTGGTCGATCAGCGGCCGGTAGTCCTCGCCGGGGTCGAAGGCGTGGCGCTCGCCCCACTGGCGCAGCGCGATGATCACGTCGAACAGGTCGGCGCCCTTCTCGGTGAGCGCGTAGGCCTGGTAGGCCGAGGTGTCCGCGGCCGGCTCGGTGCGCAGGATCCCGGCCTCGACCAGGCCGGTGAGCCGGTCGCTCAGGATGTTCTTGGCGATGCCCAGGCTGCGCTGCAACTGGCTGAAGCGGCGCGGGCCGTCGAAGGCGTCGCGCAGGATCAGCAGCGTCCACCGGTCGCCGACCAGGTCGACGGTGCGCAGCACCGGACACAGCTTGGTGTCGGTCTGCTGCTCGCTGGCCACGGTTCCTCCTCGGGGGCCGTCCGGTTGTGAAACAAGACTACATCGGTTGCAAATTGAAACAAACCCTCCCCGGACGCCACCGGGGGATGGTTCGGCGGGTGCCGAAGTGATCGGCGGCTAGCGTGCGGGGCATGGAATCGAGCCAGGCCGTGTGCCGGACGGTATGCGGCGATGTGGATGCCGGCGGCCTGGGTCGCGTGCTCACCCACGAGCATCTGCTCTCGCTGCTGCCGGGGCCGGGAGTGCTCGGCGGCCGGGTCGGCGATGCTGAATCCGACGCCGCCGAATCCGACCCCGCTGAATTCGACGCCGCGCGGATCGCGGCAGCGGTCGCGGCCTTGAGCGGCCTGCGGGAGGCGGGTTTCGGGACGGTCGTGGACCTGAGCCCCTACGGAGACGCGGGACGGGACGCGCACGGCGCGAACGCGGCGCTGCTCCCGCGCATCGCCGAAGCGAGCGGGCTGCACGTCATCTCCGGCACCGCCACCTATCGCGCCGAGTTCAGCCCCGAGTGGGTCCGGCGGGCCGGCATCGATGAGCTCGCGGACCGGTTCGTCGCCGACGCCACCACCGGCATCGGCGAGAGCGGGGTGCGGGCCGGAATCCTCGGCGAGCAGCCGACCAGCGAGGGCCGCGTCACCGAACACGAGGAGCGCGGTCTGCGCGCCGCGGCCCGCGCGCATCACCGCACCGGCCTGTCGATCAACACGCACACGACGCACGGCACGATGGCCCTGGAACAGATCGACCTTCTCCAGGAAGAGGAGGTGCCCCTGGACCGGGTGGTGATCGGGCACATGGACAACCACCCCGACCTCGACTACGTCCGTCGAGTCCTGGACCGTGGCGTGACCGTGGGCTTCGACTCCATCGGCAAGGAGTACTGGGATGTGCGCCGGCCCCCGCCGGATGACCGGCAGCCCGACGGCCGTTTCGACAAGCCGGCGATCAAGCAGTCGGACCGCACCCGGGCGCACCGGCTGGCCACGCTCGTCGCCGAGGGATACGCCGACCAGATCGTCCTGTCCCAGGACCTGACCGGCGGCCAGATGTGGCTCAACCTCGCCACGCACGGCCGCCACGGCTACGGCTACCTCGGAGGAGTGTTCCTGACGCACCTCGGCGCACTCGGCATCAGCGCCGCCGCCATCGACAGGATGCTGATCGCCAATCCCGCGCGGCTGCTCGCGGTCGGCCATCCGTCCACCAAACCGAGACGTACCGAGCCATCCTTGTAGAATGGCCCCATGAGCGCGGACGATGACCTGGAGCCCGTCCCATCGCTGACGCGCCGCCAACAAACCGGGGCCCGCAGCGCCCGCTCGCTCCTGCTGACCGTTCTCGGCGAGTACGTCCGCCCCGGCGGCGTCCCGGTGTGGACCTCGACGCTGCTGCACGTGGCGGCCGGCCTCGGCCTCGAGGAGAAGACCGCGCGCCAGGCGCTGAACCGGATGGCGCTGGACGGCTGGATCGGGACCGAACGCGTCGGCCGCCGCGTGCGCTGGGCCCTGACCCCGCACGGTACGGTCCTGCTGACCGAGGGCGCGGAGCGGATCTACTCCTTCGGCCGGGACCGCGAGTCCTGGGACGGCCGCTGGCTGGTGCTGCTGGTCAGCGTGCCGGAGACCCAGCGGGACCTGCGTCACCGGCTTCGCAATAGCCTGACGTGGGCGGGGCTCGGCAGCCCGGCTCCCGGAGTCTGGGTCAGCCCGCACACCACTCGCGAGGCGGAGGCCAAACAGATCGTCGAGGAATTGGGCCTGCAAGCCGAAGCGATCTCCTTCTGCGGCCCCTTCGCCGGGGTCGGCTCGGAGCGCTCGATGGTGGAGCAGGCCTGGCACACCGGCGAACTCGCCGAGGCTTATGAAGACTTCCTCCTCCAGTTCGCCGGCCTGAGCCCACAATCCCCGGACGAGGTGCTGTACGCACAGATCCGCCTGGTGGACGAGTGGCGGCGCTTCCCGAGCCTGGATCCGCAGCTGCCGCCGGAACTGTTGCCGCCACAGTGGATCGGGCTGCGGGCCGCTAGCGTGTTCGAGGACTTACATCAGAGGTGGAACACAGCGGCCCGGGCTCGCTGGTCGGAGCTGGCGGCGCGGGAGTAGGGGAGCTGCTGCCAGGCTGCTGCCGAACTGTTGCCCGGGTGGCGCGGCCTCCGGCTCACCCTGTCGGCTTCAGGTTGTAGACCCGCGCAGCGTTCCCGCCGAGCACGAGCGCGGCGGTCTCCTCATCGGGACAGAGCTCTGCGACAGCCCGCGCGTTGCGCGCGATCCCGGGCACGCCGGGCCAGTCGGTCCCGAAGATCATCTTCCTGGTCAGCCGCTGCCAACTGTGCTGCGCGTAGTAGGTACGCAGCCGGGACGGCGGCAGCCCGGACAGCTCGATCCACACCCGCTCGTTGCTCAGCGCCATGAACGCCGCCGCGTCGTACCACCACCCGCGCCCGCCGTGGGCCAGCGCGATGTTCAGTGTGCGGAAGTCGCGCAGCACGTCGTCCAGGAACAGCGGATCAGCGTACTTGTTCATCGAACCGGGGAACGTGCTGGTGCCGCAGTGCACCACCAGCGGGATCCCGGCCGCCTGACAGAGCTCGTACGCCGGGTACAGGCTGGGGTCGTTGGCGGCGACCCCGGCGTGTACCGGGTGGAGTTTGCAGGCGACCGCGCCGAGGTCCAGCTGCCGCTGCAGCTCCTCCTCGATCGGATAGTGCAGGTGCGGGTTGACGTTGGCGATCGCCTTGATCCGCGCCGGGTTCGCGGCCGTGACCGGCAGCAGGTCCTCGATGGGCTGGATCCCGGTGGCCTTCGGGCTGTACTCGGCCAGCACCAGCGCGACGTCCACGCCCTCGCGCGCCAGGTACCGGTCGAACGCCGCCGGGCGCACGGTACCGGCGTCGTCATACACCTCGCCGAGCACGTCCGGATCGCCGAAGTCGTCGGCCCAGGCCCGCCAGGCGGGCTTGAGCGTGGGCAGGCGGGCGGCGTGCAGGTGCACGTCGATCAGTGTCATGCCGTCGAGCATCAGCGGGCCTGATCTCCTGAGGGACAAAGGAAGCGGGACAACCGGGAGGCGCTATGCGGTGCTAGGCGAGATGTACGTACTCGTATTCGAACGGCCTACCGTTGATCCCCACTCGCGGCGGGGCGATCCACGCGGCGATCTTCCCACGTTCGTGGACCGGCTTCATCAGGGAACGCACATACGTCTTGTCGACGTCGGTCGGCAGGAAGTCGCCTTTGCGTCGCTCCCACTCCTGAGCCGACAGCAACTCCCCGTCCGGAGTCGCCTCGATCCCGGCGAACGCCCCGACCCGCCGGTTGAACGCGATGTGCGGCAGCCGCAGCCGCTGCGGCAGGTCCGCCTCCTGAAGGATCCGGTTCCAGCGGTTGACGCCGTTCTGGCAGTCGCCGATGTACTCGCGCCGCAGGTCCGTGTTCAGCCCGACCAGCGCGGCCACCTCGGTCTGCGTCGCGGCCCCGTCGATCAGCGCGTCGACCAGGAACGAGTCGTCGGTCAGCCGGTGGTCGTCCTTGCGGCGGCCCTCGGCCCAGCGTCCCTTGATGCCGGCGGTGAAGTAGTTCGCGACGTTCGTGGAGGTCTCCGAGCCGAACAGGTCCAGCGAGACCGAGTAGTGGAAGTTGAGGTACTTCTGGATCGTGTCCAGCGGGATTGCTCCATACGCCACGACGTCATCGGTGTCGTTCTCGCGCATGAGCTGAGCGGTGCGCGCCACGATCCGGTCGATGCCGGTGGTGCCGACGAACATGTGGTGCGACTCCTCCTTCAACATGAACTCGCAGGTGCGCGAGAGCGGGTCGAAGGCGGATTCTTTCAGCGTGCCGAGCTGGTACTTGCCGTCCCGGTCGGTGAAGTAGGTGAACATGAAGAAGCTGAGCCAGTCCGGCGTCTCCTCGTTGAAGGCGCCGAGGATGCGCGGCGACTCCAGGCTGCCGGAGTTGCGGTGCAACAGCTGCTCGGCCTCCTCCCGGCCGTCCCGGCCGAAGTGCGCGTGCAGCAGGTAGACCATCGCCCACAGGTGCCGGCCCTCCTCGACGTTGACCTGGAACAGGTTGCGCAGGTCGTACAGGCTCGGGGCGGTGGCGCCGAGGTTGCGTTGCTGTTCGACGCTGGCCGGTTCGGTGTCGCCCTGGATCACGATCAGCCGTTGCAGGTCGGCGCGGTACTCGCCGGGCACCTGCTGCCAGGCCGGCTCGCCGCGGTGCTGGCCGAAGCCGATGCGCCGGTCGGGGTCGCGCTCGGCCAGGAAGATGCCCCAGCGGTAGTCGCGCATCGCGACGTGCCCGAAGTGGGCCCAGCCCTCGCGCCCGACGTTGACCGCCGTGCGCAGGTACACGTCCTGCGTCGGCAGCGTCGGGCCCATCGACTCCCACCAGGACAGGAAGTTGGGCTGCCAGGACTCCAGGGCCCGCTGCAAACGGCGGTCCTCGTGCAGCTCGACGTTGTTCGGGATCTTCTCGGAGTAGTCGGCGGCGGTCGTCATCGTCCTCACACTCGCTTCCGGTCGAAGTCGGCACGCTTGCCCGTCCCGTACACCCGCAGCGCGCCGTCCGGGCCGGAAGCGTTGGGCCGGGTGAAGATCCAGTTCTGCCAGGCCGACAGCCGCCCGAAGATCTTCGTCTCCAGCGTCTCGGGCCCGGCGAACCGGTAGTTGGCCTCCAGCCCGGTCAACGCGTCGGGGCTGAAACTGGCGCGCTCCTCCACGGCGATGCGAACCTCCTCGTCCCAGTCGATGTCGTCGGGGATGAAGGTCACCAGGCCGAGGCGTTCGGCTTCGGCCGCGTCCAGCGCCTTGCCCTCGGCGTTCGCGGCGGCCGCCAGGCTCACGTCATCGCCGTAGAACCGGGTGGCCAGGCGGCTCAGGCCGTTGCCCATCGGCAGGGGCCCGAAGTTCATCCGGCCCAGGGTGACGGTGGCCGGCTCGGCATCCGGGTCGCGCTCCTCGAACACCCCGGTGAGCTGGAAGGAGCGGTCGGCCGCGAGGGCGAGTTCCAGGAGCGAGCCGGCGAAGCAGCTGCCCGGCTCGATCAGGGCGATGAGGCTGCGGCTGGTGACGTCCAGCCGTTTGAGGGTGCGTCCCAGATACAGCAGGATCTCGTTGACCAGCCAGTCGCTCCGGTGTTCCGACAGCAGCGCGTCATAGGCCAGCACCCGGTCGGCGTCGCCTCGGGTCCGCAGGACCCAGGTACCGATCTCCGGCTCGTTCGTCCTCAGGTCCAGGATCAGGTCGTCCAGTTCGCGGGTCAGCGCCAGCGGCCAGAACCCGGCGCCTTGGGCGTGGACGGCGTCGGCGTCGGCCGGAGCATCCGTCTCGGGCCCCAGCACCGTGATCTCGGCGACCCCCCTGTCGTGATCGATCAGAGTTCTGACATACAGGTAGTCGATGTTCTCCTCGGTGCGCACCTTGGCGAGTCCGGTCAGCTCCACACCCGGTGCACCGGCCGGCCGGTTCGAGCGCGCGGCGAACTCGGCGGCCCGGGCGGCGACCGTCTCATCCCACACCGGCCGCGGCACCGCTTCATCCACCAGCCGCCACCGCACCGCCTTGCCGCCGGTCACGCCCTCGGCCCGGGTCGAGAAGTAGTCCGCGAGATCGCGCCGCACATGCCGCTTGTCGACCACACGGGTCAGCCCGCCGGTCCCCGGCAGCACCCCGAGCAGCGGCAGCTCGGGCAGCGACACCGCCGAGGAACGGTCGTCGACCAGCATGATGTGCTCACAGGCCAGCGCCAGCTCATACCCGCCGCCGGACGCGGTGCCATTGAGCGCGGCCAGGTAGGTCTGGCCGGAGTTCGCGCTCGCGTCCTCCATCCCATTGCGGGTCTCGTTGGTGAACTTGCAGAAGTTCACCTTCCACGCATGGTCGGAAGCCGCCAGCATCCGGATGTTCGCCCCGGCGCAGAACACCTTCTCCTTACCGCCGGTCAGCACGACCACCCGCACCTCGGGATGCTCGAACCGCAGCCGCTGCACCGCGTCGTAGAGCTCGATGTCCACGCCGAGGTCATAGGAGTTGAGCTTGAGCTCATAGCCCGGAACCAGCCCGCCCCGCTCGTCGACGTCCATCGTCACGGTGGCCACCGCACCGTCGAAGGCCAGGCGCCAGTGCCGGTAGCGGGACGGTTCGGTACGGAAGTCGATGCGCGGGCCGTCGGCCATCAGGCACTCCTTCGTCGGGCGTCGATAAAACTCTACATAAGTCTCAAGGGGCATCAAGGGTGCGTAGTATGTCGGGTGGTCAGGTGTGCCGGTGCCGCGTCAGGCAAGCTTTGCTCGGTGGTTCGCTACGCGCTGGTGGGTGGGGTTTGGGGG
>NZ_JAAFYZ010000228.1 GCF_018274385.1 Catenulispora pinistramenti | reverse complement strand
TCAGAGGTGTATAAGAGACAGCCCCCAACTGCCCCCAAGGGCAGCAACCAGTGTCCCCACGAGCCTGTCAAAACATCGGCACCCCGGTGTCTACTCGTACCCGAGGAGTGCCGACACGGCGCCGGCGACCCGTGGGGACTGGTGAGCGATGCACGCGAACGGCGAGAAGGCCGACGAGCGACGGACAGCGATACAGCGGGCTGCGGGTCCGGCGTCGCGACGATCCGGGGCGGCTGCGCAGCTGCTCGCGTTGCAGTCGTCGGTCGGCAATGCCGCGGTGGTGCAGTTGATGCGGGAGGCCGGTGATCCGTGGCTGGCCGAGCAGCATCAGCATGGTGCCGGCTGTGGGCACGGGGGGCAGCCGGAGGTTCAGCGCTCGTCTGTGCCTGACGTGCTGCGTGGCTCGGGCCGTCCGCTGGACAGTACGACTCGCGATGACATGCAGACCAAGATGGGTGCCGACTTCTCCGATGTGCGGGTGCATGATGATGCGGCCGCGCGGGCGTCGGCGGCTGAGATCGGGGCTCGCGCCTACACCTCCGGGAACCACATCGTGCTCGGTGCGGGTGGGGCGGACAAGCACACGTTGGCGCATGAGTTGACCCACGTCATCCAGCAGCGGCAGGGGCCGGTGGCCGGGACTGCCGACGGGTCCGGGCTGAAGGTGTCCGATCCGTCCGACCGGTTCGAGCGGCAGGCTGAGGCGAACGCGTCGCGGGTGATGAGCGGCGGGTCGTCGTTGTTGGCGGCGGCGCCGGTGCCGGCGGCGGGCGGTGTGCAGCGGGCTGCCGGGCCGCAGGCTGGTGCCGAGCGCGGCGGCGGGATCCAGCGCGCCCGCTACGCGCCCGGCGAGGAAGTGACGGCGCACCCCGGATTCTGTGTGATCCTCAACGCGAGCCTGAACGGTGTCCGGCTCGGCCACTACACCAGCGAGACGTCCACCTGGTCGCCGCGGGACCATGCCGAGGACCAGCTCTGCGACGAGATCGAGCGGGCGATCCTGTTCGCCAGCTCCGGCCACCTGAATGTGGCCACCATGGAGGCCGGGGGCGACGTCCTGGAGGCCATCAGCCGGCGCATGTACGAGGGGAAGAACAGCCACACGCTGCGCGTCACCCTGTCCGCGAGCCCGTGCTCCACCCGCCGGGGGACGACCACCAAGCACGAGGGTGAGGACGGCTGCGCGGAGCGGCTGATCTACCTGGCCAAGATGAAGTTCGGCCGGCACAAGGACCAGCGCATCAAAATCAAGATCAAGGCGCACCACCTGTACCGGCCCAGCCATCTGCGCGGCAGCGAGGCCAAGGCCGCGTCGCGGGCGGCGCTGAACGACATGCGCTCGGCCGGCATCGAGATCGACGTCGACTGATCCGGCGCTGGTCCTGTGGTGGTCCCACGCGGGCCCGGCCCCGCTCCCGCGCTGATCTGGCCGGGTGGTCCGGTGGCAACCCGCCGTCAGCGCACCCGACCACCAAGCCGTACACGTTCTAGACTCTGCGACGTGGACAAGACTTTGGACGATTCGCTGGTCGGGCAGGTCCTCGACGAGCGCTACCGGGTCGACTCCCTGATCGCTCGCGGGGGCATGGCAACGGTCTACCTGGCCACCGACCGGCGGCTCGACCGCGTGGTCGCGCTCAAGGTCATGCACCCGGAGCTGGCGCGGCACGAGGAGTTCGTGTCGCGCTTCATCCGGGAGGCGAAGACCGCCGCGCGCCTGACCCATCCGAACATCGTCGCGGTGTTCGACCAGAGCGCCGACGGCGGGCACGTGTATCTGGTCATGGAGTTCGTCGACGGCCAGACGCTGCGCGAGCTGCTGGGCGATCGCGGCCGCTTCACCCCGCGCGAGGCGCTGGAGGTGCTGGCGCCGGTGCTGTCGGCGCTGGGCGCCGCGCACCGGGGCGGCATGGTGCACCGGGACGTGAAGCCGGAGAACGTGCTGATCGGCAAGCAGGGCGCCTACGCGTACGCGGTGAAGGTCGCCGACTTCGGGCTGGCCCGCTCGGCAGCGGCCGGGGCGACGGTGTCGCTGGCCGGGATGATCGTCGGCACCGCCTCGTATCTGGCGCCCGAGCAGGTCAAATCCGGAGTCTGCGACGCCCGCTCGGACGTGTACTCCGCCGGGATCGTGCTCTACGAGATGCTGACCGGTGCCAAGCCGTTCGTCGCCGACTCCCCGATCCAGGTCGCCTACCGGCACGTCCACGACCAGGTGCCAGCCCCGTCGGGCAGCGTGCGCGGCCTGGACCCGGCGCTGGACGCGCTGGTCGCCCGGGCCACCGCCAAGGACCCGCAGGACCGGCCGGCGGACGCCAACGTCCTGCACGCCGAGGTGCTGCGCACCATCGGCAGCCTGCCGGACTCCGCGCTGGACTTCGGCGCACTCCCTCAGGACTCCGATCCGGACCACACCGCGACCGCGGAGTTCGCGGACATGTCCGGGCAGCGCCACTTCGCCCGGACCCGGATGATGCCGGCGCCGGAGGCCACCCGCGCCGTGCCGCCGCCCCCGCCGCTGCCGTCGAACCCGACCCGGATCGACCCGGCCGCGCGCGCCACCAAGCCCGGCGGCAAGCAGGTCTACAAGCCGCGCACCTCGCCGAACCAGCCGCGCCAGCTGATCCCGGCCGACCAGCCGTGGCGGCCGCGGCGCGGGCACTACGCGCTGGCCGTGATCGTCGTCATCGCGCTGATCCTGGGGATCGCGGCGTGGTGGGTGAGCAGCGGCCAGTTCCGCGCGATGCCCTCGGTGCTGCGGCAGACCCAGGACGCCGCGCTGGCCGAGCTGACCCGGGACGGGCTGCACCCGCAGGTGGTGCCCGACTACAGCGACAGCGTGCCGTCCGGGCACGTGATCGGCTCCTCCCCGGACCCGGCCGGCAAGGTGAAGAAGGGCGGCTCGGTGACGATCACCGTCTCCCGCGGCCCCCGGCCGGTCGCGGTGCCGGACGAGTCAGGTCAGAGCACTGATACGGCCACCCAGGCGCTGCGGCAGGCCGGGTTCCAGGTGGTGATCGCCCCGGATCAGGCCTTCTCCGAGACCGTGCCGCAGGGCTCGGTGGTGGCTGTCAACCCACAGTTCGCCCAACCCGGGGCCACCGTCACCCTCACGTTGTCCAAGGGCGCCCAGACTTTCCCGGTACCGAACGTGACCGGACTTTCTGAGGACGATGCCAAAGCCGCGCTGGCGGCGGCGGGGTTCGACAACGTAGAAGTCAATAAGTGGTTCTTCGGCGACACCGTTCACTCACAGCAGCCCGCGGCCGGCACGTATGCGCGGCACAAGGACCCTGTGGCGATTTTCGAGAATCCGCTGTCGTGAACGGAAGCAGGACGGGAGTGCGTGCGCCCTCCGCTTCGCCTTCCGGGAGGAAGACTTCAGCGATTCGGCCCGTTCAGGCCCGCAGGATGCCCATACTCGACAGTATCCGAGCGGTATCCGATCGGTGACGGAACGTCAGCGATGGTCAGCCGTCTGCCGGAAGGGTATGGGGATGAGTGGACGTGAGCCGGCTCCGGCGGCGACGGGGTGAACCGCCGGAGCGAGGGATGGCGGAGTGATCCGCCGGTTCAAGGCGGCGGGCTGAGCCGCCAGAGCGACGGCGCACGGTGGGCAGGTAACGAGAGGGCGGGAGCAGGCAGTGGATCGCACGGTGGCGGGACAAGCTGCCACTCCCTTTTCCGGCACACCAGGAGTCCCCGAACAGGGCTTGGCCGTGACGGGGGGTGACAAGCGCACTCCCCGGCACGCCGCGCCGCCGCACGACTGGCACGACACCGCCGACTCGGTGCGCCTGCGCCTGGCCCTGCTGAACCGGGCCAGCGAGGAGATCGGCACCACCCTGGATCTGGTGCGCACGGCCGAGGAACTGGTCGCCATCGCCATCCCGGACTTCGCCGACACCACGTGGGTCCTGCTCCAAGAGCGGGTCGCCACCCACCACGAGATCCCGGCGCCGTTCAAGGACGGCAGCGCCCGGGTGCGCCGCCTGGCCCTCGGCGTCTCGGACAAGGACCCGCTGCCGATCGAGTTCTGGTTGTCCACGCTGCCGATCGGCGAGACCGCGGTGTGCCCGCCGGCCTCCCCGTTCGCCCGCTGCATGGCCGAGCGGCGCTCCCTGTTCTTCCCGGTGGTCCCGGACGAGTTGGCCGGCCGCACCGCCGAGGACTTCGGCCGCCCCGACTTCTACCGGGCCATGGCCGGCCGCTCCCTGCTCATCAGCCCCCTGATGGCCCGCGGCCGGGTCCTGGGCCTGCTGGCCTTCAACCGCGACCCCGCCGAGCGCGCCGAGTTCTGCGGCCGGGACGTGGAACTCGCCGACAACCTGGCCCGGCGCACCGCGCTGTGTATCGACAACGCGCGCCTGTACAACCTGGAGAAATCCCAGGCGCTGACCCTGCAGAGTTCGTTACTGCCCAAACGCGTCCAACCGCCGCCCGGCATGGAGGTCGCGCACCGCTACCTGCCCGGCAGCGACGTGGCCGAGGTCGGCGGCGACTGGTTCGACGTCATCCCGCTGACCGGCGGCCGGGTGGCACTGGTGGTCGGCGACGTGATGGGGCACGGCATGCAGGCCGCCACGGTGATGGGCCAGCTCCGCACCGCGGTCCGCACCCTGGCCCGCCTGGAACTCCCCGTCACCGAGCTGATGGGGCACCTGGACGCCCTGCTCCCGGACATGGCCGACAGCTACCTGTTCGCCACGTGCATCATCGCGGTGCACGACCCCGCGGCCCGCACCTGCGAGATCGTGCGCGCCGGGCACGTGCCGCCGGTGATCGTCCACCCGGACCCGGCGGTGAAGCCACGGATCGAGGACGTCCCGGCGAACCGCCCGCTGGGACTGGGCTTCGTCTCGGACCCCTTCGAGTCCTGGACGCTGGACCTGCCGGAGGGCTCGCTGCTGGTGCTGTGCACCGACGGCCTGGTGGAGTCGAAGAACCGCGACATCGGAGACGGATTACAGCTGTTGCTGGACAACCTGGGCGACCCCGAGGCGGGCTTGGAAGAGATCTGCGACACCCTCACCCGCACCCTGGTCCTGGAAGGCGATCGCGACGACCTGGCCCTGCTGGTGGCGCGCATCGGCCGGGCACCGTCCCGCTCGGCGTCGTGGGAGCTGCCGGCCGAGACGTACGCGGTCCGCGAGGCCCGCCACTTCGTGCGCCAGCAGGTGGGCTCCTGGGGCCTGCCGGAGGACACGATCGAGACGGCGGAGCTGCTGGTCAGCGAACTGGCGACGAACGCGGTCCGGCACGCGGCGGGCCCCGGCCCGATCGAGATCCGGCTGTCGTATGACGAACGCCTCACCTGCGAGGTGGCAGACCAGGTCGGCGCGGAGCCCCGGCCGGCGGCGCTGCCGGACGACCTGGACGAGAGCGGGCGGGGGCTGTTCTTGGTGAGCGAGTTGTCGGCGGATTGGGGGTCGCGGCGGACTTCCACGGGGAAGGTTGTTTGGTTCGCATTGGAGGGCTTGGCTGTGGCGGCGGCAGTCTAGGAGCGGCGGTTGCCCGCCTCGCCTATAAGACCCTCTAGAGCCCTCTAGAGGGTTCTAAAACCCGCACTTCACCAGCAGCACCTCGGCCCGCTCCCGGTCGAGCTCCCGCACCAACTCCACCGAAGCGGCGAGCGCCTCGTGCACCACCCCGTACATGTTCGACGGATTCCAGTTGATCGACATCCCCTTGGGCTCGACCAGAAGGAACGGCAGCCCGTCCAGCGTCGGCAGCTCCGACGGCGAGGCGGAGCCGGGCATGATCACCGCGCCCGGCACGCTGAAGTTGAACCGCAGGTGGTCGTTCATGCGCTCGCGCCCGGGGTCGTCCTGCCCGAACTCCTCCTCGCCGAGATCGCGGTTGCGCGCGTAGCGCACCATGTCCGGGTCGACGGGCTCGGCGCCGAGATAGCCGGGGCCGGTGTGCCGCAACAGCGCGTCCTGGAGCAGCGCGTAGCAGTGGTAGAGCCGGTCGCGGACGCCGACCATGCGGAACTGGTACGCGCGGCGGTTCTTCGGGTCCAGCAGGAGCAGGTCCACGTCGTCGTGGAGGGTGAAGACCTCGCGCAGGAACCAGGGGACCAGGCCGGCCTCCTCCAGTCCGTCCAGCCGCGCCATCAGCTCCGGGCGGCCGCGCCAGCGCTTGCGGGTGCCGACCGAGCGGGACAGCATCGTCATCGTCGCCATGAACGTCAGCTGTCCGGCGGTGGTGACGATCCCGTCGGTCGCGATCCCGTCGTCGCGCCGGCGCTGCTCGGCGAGCGCGTCCAGCTGTTGGATGAACAGGTCCAAGGTGGCGTCGATCGCCGCGCCCGGGTCCGCGCCGCGCTCGACCAGCGTGCCGCACAGCAGCGCCAGGACGGCCGTGTGGAAGAGGTCCCCGCCCGGCATGAGGTTGCGCACGGACACGACGTTGGCGGTCAGCTCCGCGGGGTCCTGCGGCGCCATCATGTCCGAGACCTCCGCCCCGGCCGCCGACGGCAGGAGCAGCCCCTGGCCCTCGCGCAGAGCGTCGATCTCCTCCGCGGTCGTCCGGGCCCGAACGAACTCGGCCAACGCTTCCAGCACGGTTTTGTCCCCCAGCTTCGCATTCAGGTTCGAGCGGTCACTGTACCAAGACGCTGAGATGAGCTTTCTCGCCGATCGAATATAAATCCACTATTCGGCAACTTTATGAAACACTCGACGCGTGACCATCGAAGTCCCCGCTCCCGTCCCCGCCCCCGAATCAGCGCTGAGCCAGAGCCAGTACGCGGACGCCTACGCACTCTCGCGCCGATCCTCGCTCCTGGCAACCGGCGGGCTGCTGTTCACGACCGCGGTGTGGGGCACGACGTTCCTGGTCGTGAAGGACGCCATCGCCTCGGTGCCGGTCCTGGACTTCCTCGGGCTGCGGTTCGCGGTGGCGTGCGCGGCGATGCTCGCGGTGCGGCCGAAGACGCTGGCCGGGTTGGGACGCGGCGGTTGGCGGCACGGCGTGCTGCTCGGGTTGGTACTGGCGGCCGGGTACGCGGCGCAGACCTTCGGCCTGCAGACCGCCTCGGCGTCGGTCTCAGGCTTCGTCACCGGCCTGTTCGTGGTCTTCACGCCGCTGATCGCCGCCGTGGTACTGCGCCGCCGGGTGCCGTCAGCGGTGTGGGCGGCGGTGGTGCTGGCCACCGTCGGACTCGGGCTGATCTCGCTGCACGGCCTGTCGATCGGCCGCGGCGAGCTGCTGACGGTGGTCGGCGCGTTCTTCTTCGCCGTGCACATCGTGGGCCTCGGCGAGTGGTCGCACCGCAACGACGCCTACGCGCTGGCCGTGGTGCAGATCGGGACGGTCGCGGCGGTGTCGCTGCTGCTGGCGGTGGCCGGGAACGGGCTCGGGCTCGGGTACGGGTACGGGTACGGCCATGGGCATGGGCATGGGAACGGGCTCGGACATCACCTGCTCACGCTGCCGTCGAGCGCGGCGGGGTGGGCGTCGATCGCGGTGACGGCGCTGCTCGGGACGGCGGCCGGCTTCTTCCTCCAGACCTGGTCGCAGGCCCGCATGCCCGCGACGCGCGCCGCCGTGGTGCTGACCATGGAGCCGGTGTTCGCCGGCGTGACCGGCGTGCTGGCCGGCGAGACCCTGGCGGTGCGCGGCTGGATCGGGGCGGCGCTGGTGCTGGCGGCGATGTATTCGGTGGAGCTGGGCGGGCGGCGGCGCTAGCTCGGCGCGCCGATCACCCGCCGACCGACTGCTCGGCCCGGGCGATCTCCTCGTCGTACTCCCCCGCGTCGAACCGGAACTCCGGCAGCACCGGCGCGGGCCCTTTCAGGTCCCGCCAGCGGCCCCACACCACCTGCTCGCCGTCCAGGCTGATCGTCACGCACAGTGCCCCGCAGCAGTCCGGCGCGCAGTCCGCCTCGGCGAGCACCACCTCGCGCGGCTCGGTGTCGGCGCGCAGTTCGCCGTTCGGCCGCAGGAGTACTTCGGGGGGCAGGCCCGGGCCGGAGACGAAGGCCTCGCGGATTATGTCGCGGCCGTCGATCATCGGGCGGACGGCCGCCTCGACGCCCCAATGTTCTGATCCGCCGACCTCGATCCGGATCCTGCTGAGCCCCGTCGCCATCCCCTGATTCTGACACTCCGGCGCGGTTGGCGCGCGCACATCGCAGTGTCCGAAATCCGCTGACGCGCCGGTGCGGGACGCAGGAGGGCCGGGGCCCGCGACGACGGCGGACGCCGCGATCCGGCTTCGAACACGGAATCGGCGGCTGACGTGGAACCGTCAGCCGCCGGTCGCGCTAAGGAGCAGTCATACCAAGGAGCGGTCGTGCCAAGAGGTCGCGGGAGCGGTCCGAACAGCGGCCCGAACCCGGATCAGTCCTCGGAGTCGCCGGAGTCCCCGTCGTCGTCCGAATCGTCGTCATCGCCCTGCCCGACCGAGTCCACCTCGACCTCGAGCCCCAGCCGCTCGGCCAGCCAGCTGTGGAAGCCGATCGAGGCCTGCACCCAGTTCATGACGCTGC
This sequence comes from Catenulispora pinistramenti, assembly GCF_018274385.1. GTDB lineage: Bacteria > Actinomycetota > Actinomycetes > Streptomycetales > Catenulisporaceae > Catenulispora > Catenulispora pinistramenti. The sequence continues at coordinate 9,019 of NZ_JAAFYZ010000228.1, read as the reverse complement.
CCACGAAGAAGTCGACGTTCACGCCCTGCGGCACGACCATCTGCGACTCGCCGACCAGGCGCAGCACACCCTCCTCGTTGGTGTGCGTGTACACCTTCGGCCACAGCGAGTCCCGGTTCCACTCGTCGATGACGTCGAGCAGCTCCTGCTTCTCCTCCAGCGGGTAGGCCCGCTCGTAGAACGCCCGGATCGCGAACAGCTCCTTGGCCTCGCCGCGGAACATCGCGTAGAGGCGGAAGCCCGGCCAGGAGGCGACGGTGTCGCCCTCGTCATCCGTGCCGTACTTGATCCCGACCTGCTCGAACAGGTCACCGATCAGCTTGGCGTCCGGCTTGATGATCGGCGGCGGCCCCTGCGGCGGCTGCTGCGGGCCGAAGTTCGGGATGGCTCCCGGGTCGATGGTCATGCGTTGTCCTCAGCGGCAGATTCAGAAGTTGGCCCTTCCATCCTGTCATCACCCGGGCGTGAGGCTGTACTCGTGGGGCGGGACATCGGATGCCGGAACACACAGTAGGGCCTCACTCCGACTCCGCGCCGCCGGCCTCAGCACCGCCGACCTCAGCGCCCAACCCCGACCCGGCGAACAAGTACTCCACCAACTTCGCCAGCGCCGGCAGCGCCGCGGCCACCGCCTCCTGCTCGGGCCCCTCCAGCCGGTCCAGCGCGGCGCCGATGCGCCGCTGGTGCGCGGCCTGCCAGTCGGCGAGCTGGTCGCGGCCGGCTTCGGTCAGCTCCACCACGGCGACCCGGCGGTCGTCGGCGTGCGTACCGCGCACCACCAGGCCGGCGGTCATCAGCTGGCCGATCAGGCCGCTGACCGTGGAGGTGGACAGGCGCTGGCGCGCCGCGAGGTCGCCGACCCGGGCCGGGGACCGGTCGCTGAGCGCCTGCATCAGCTCGATCTGCGCCATCGGCAGCGCTTCCCACGGGTACTCCGTGCGGATCGACGTGCGCAGCGCGCGCCGCAGCCGCGTCACCACGTCGGTGAGCTGCTGCGCCGTCGCGTCGGGGGTGGTGGGCGGAGGGGGCGGGGTCTGCGGCACCGGCGTTGGCATGTCCGCACCTTAGAAGACGAGAGCCCGGTTGCGCCCGCCCCTCCGCGCGGTTGAGACACAGTGTCGGCGCTCCGAATATTTCGGTGTCCGAAACTTTCGGAGTACGCTGGAACTTGTGAACGTCCTCCTCCGCGAGCGCCCACGCCCCGAACGCATACGCACCCTGCCCACGGCCTGGCGGCTGGCCATCCTGACGGTCTGCTTCGGCGCCTTCATGGGCCAGCTCGACGCCTCGATAACCACCCTCGCCTACCCGGCCCTGCGCACCGAGTTCCACGCGTCCCTGTCCGCGGTCTCCTGGGTCTCGCTGTCCTACCTGCTGACGCTCACCCTGCTGCTGGTCCCGACCGGCCGGCTGTCCGACGCCCTGGGCCGCAAGCTCTTCTACATCTACGGCTTCGGCGTCTTCACCGCCGCGTCCGCCGCCTGCGCCCTGGCCCCGAGCCTGGACACCCTCATCGCCTTCCGCGTGGTCCAGGCCCTGGGCGCCGCGATGCTCCAGGCCAACAGCATCGCGTTGATCTCCAACGCCGCCCCGCGCGCGAAGCTGCGCCAGGCCCTCGGTATCCAGGCCGCGGCGCAGGCCCTGGGCCTGGGCCTGGGCCCGGCGGTCGGCGGACTGCTCGTCGACACCCTCGGCTGGCGCTGGGTGTTCGGGGTGAACGTCCCGGTCGGCGTGGTGGCGCTGATCGGCGGTGTCTACCTGCTCCCCCGCACCCGTGAGCGCAACCCGGGGTTCCGGCCGGACCTGGCCCCGCTGAAGAAGCACGAGGTGCGCTGGGGCCTGCTCGGCGCTGCGGGCGGCTACCTGGTGCTGTTCGGCCCGCTGGTCCTGGTCCCGGTGATCATGGCGGCCCGCGGCAGCAGCGCGCTGTCCTCCGGGCTGGTGCTGACCACGCTGCCGGTCGGCTTCGCGATCGGCGCCTCGTTCCTGAAGTGCCGGGCGCAGATCGGGCTGGGCCTGGCGGTCGCGGCCCTGGCCGGGCTGCTGGTGCTGCCGTTCGAGCCGGCCGTGCTGGTGCCGCTGCTCGGCGTCCTGGGCCTGGGGCTGGGCGCCTACGCCCCGGCGAACAACGCACAGGTGATGGGAGCGGTGCCCCAGAAGGAGTCCGGAGTCGTCAGCGGACTGCTGAACACCGCACGCAGCCTCGGTACCTCTGGCGGAGTGTTTCTGGTGACCACCGCTATAGCGTTCGCGCACCACGACAGCGGACGCGGATCCCGCTATGCGTTCGGCGGCCTATTGGCCGTCTGTCTGCTCACCCTCGCCGTGGCGGTACGTCCGAGCCCGCACCCGGTCCCGGACGAACTCGTCGACGAGCCGCCAGCCCCACTCGGCCCGCAGGTCGGGCCGCTTGTGCGGGGTCACGATCAGCAGCGCGTCGGAGACCTGGGCCAGCTGCCACGCCAGCAGCGGAAGACGCGACGCGTCGGCCAGGTGAAGCGCGAAACTGCACACCGTCAGTGAGTAGTGGCGGCCGGCCAGGGCGCCGCCGGCCACGTCCTCGAAGCTCAGCTCCTCTGCAGAGCTCCCTATAGCGGCGCTATAAGCGGCGGCCGTATAGGGATCCGCTCCGTCAACCTGCTCCGCACCCAACTCCAGGAGCGCGCGCGTCGCCTCTCCGCTGCCACACGCCAGGTCCAACACGTGGTGCAGCTCTAGAGAGTTCCGCTCCACGCTCTCCTGAATGACGGCGCGTACCGCGGTCTCATGGGGATTGCGGTACGCGGCCCCGAAGCGCTTGTAATACTCCTCCGCTCCGTACTCTTCATAGGCGCCGCGGATGGAGGAAGACATACCCCCAGCCTAAAACGCGGTCAGCCTAAGTCGCGCAGCTCCTTGGCCGCTCGTGCCACCTCCCCAAGCACGTGCGGGGTGAACTCGAAGACCGCCTGGTCGCCCTTGAACGGGACGTCCGGCGACCACGTGAAGCGCAACTCATAGCCGCTGCGTTGACGTCCCCCCATGCGCGCCAGGGCCGCGCAGACCTCCTTGGCGAGCGTCGGGCGGGTCGCGCGGTAGCCGTTCACGATCGGGAAGTACGCCTGCGATTCGTGATCCCCTATAGCCGCGCGGAAGGCACCCAGGACCCCCTCGTACATGGTCCGCGTCACCTTCCGCTCCACCGGCTCCCCGATGTCCGGGGTGAGGACGGTCCGGATCGTGAGGACCGGCACTCCGGTGCGTGAGGTGCCGACCTCGGCCCCGCGCACGAAGTTCCAGGCGTGCTTGGTGTCCACAGCGCGCGCCGCGGCCAGCGCCAGATCCCGCAAGCCGGTCATGGCCGGCGCCAGACCGGCCAGGGAGAACTCGTTGAGACGCACGTAGAGGACGTCCGCCCACCGCAGGTCCAGATCGCCGAGCACCGAGTCCGCGTCCCGCTGCTCAGCGTTCGCGACGGTCTCCAGCAGGTCGGTCATACGCAGCGGATAGTCGCGCAGCCGCTGGTCCAGCGGCACCAGCACCTCGTAGGGGTGGGGGTTCGCGACCCCCGGCGGCGGGTCCAGTTCCCAGATCTGGCCGCGCCCGTAGTCGCGGCCTCTGCGCCAGCCCGTCGCTGCCAAATAGCGGAGTACGTCATCCGGCCGGAGCCTTGCGGCCCGGCCGGATGCGGAAGTGGGAGCGGTCATGACGTGAGCATCTCCCGGAACTCATCGCCGAACAGCCCGTGGAGGGCCCTGATAGTAAGCAGATTCTCACGCGGGACGCGTACTGTATACGTACTTGACCGGTTTCTTCCGGGCAACGGGAGCGCGTCGTGGAAACACGCCCAATACGCGGCGTGCCGAAGGATTAGCCGGTCCGCGGTGATGTCCGTCCACGCCGAGGAAGCCCGCGGGACCACCACCAGGAACAGGAACCTGGGCACCAGGTAGTCACGGCCGGCGAGCCAGTTGAAGTTCTTGACCTCCAGCGGATAACGCCAGGCGACGTCGTTTCCGCGCGGGTCGGACCAGGACTTCACCTGGGCGTCTATCAGGGGGAACCCGCGGCGTCCGTCCGCGGCGGGGTAGCGCAGCGTCCAGTCCACCCCGACCCGGTCTCGGTCGGAGCGCAGGGCGTCTAGGTTGGCCGCGGCGGCCAGGGCTCTGATGAAGGTCTCACCGAAGTCGCCCTGGTGTCCGGAGTCGCCGAGGATCAGGGGGCGTCCGGCGCCCCCGGTCTTGTTCTCGTTGGCCTGGAACCCTTGGTCGATCGTCCCCGTCATGGTTTCCCTTATACGCACTCTCATGGGGGTTATCGGGTCCTGATACAAGAGTAACCTGGACTATCCGTCATCGGTAGGTCACTTACCGTTGACTCCGGGTGAACATCTAAAGTGATCCACGTGAGCAGCATGTTCGGGAAACGCTTCGGTCTCGCCTCCGCGACCGCCGCAGCTGTCGTGGTCGCCGTCACCGGGTGTTCTTCGGGTGGTTCGCGGTCTGCCGCGGACGCCGTGGCGGGTGGCAAGGGAGTCTCTTCCAGCGCCGGGAAGCCGGGGAGTCCGCCGTCCGGCGGCGCCTCGCCCTCGTCTTCGGCCGCCGGTTCGCCGGGCGGCTCGGCTGAATCCTCTGCTTCCTCAACGCCGGGGGCGAATTCGCCGTCCTCGCCGTCCTCGTCCGCGACGCACCACGTGCCGGTCGCGCCGGGCTCGTCCGCAAACGGGCCGGCCACGAAGCTGCCGCCGTACCTCGACTCCGAGCCGGTCGGGGACGCACCGGCCTGGCGGACGACCTCGGCGGGAGTGGAACTGGCCGGGGACGGCTCGGCGTTCGCCGCCCGCTTCGACCCCGCGGCCGTGCGCTTCGCGCTGCACGCCGGCTCGCAGGTCCCCGGCGGGTCCGGGTGGCCGGGCGGGAATGCCGCGAGCGCGAGCGGGCTGGTCGCCGGGTGGAACGGTGGGTTCCTCATGGCCAATGACGCTTCCTGGGGTGGGTTCTACCTAGGCGGACGCACGGCATATGGATCGCTGCGTACCGGTACCGCGTCCGAGGTCTTCTATAAGGACGGCTCCATGGACGTCCTGGCGTGGCCCGGCGGACTGCCCAGCTCCGATGTCCTCGGGGTGCGGCAGAACCTGGCCCTGATGATCAACGACGGCAAACTCGCGGCGAATCTCAACAACGGCACCTCGGCGGACGAGCGGACGTGGGGCTTCACCAACAACTCCTCGGACGTGCACGGCAACCGCTCGGGGATCGGGGTGACGGCCGACGGCAGGGTGCTCTACGCGGCCGTGCACGGGGCGTCACCCTTGCAACTCGCGCAGTATCTCCAGCGGGCCGGCGCGGTGCGCGCCATGGAGTTGGACATCAACTTCTCGCGACCGATCTTCGGGACGTACGCGACCGGACGGTGGACGCAGCCCGCGTCGTGGCTCGGGCCGGCGGAACGCTTCACGTCCGGGAACGAGCGGGACTTCGTTGTCGTCTACGCGCGGTGAGTTCTGATCTGGATCTGTAGTAACCGCCTGCACTGACCGCCTGCAATGTCCGCCACGGGGCAGATGCCCAATAGCCGCAGGATTACTCCTATTGAGGGATATCGGCGGGGTCAGAAGACTGCGGCGGCGGCAAGTTCACGCTGCCAGCCCTCGGTCGCGGCGTCGGGCATCGCCTCGAACGGCTCCAGCTGACCGGTCTTCCACGTCCCCACGACCCGGCCGTCGGCCAGCATGGTCTGCGCGATCATCCCGCCGCCGGCGTTGACGCGCTTGGCGAAGGCGTGGTCGAGGATCAGCTCGCGGAAGCGGTGGCCTAGGAGGTAGGGGTCGAAGCGGGCCAGGAGGCGGTAGCGGTAGGGGTGTTCGGGCGGCATGGGTTCGGTGCCACGCGGCAGGAGTAGGCGCAGGCCTTCGTGGTCGACTTCCTCAAGACCGTCGCGGATGAGCGCGACGGCTGCCTTCCCGTCGGCGGCGGACAGGCCGGACCATGCGACGAAGTCGGCGGTGGTCGCGGGAGCGTAGGCGGCGAAGTAGCGGGTGGCCAGGCGGGCCAGGGCGGTTTCGCGGTCGGGTGCGGCTGGCGCGTGCGCCGACCGATCGTGCGCCGACCGATCGTGCGCCGGCCAGTCGTGCGCCAACCAGTCGTCGAGCAGCACGTAGGTGGGCTCGTCGCGGGCCGCGTCGGGGGCACGGCAGATCAGACCGCTGTGCGCCGCGAACCCGAGCAGGTGCGGCGGCTGTTGACTCTTCAGATCAATGGCAATGCCGTACCCGGCCAACTCGGCAACGATCTCGGCCCGAGTCAGGGCCCTGCCACCGCCGAGGATCTTCGCCAGCGCCGCCATCGCGCGCCCACAGAGCTCGTCGGTGAGCCCCAGCTGATCCCGCCTGCGCCGATCCGCGCGCAGATTCACCGGCCCGAGCACGGCGAGGAAGGGGCGCAGGTCTTCGGCGGCGACCATATGGATCGTCCCGCGCATGAGCCAGGTGCGGACCACCACGGCCCCGGCCACTGCCGCGTCGACATCCGCCGCCCGCAGCCCCCGCGTCCGCGACCAGACCTGAAGCCGCGCCGGGCCCGACGCCTGCGCCTGGATCGCCGCCGCGCCCCGCACCGCCTCGGCCACGGTCGGGGTCGCGACGGTCGGACTCGCCACATGTGGACTCGCCACAGTCGGACTCGCCTCGCCCGCCAGGCCCTGCGCGCGGAGCCGCAGCCACCGCACTTCGTCCGCGCTCAAGGTCCGCATGGCCCGAAACTACGTCGCCGCGCCCACATGCACACCCCGCGGGCAGCGCGGGGCCGGCTGCGCGGGACGCGGGGCGTGGGGCTAGCGTCGGCGACGCAGGAGCGACGCGACCGCCAAGCCGGTGCCCAGGCCGATCAGCGCGCTGACGGACGTGAGCCGCGCGGGTGACGGTCCCGCGGCCGGGCCGGCAGGAGCACTGGCGATAGCGGAGCGAGTGGGCGGCCCGGCCGCGACCGCACGACCGTGCTCCTCGCCCACGATGGCCAGGAAGCGACGCCCGCGACGGCTTCCGGACGAACTGGCGATCCAAGAGGTGTGAGACCTGCTCCAATAGAGCCGCCCAGCCTCTCCGGTGAACATCCCGGCGAGCATGTCCCGTAGCAGGCTCTCGCCAATCGTCCCGATCTCGAAGCCCATCCACGCGTAGTTCATCATGAGATCGGCATAGACATGCCGCTTCCGCTCATGAGGATCGGCGATGTCCGTGTCGCCCCAAACAGGCTGGAACAGCGGCATATCGTCAAGTTCCAGGCGGACCAGTTCGAGGTAGTAGCTGCGAATCCCCTGGACCTGATCCGCCCTGGCCTGCCGGTTCTGGACGATCAGCGAGGCGGCGACGCCGGTCAAGGCCAGTGCCGAAACGATTGCCGACGTGAAGCCGTACGCCGCGCCGATCTGGCTCAGCTTGTTCCAATCCGCGCCCTTGGAGCCGGAGACCGCCTCCAAGGCGAACGGCGACAAGAGCACCGCGGCCAGCACCCCCGTCGCGACCGCGACGACTCCCAGAACTGCCCCCAGCCGCCGAGCCGCCGGCATTGCAGCGGCGGTCCGATGACGAGATATCAGATTGATCACCCCCCGATACGCGCCGGTCCCGGTGACCAGGCCGAGCCGGCGGCAGCCTACCGACAATGCAGCGTGTCAGGGCCCGTGGACGGCGTCTACCGACGCTGTTCAGGCGACCTGCGGTCAGGTCCCTTCAGTGATCCGCCGGTTCCTGGATGGCACCCGGGTCGCCCGACCCGCACCAGAGAACACGACAGAACACGACACCCCGTGCGCGGATGAGGCCGTCGGACTGATGGCCGCGCTGGAGCCGGCCGCCACCGAGGGCACGCCGTGTCGCGACCCGCGCGCCATCACCCTCAAGCCACCACCTCAAGCCGCCGCCCTCAACCCACCGCCACAGCCGCGCCCCGCGCCGCCGCCTTCCCGGGCCGCCCGCCCCCAGCCGCCTTGTACTCCGCCGTCAGCCGGGTCGCGGCGTCCTCCGGCAGCCGCCGCACCGCCTCGCGGAACGTCACGCCGGACAGCCGGTCCAGGCGCGTGGTGACCCAGGCCGCGACCCAGGTCGGGTCCTTGTACGCGATCTCGCGCAGCACCCAGCCGATCGCCTTGCGGATGAAGAACTCGCGCTCGTCGACCATCGGGTCCGCGTAGCGGGTGAAGCGGACCAGGTCCGGCTTGCCTTCGCGGATCGCGGGGATCAGGGCGAGCAGGGAGGCGCGGCGGAGCCAGAAGTCGCCGTCGTCGGCCCACAGGTCCAGGGTGCGGGAGGTGCCTTCGCGGTCGCGCAGGACGATCTTGCCCGCGACGTCGCCGGACAGCGGGTCGACCAGGGACCACATCGGGGCGTCGCGGAGCATCAGGGTCAGGTCCTGCAGGTCGTCCGCGGTCAGCAGGCGGACACCCTGGGCCAGGACGAAGACCGCGGCCAGCCGGCGCTCGTAGATGTCGGTGTCCCACAGGGCCGCGGCCAGGCCGTGGACGTCGCCGTGGGTCGCGCGCCGGCCGCCGATCTCCTTGTACATGCCCTTCACCAGCTTGCGGAGGTCCGGGACCGGGACCCCCATGTGCGCGAACTCACTCTTGTGGTACTGCTGGTCGTAGGTCGCGCGGGCGGCGGTGCCGAGGCCGTCCAGGTCGTGGTCGAACCCGGACACGAGGGCGGGGATCGGGGTGGTCGTCGCATCTGTCACGCGGTGAGCCTAACGATCGCCGGCCATGATCCGGCGCCATCCGCTGCGCCGTTCGGGCAGGATGGACGATCAGTGTTCACCGTCAGGAGGGACGACCATGCGGATCAGGACGCTGTCCGGCGCGGCCGCGAAGGCCACGGCGATCACCGCGATCACGGCGGCGCTGGCGGCCGGGCTGGCCGGGTGCGGCAGCTCGAAGGGGCACGGCGCCGCCGCCCCGGCGGCGAGCGCTGGGAGCGCCGCCAGCGCGACGCCGTCCACCCCGGCGACCCCGGCGACCTCTGCCGGCACCCCGGCCCCCTCCGGCG
>NZ_JAAFYZ010000227.1 GCF_018274385.1 Catenulispora pinistramenti | reverse complement strand
TAAGAGACAGGGGCTATCAAGCTCGATCAGCGCGCGTGGGCCTTGCGGCACGGGATCGGTACCATCACCTGGACCTATGATCCGCTGATCAGCCGCAACGCGTACTTCAACCTGGCCAAGCTCGGGGCGGTGGCCGCCGAGTACCACGCCGACTACTACGGCACCATGAACGACGGGGTCAACGCGGGCGGCCCCACCGACCGCGTCCTGGTGCGCTGGGAGTTGGCGAGTCAGCAGGTGCGGCGCGTACTGCACGAGGGCGCCGCCGCCACGCCCGACGGCGCCGTCATCGCGTTAGCCGTGGGCCGCGACGGACGCTCGGTCGTCCGCCCGGTCCTCGGCCTCGGTGCCCGCGACGCGCGCCGTCTGCTCGTCGGCATCCCGAAAGACGCTGAGGCGCTGCGCGTCAGCGACCCGGATCTGGCTGCGCAGTGGCGGCCCGCGCTGCGCGACGTCCTCGGCGGCCTGATGGCGGCCGGCGGCCACGTCACCGGTTTCACGCGCGACGGCCAGTACGTCGTCGAGCGGCCAGCCGAGCAGCCAGTCGGGAGACCAGCCGAGCGGCCAGCCGAGCGATCAGCCGCGACCGCGAGCGCCGCTCCGGCAGCAGACCCCGAACGAAAGGACCGCGCATGAAGCCGACCGACATCGAACTGCGGCGGATCGCGATCCCGCTGGTCGCGCCGTTCCGCACCTCGTTCGGGACCCAGCACACCCGCGAGCTCGGCCTGGTCCGGGTCCGGACCGAACAGACCGACGGGTGGGGCGAGCTCGTCACCATGATCAGTAGGTCGCGCAAGCAAGTCATACGCTCGGGCGGCTGCGCGGCACCTTGTCTACGACCGTAGTGGGGACCGTCGGCAGTACTTTGCGTTGCGTCTTCATGTTCCGAAATGAGTACGCAGCCATGAAGCTTGCGAACCATGGCAGGACCAACATCACCGGCCACATGAGCCAGGACGTCAGCGTCGCCGGGTAGCTGGACAGCCGCCAGATGGCGACGGCCCCGGCCAGCCCGAGTGCGAGGGCAGAGGGGCCGTGCAGCACTGGGTGGTAGAGCCCGTAGCGGGGGAGGCGTAATGGCGGCCTCGTGTTCTCTTCGAGCTGCTCGGCGGAGGGCGCGGGTTCGTAGAGGCGTGAACGGGTGGAATAGTCGGAGAGGTCTGCCGTCGCCCAGAACATGCGGCCGTCGTCGGCGATGAACACCAGGGGCAGGGGTTTGCGGGCCTCTTGGAAGAGGAGGAACCGTTCGGGCCACACGATCCAGCCCGGCGCGCCGGCGAAGTCATCGGCGAGGACGGAGGGGTCATAGCCGGCCCACGGACTGACCTCCCACGTCGTGCCGCGTGCGGGTGTGATCGTCAGCAGCGGCGCTCCAGCGCGGGTCGTCTCCGAGCCGATCCTGCGCCCGGAGGCGATGGTCTCAGTGCGCGTCGATCCGCTGACGAGGGCACGAACCGCACGTGCCCGCCCGGCGCGCAGGTCGTCGCGCAGCATTCGCTCTCCGTCCTTCGGGGGAGCCATGCGCCCTGCGCCTATGCCCGCGCCGAACGCGAGGCCGAGGGTGGAGAAGATGACCACACAGATCGTGAAGCCCCGACCCTCCGCGGGCCGGCCGTCGAACTGGCCGTCGACGTTGGTGTGGACGACCGCACCGAGTTCTGGGTCACCAGGTGCGTAGAAGGCCTGGACCGGGTCACCTGCCTGCGGAAGCTCTCTTGTCATGGCGCCGGCTGTATGGACGAGGGCTGTCGTGCCGGGCAGGCGAAGATCGAGGTCGGAGACCCAGCGCCAACTGCGTTTGCCGTCAGGGTGGATCGCGGGGTCCGCATCGACGGCGGCGACGGTCACCGAGCCGACGATCCCGCCGTGGCCGGAGATTTCTCCGGCTTGACGGCCGATCTCTCCGTTAGGACCCATCGCTATGGCGGTGGCGTCCGCCGCGGCCAAGACGATCATGAGCCCGATGCTCGCGCCACGGAGCGTTCCCAGCTTCCTTCGCACAGCTGGGAGGCTGGTCGGTAGTGCGGGGCCGCGCTCCAGCACCACGCTGTCGACTGCCACGGCCGCTTTGACGGGTATCCGCGGTGCTCGGTGCGAAAGCACCATCCACAGCAGCCCGAAGGAGCCGGCCAGCACCAACGGGATGATCAGGTCCCAGCGCGGCGCCGCATCCCAGTAGTGGACCTGCTTGCGCCCGAGAGCCTCGAATGCGCACGCGTAGGCCGCGAAGCCGGTTACTCGCGTCGCGACTGTCGAACGCCGCTCACGAAATCCCTGCTCGGAAATCTGATCTGCCACTGAGCCCCCCGATCACCGTAATGCTGGCAACTGATCGTAGGGCCAGCGCTTCCGATCAGGGAGTCCCGATCAGGGGGCTGTCAGGCGGTCGTCAAGGCCGAGCTCTGTCCGAGCTGACGGACCGCGCCGAAGCGGCCGCCGCCGGTCGCGGTGACGCACACCGGCTGGAGCTCGGTGCGGGGCGCGGGGACTTGCCGCACCGCCTCGACCGGCCTGGTCTCCTCGCCCGATCGCACGACCCCGCCAGGCTGCACCGCCTCGCCAGATTGCATCGCCCCGACTGACCCGATCGGCTGGACCGCCCCGACCCCCACGGCCGCGCCGGCCGGCTCAAGCCAGCCCCACCGCGTCGTGACCCAGCCGAGCTGCGCCCGGCTCCGGGCCCCGGTCAGTGTCATCAGCTCCCGGACCCGGCGCTCGATGCTGCTGGTGCTCATGTTGAGCGTCCGCTCGGCGGCGGCGTCGGCGAGCAGCAACCGCAACAGGCGCAACGCTTCCGGATCGGGGAGCGGGACGCGCACGGCGGTCGACACCGCCGGGTGGGGGCGGTTCGGTGCGACCCCGGGCCCGCGCGGGTCGGGCAGCCCGGCCAGCGCGGCGCGGTGGCCCAGCTGCATGCGGTTGCCCGAGCCGGACCAGTCCATCAACTCTCTGATCCGTCGCTGGACGGTGCGCTCGCTGAGCCCCAGCCGGTGCGCGCTGGCGTGGTCGGTCAGGCCGGCCAACAGGTTCGCCAGGGCGGCGCCGTGGTCCGGGCCGAGCCGGTCCGGCCAGATCGCCGTAGAGGGCACGGGGCCTCCGTTCTCCGTGGTCCTTCTTATGACAAAGACGGCGTGAGGGGGGTCCGGGGTTGCATTCGTCCGCTGTCGTATAGCCGTCAAATCAGATGGCTGACATGTTCGGGTCATTCGGGGTACATCAGTGCTTTGACCAATGTTGCGAAGATCCTGGAGGAACCACAGGTGATATCTCGCAGATCCCGAACCGTCTCGGCGGCGGCCGCGCTGTTCACGGCCGTCGCCTTGGGTGTTCCAGCGGCCGCGCAGGCCGCTGCCCCCGCCCCGCCCGCCGGCTCCGGCGCGACCCCTGCCGCCGCGCCCACCGTGACGCCGGTCGGCGCGGGGACGGCCGGGAGCGCCGCCGCCGTCACGCTGCCCACCGGCGACCGGGTGGTCGTCGGCACCGGCGCGAATCCCGGCGTCGCCGTGGACTCCGGTTCCGGCGGCTCGGACGCGTTCGCGAACTTCACCGTCGGCGGCGATCGTTACGTCGTTCCGTCGGAGGCCGCGCCGTATGCCGGGCGGCAGCTGGGCCTGTCCCTTTTCGACGTCACCAAGCTCGCGGCCGCCGCTCCTGACGCGGCCGCGCACATCCCGGTGCAGCTGCAGTTCGCCGCGGGCGTCACGCCGACCGCGCCGGCCGGCGTCACGCTCACCTCGGTCAGCGGCCAGAACGCCACCGGATACCTGACCCCCGGTTCCGGCAAGGCCTTCGCGCAGGCGCTGCGGGACTCCATCAAGGCCGACCTCGCCGCCGGCAAGCCGGCCGGGACCGGAGCCCTGTTCGGCGGCCTGACCTCGATGGCCGCGCTCGGCACCTCGGCGCCGGTCCAGCCGCACTACCCGCTGCACATCCTGCAGCTGAACACCCTCGACGGCACCGGCGCGCCGTCGAACACGCTGGTGATCCTGATCGACACCGACAACGTGCGGGTCTTCGACGGGCAGGTCGCCTCCTACCAGGGCATCGCGAAGGTGGCGGTACCGGCCGGGAACTACGCCGCGATCAGCATCGACTTCATCTACAACGACCAGGCCGGCACGGTCCGGACGAACTTCGTCTCCGAGGACGGCATCACCGTGCCCGCGACCGGCCCGGTCCCGCCGGCCACCATCGACGAGCGCACGGCGACCAGCCCGATCACCTTCACGACGCAGAAGCCCTCGACCGAGGTCGCCGGGACCGTCCAGATCATCCGCGTGGACCCGAACGGGGTCGCCGGCGGTCTGGGGACTCTCACCGGGCCCGGGGACTCGGTCTACGTCAGCCCCGAGGCCAAGCCCGCGACCGGGGCGCTGAACTACTCCGTGGACTGGGTCGGCCAGAGCCCGGCGACGGCCGCCAGCCCGTATCGGTACAACCTCGGCGTGATCGCGGATCAGATCTCTGCGAACCAGTCCTACGCCCCGACCGACAGTTCGCTGGCGACGCTGCACCACACCTTCAGCCTCGACCCCGCGTTCGGTACGAACCTGCCGAGCGTCGGCAGCGGCTTCGTCGACCCCTACGGCTACGGCCTGACCATGCTGCCGGCCACCGGCGGTTCGGCGACCGAATACGTTACCGGGGGCTTGGACTGGCTGACCCAGGCCGCGCTCCCGGCGGTCCCCAACAGCTCCCCGACCGGGCCGCCGGCGTTCGCCCTTCTCGGCGATGACGCGCGGACCCTCACCGCCGGCCAGAGCGTGACGCGGAACTGGGGCCAGGCACCGATCGCCCCGAACTTCGGCCAGCACACGGCGGGGCCGAACCTGTTCAACTGCCAGGCCTGCGTGGGCGCCGGGAACCTGAACGTCACCCTCGGCATGCTCGGTGACAGCAACCGGGACACCTCGGGCCTGGACTTCGGTGCGGCCGGCAGCTCGCAGCTGTACTGGAACGGCACGCTGGTCTCCTCCGACACCAACCATTTCGGCTACACCCTGCAGAACATCCCGGCGGGCCCGGCGACGGTGCGGACGGTGTTCGACTTCGACCGCAGCGCCACCGGCATATCGCAGTCCACGAAGACGCACACCGACGTCACGATCCCCTACTCCGGCCAGAGCGACCCGAGGCTGGCCCTGCCCTCGACCGTCCCGTGCGTCCCGGCCGAGGCGGCGGGCACGCCGGCCGCACCCTGCCAGATCCTGCCGGCGCTGACGCTGAACTACCAGCTCAACGGCCTGGACAACCGGGACACCTCGCACTCGCCGGTGCAGACCCTGCTGCTGAGCGTCGGCCACGTCTCCTACGGCGGCTACGGCTCGCACGCGGCGATCGACTCGGCGAAGGTCTCAGTGTCCTACGACAACGGCGCCACCTGGAAGGACGTCCCCACCTACGGGTTCGCCGGGACGTACGCCGCGTACTGGGCCAACCCGAAGGCCGGCAGCCCGGTCGAGCTGCGGGTCACCGCCACCGACCGCCTCGGCGGCTCGATCACCCAGACCGTCACCAACCCTTACACCGTCGGCTGACGTCATGAGGAGTCTGATGAACCCGAACAACTCCGGCGGCCGGCCGCCGGTCGTCCGCCGCCGAACGCGGCTGGTGACCGTTTTCGCCGCCGTCACGACCCTGGTGGCCGGACTCACCGTCACGGCCGCCGCCACGGCCACGGCCGGCGCCGCCGCCCCGGCTGCCGCATCCTCCCAGGGCTATAGCTCCCAGGGCCACGGCCACGCGGCCGGCAACGTCAAGGACGCCTGCGCCGCGGCCAAGCCCGGCTACGCCCGCTGCTTCGCCGAGATCCGCACGGACGTCCACGGCGGCACCGGCGTGCGGGGACCGGCGGCGGCCGGACGCTTCGGCGCCGCGGCGACCGCGCTGCCGCCGGGCCTGGGCCCGGCGGACCTGCACTCCGCCTACAACCTGCCGACCACCGGTGGGGCGAACCAGACGGTCGCGATCGTGGACGCCGGTGACGACCCCACGGCCGAAGCCGACCTCGCCGTCTACCGCACCACCTACGGCCTGCCGGCCTGCACCACGGCCAACGGCTGCTTCAGCAAGGTGAACGAGCGCGGCGCGGCCACCCCGCTGCCGGCCGACCAGGGCTGGGGCGTGGAGGAGGCGCTGGACCTGGACATGGTGTCCGCGGCCTGCCCGCAGTGCCACATCCTGCTCGTCGAGGCTGACACGGCCTCCGGCGACGACCTGGGCGCCTCGGTGAACGCGGCCGTCGCGCTCGGCGCGAACGAGGTGTCCAACAGCTACGGGGGCACCGAGGGCAACGGCGTCGCCGCCGACGCCCCGGACTACACGCACCCCGGCGTCGCGATCGTCGCCTCCAGCGGCGACTCCGGCTACGGAATCCCCAACGCCCCGGCCGTCTACAGCAGCGTGATCGCGGTCGGCGGCACCTCGCTGGCCAAGGCCTCCAACACCCGCGGCTGGTCCGAGACCGCGTGGACCGGCGCCAGCGCCGGCTGTTCGGCGTGGGTGGACAAGCCCGCCTGGCAGACCGACCCCAACTGCCCCGGCCGCATGGTCGCCGACGTCTCCGCCGACGCCGACCCCAACACCGGCCCGGCCATCTACGTCACCGACGCCCCCGACCTGGAAGGCCTGCCCTCCGGCTGGAACATCGTCGGCGGCACCAGCGCCTCCTCGCCCTTCATCGCAGGCGTCATCGCGCTGGCCGGCAACCCGCAGAAGTTCCCCAACGCCTCGGCGTTCTACGCACCGGCAGCCCTGAGCGGGCTGAACGACGTGGTGGGCGGCAACGACATCGAAGGTGTGGACTGCGGCGGCGACTACCAGTGCAACGCGGTCGTCGGCTACGACGGGCCGACCGGCCTGGGCACGCCGAACGGATTGTCATCATTCTGATGTGAGCAGTACTAGTCCGCGGTGGCCCGTCTCTTCCGGAGGCGGGCCACCGCGCGTATCCGGTCGTCGGGACCGGTCCTCCGGCGAGGTCGCTAGCGCCGTCGAGGCCGACTGTCGGCCGTGGTCTGTCGACTAGATCATCCGCCAGACCATCCGCCCCCTGGATCGTTGATCGGTATTTGGGCGCCTGCTCAGGCGTGGCCGTTCTCGCCGCGGCCTCGACACACCCGGATACCAGCGGTAGGCTAACCATCAGAGCCACTGATGATTTGTTCCACCGATGAAAGGAACGCGATGATTCTCGTCACTGGAGGGTCCGGGTTCATCGGCTCCCACACCGTGCGCGCGCTGCACGGCCTCGGCGAGCCGAGCGTCGTGATGCAGCGCCGCAGCGGCCAGGTCCCCCCGCACCTCGCGGACCTGCCCGTCGTCGCGGAGCAGGCTGACGTCGCCGACCTGAGCGCACTGCGGGCGATCGGCGAGCGCTACGAGATCACCGGCATCGTGCACCTCGCGGGCTATCCCGCGCCGCGCGGCGCGGTCGGGGGTATCGAGGCCACCCAGGGCCTGCTCGACGGGCTCCTCAACATCGCCCGGGTCGCCGAGGAATGGGGCGTGCGCCGGGTGAGCCTGGCCAGCACGCTCGGGGTCTACGGCGGCGTCCAGCACAGCGGCCCGCTGACGGAGGACCTGCCGGTGCTCCTGAGCGCCCCGCACCCGATCCCGCGGTCGAAGAAGATCGCCGAGCTTCTCGGGGAGCAGCTCGCGGAGGCGACCGGGACGGAGTTCGTCAGCCTCCGGATCTCCGGCACCTGGGGCCCCCTCGGCCACGAGGACCCGTTCTTCGCCGCACCCGCGCTCATCCACGCGGCAGCCAGCGGCAAGCCCCTGGACCTGGCCGCCCTGCTCATCCCGCCGCACCTCGGCGACGGGCTCGACCTGTGCTATGTCGAGGACACCGGCCGCGCGATAGCCCTGATCCAGCTCGCCGACCGTCTCCAGCACCGCACCTACAACATCGCGTCCGGGCGGGTGACCACGAACGCAGAGGTGATCGCCGCGATCCGCGAGGCCGTGCCCGAGGCCGAACTGGGCCTCCCGGCCGGTGCCGGCCGGCCGGGCGCCGCTCTGGACATCACCCGGCTCCGCCAGGACACCGGGTTCGAGCCGGAGTACGACACCGTCCGCGCGGCCGCCGGCTACATCGCCTGGCTCAGGGCGGGCAACGAACGCTGATCCGCGTCGGCGGCAGTCCCGCCGTCGCGTTTGCGGCATCAGCCCGGCGAACCCGAGACTGCACAGCGAGCCGGACCTGGCCCGGTAGACCTTGGAACGCCAGCCGGGCGAACCGCCCGCGCCCGCCCCGCGCCTGGCACCGCTGTCATTACCGACAAGGGCCTGTCCGGGCCGGGCGCCGTGCCCGGATTTCCCGATCAGCGATCTAGATCATCCGCTCCAAGGATTCCCGCAGCAGCACCAACAACTCCGCCCGCGTCAGCGTCGGCGCGGCCGTCCACGCCAGCACGACGTCCTCGACGAATCCGAACCAGCCGTGCAGCACCAGCTCGGTGCGCGGGTCGGGGGCCCGGTCCAGCGCGCGCCGGGCCCGGTCCACGAAGACCGCGCGGGTCGTCTCGTAGATCTCGATGACGTAGTCCGCGCCGCCGGCCGCTCCCCGGAACAGGGCCAGGTAGGGCTCGCGGCGGCGTTCCACGAAGCTGACGTAGGCGTCCAGGCTCTGCGTCAGCTGCTCGGCCGGGGCGGCGTCCGGGTCGGGCTCGGTCTGGCGCAGCAGGCGGCGGGCGGCGGCCTGCACGACCGCGATGTAGTAGTCGCGCTTGGTCGGGAAGTAGTGGAACAGCAGGCCGCGGGAGATGCCCGCCTCGGCGGCGACCTCGTCCAGGGACAGCTCGTGGATCGGCTGGTCGATGAGTTTGGCCAGACCGATGCCGATCAGCTGGCGGCGGCGGTCGGCGGCGGCGAGGCGGGGCACCTTATTGAGCATAGCTCAACAACGGGCTAGGCTCCCGGGTATGGACTTCGCCCCGTCAGCACGCGGCCGGGAGTATGCCGAGCGTGTCAAGGACTTCATGGATGCCGAGATCGCGCCGGCCGAGGAGCCGCTGCTGCGGCGCAGGCTGGCCGCCGCTCCCGAGGCCCGCTGGCAGCTTGATCCGGTGATGGCCGAGCTGAAGGACAAGGCCCGGGACGCGGGGCTGTGGAACCTGTTCCTGCCGGACGTCTCGGGCCTGTCGAACGTGGACTACGCGCCGCTGGCCGAGCTGATGGGCCGGTCGGTGATCGCCGCCGAGGTCTTCAACTGCAACGCCCCGGACACCGGCAACATGGAGGTGCTGCACCAGTTCGGTTCGCCCGAGCAGAAGGAGCAGTGGCTGAAACCGTTGCTGGAGGGCCGGATCCGCTCCGCGTTCTGTATGACAGAGCCCGAAGTCGCCTCCTCCGACGCCACCACGATGCGGGCCACCGCCGCCGTCGTGGACGGCGGGATCGTGCTGAACGGCCGCAAGTGGTTCAGCACCGGCGTCGGGCATCCGGACTGCCGGGTCCTGCTGTTCATGGGCGTCACCGACCCGGCAGGCCAGAAGTACCGGCGGCACTCGATCGTGGCCGTGCCGGTCGACGCGCCCGGGGTGCGGATCGAGCGGATGCTCCCGGTGATGGGCCGCTACGACGAGCCCAGCGGTCACGGCGAGGTGTCCTTCACCGATGTCCGCCTGCCGCTGGAGGCCTTCGTCGGCGGCCCCGGGGCGGGCTTCGAGATCGGCCAGAAGCGGCTGGGACCTGGCCGGGTGCACCACTGCATGCGGCTGATCGGCCTGGCCGAGGCCGCGCTGGAGGCGGCCTGCCGGCGCGGCGTGGAACGCTCGGCGTTCGGCAAGCCGCTGGTGAACCTCGGCGGCAACCGCGAGCGGATCGCCGAGGCCCGGATCGCGATCAACCAGGCGCGGCTGCTGGTGCTCTACACCGCCTGGCTGCTGGACACCCAGGGCGTCTTCGGCGCGCTGTCGGAGATCTCGCAGATCAAGGTGGCGGTGCCCTCGATGGCGCAGAACGTCATCGACATGGCGATCCAGTTGCACGGCGGCGCCGGACTGACCGACGACACGTTCCTGGCCGGGGCCTGGACCATCGCCCGCGCGCTGCGGCTGGCCGACGGTCCCGACGAGGTGCACCGCGGCGTCGTCGCCCGGCTGGAGCTCGGCCGCTACGGAATGGCACGGTGAGCCCGCGATGAGCGACAGCGAGACGGCTGACGAGACAGCTCAGGAGACGGCTCAGGAGACGGCCCAGGCGCCGTGGACCGACGAACCGTCCAACGTCCGCGCCGAGGACGCGTTCGACGTCGAACCCGTCCACGCCCTGCTCGGCCGCGAAGGCGGGAACGCCGAGGTGCGCCAGTTCCGCGGCGGCGCCTCGAACCTCACCTACCTGCTGCGCTACCCGGACCGGGACCTGATCCTGCGGCGCGCCCCGGCCGGCACCAAAGCCAAGTCCGCGCACGACATGCGCCGCGAGTACACCATCCAGTCGCGGCTGCGCCCGGTGTTCCCCTACGTCCCGGCGATGGTCGCGCTGTGCACCGACGAGCGCGTCATCGGCGGCGACTTCTACGTCATGGAACGGGTCCCGGGCCTGATCCTGCGCCAGGAACCGCCCGCCGGACCCGCCTTGCCGCCGGACCGGGTCAGGGCCCTGAGCCACGTGGTGCTGGACCGGCTGGTCGATCTGCACGCCGTGGACCCGGCCGCCGCCGGACTGACCGACCTGGGCAAGGGGCCGGGCTACGTCCGCCGCCAGGTGACCGGCTGGTCCGACCGCTACCGCAAGGCCCTGACGCCGGACGTCCCGGGCTTCGAGGAGGTGATGGCCTGGCTGGACCGCTGGCAGCCGCCGGACGTGGCCTGCTGCCTCATCCACAACGACTTCCGGTTCGACAACGTCGTGCTGGACCCGGACCCCGCGGCCTGGGACCGGCCGACGGCCGTACGCGGCATCCTGGACTGGGAGATGGCCACGATCGGCGATCCGCTGATGGATCTGGGCGGCGCGCTGGCCTACTGGGTCCAGGCCGACGACACCGGTGAGTTCGGCCTGACCCGGCGCCAGCCCACCCACCTGCCCGGGATGCCGACGCGCGCCGAGGTCGTGGCGTACTACTGCCGGCGGACCGGGCGCTCGGCCGACAACTGGCCGTTCTACGAGGTGTTCGGGCTGTTCCGGCTGGCGGTGATCGTGCAGCAGATCCACTACCGGTACTACCACGGGCAGACGACCAATCCGGCGTTCCAGCACTTCGGGCTGGCCGTCGGCTGGCTCCAGGACCAGGCGCGCAAGGTGATGGCCTGATGCCGGTGATCCAGCTGGTCCGGCACGGCCAGGCCTCGGCCCACGCCGCGGACTACGACGAGTTGTCCGAGCTCGGTGCCGTGCAGGCCCGGGCGGTCGGTGGGGAGCTGGCCCGCCGCGGGCTGCGTGATCCGCTGGTGCTCTGCGGCACGCTGCGCCGGCAGCGCGATACCGCCGAGGGCCTGATCCAGGCCGCGGGACTGCGCGCTGAAGCCGAGACGGACGCGCGCTGGAACGAGTACGACCACCTGGCGCTGCTCGCCGAATATCCGCACCCTGAGAAGCCCGCCGAGGCGAGCGTGCAGGACCTGATCGACAGTGCCCTGAGTTCCTCCGATCGCCGACCCGGACGGCGGCTGGCCGGAGTTCGCCGGAGGCGCCGTCGCCGCGCTGCGCGAACTGGCCGCGAAGCTGGGCCGGGGCCGGGACGCGATCGTGGTGAGCTCCGGGGGAGTGATCGCGGCGGTGGCCGGGGCGCTGCTCGGGGTGCCCGGGTCCGGCGTCGTCGCGCTGAACCGGGTCACGGTGAACGCCGGTGTGACGACCGTGACGTCCGGCGCCTCCGGACTGAGCCTGCTGACTTTCAACGACCATGCCCACCTGGCCGGCGGCGAGCGCCGGCTGATCACCTACCGCTGACTCCGCCTGCTCACTACCGCTGACTGGCGCACATCACAGGAGATCCCATGTCAACTGCCTCGCCGACGTCCCTGTTCGATCTGACCGGCAAGGTCGCCGTCGTCACCGGCGGCAGCCGCGGCATCGGTCTGATGATGGCCCGCGGGCTGCTCCAGGCCGGGGCGAAGGTCTACATCAGCTCCCGCAAGGCCGACGCGTGCGCCGAGGCTGAGAAGGAACTCGCGCCGTTCGGTGTCGTCAGCGCGATCCCCGCCGACCTGTCGACCGAGGACGAGTGCCGGCGGCTGGCCGCCGAGGTGGCCGAGCGCGAGCCCGGCGGCGTGCACATTCTGGTGAACAACGCCGGCGCCACGTGGGGCGCGCCGCTGGAGGAGTTCCCTGAGTCGGCCTGGGACAAGGTGCTGGACCTGAACCTGAAGGCCCCGTTCTTCCTGACCCGGTCGTTCCTGCCGCAGCTGGAGGCGACGGCCAGCGCGGACGACCCGGCGCGCGTGATCAACGTCGGCAGCATCGACGGGCTGCACGTGCCCGGGATGCAGACGTACTCGTACTCCTCGTCGAAGGCTGCTTTGCACCACCTGACCCGGGTCCTGGCGCGGGAGCTCGGTCCGAAGGCGATCACGGTGAACGCGGTGGCGCCGGGGCCGTTCGAGTCGAAGATGATGGCCGCGACGCTGGAGGCCTTCGGCGACGCCATCGCCGGGATGTCGCCGCTGAAGCGGATCGGGCGGCCGGACGACATGGCGGGGGTCGCGGTGTACCTGGCTTCGCGCGCCGGGTCCTACGTGACCGGCGCGGTGATCCCGGTCGACGGCGGCATCGCCACCACGGTCTGACGCTCTAAAGCGACGCTCTAGTGCGCCGTTTCGGCAGGTCACGGGCATGATGGCGGGCCGGCGCGAAGGAAGTCGCCGATAAACCATTGCGCAGGCTTGATCGGTCTGTCTATCGTGATCGCACACATGAAAGGAGGTGATCCTGAGTTGAGTTGTATCAGGACGTGTGAGGTGGCTGTCAGCTAGCCGCCCCGCCCGCAAGAGGGGCCGACAGGCCTCACCCGGCAGGTCCGGGGCGGCGGGCTATTCTCCAACAGTCACCCGGCTCGCAGGCTCACCGGTCGTCCCCGGTGTCCTGGGGAGACGGTCCAGGACGTGGTGCACCGCGTCGGACGGTCGAACCAGGGATCAGTCTGCGGGCCGCTGTGTTTTCCGGCACCGGCATCCTCCGGCGAAATCAGGCGGCTGCGACGTATTGACAGGCCGACAGGTCTAGTCCAATCTGCGTGCTAGCCGCAGCTCCACCAGCGATGGGCGCTCGCCCAACCGCCATCTCGTGCTGCCTGGAGGACGCTCATGCCACCTGTGAATCCCAGTTCCCGAAGACGGCGGTTCGTCTCCGCCGTCGGCGCGATCGCGCTCGCGGCCACGGCCGCGGGCCTCGCGGCGGCCGCCACCGCCGTACCGGCCACCGCGGCGGCCGGGGACAGCGGCAACCTGCTCACGAACCCGGGCTTCGAGACCGGGGACCTGTCCGGCTGGACGTGTGACGCCGGAACGGGGGCCGTCGTCTCCACGCCGGTGCATTCCGGCAGTCACGCGCTCTCCGGCACGCCCACGGGCTCGGACACCGCGCAGTGCGCGCAGACCGTCTCGGTCCAGCCGAACACGTCGTACACGTTCTCCGGCTACGTCGAGGGCTCCTACGTCTACCTCGGCGTGACCGGCGGTACGTCCACCTGGACCGCGTCCGCCACCGGCTGGCAGCAGCTGACGGTGACGTTCACGACCGGGGCGAGTCAGACCTCTGCCCAGGTCTACCTCCACGGCTGGTACGCCGAGCCCGTCTACTACGCCGACGACCTCGCGCTGGTCGGCCCGGCCGGGCCGCCGCCCACGACGCCCAGCACGACGCCGCCGACGACGCCTTCGACAACGCCTTCGACAACACCGCCGACAACGCCTTCGACCACCCCCAGCACCCCGCCGACCAGCAGCTCCTCCGCACCGGGCGGCGCCACCTGCCCGGTCAAGTCGCGGCCGGCCGGCAAGGTGACCCAGGGGTACTGGGAGAACTGGGACGGCGCGCTCAACGGCGTGCATCCCGGCCTGGGCTGGATCCCGATCGACGACCCGCGGATCCAGCAGCACGGCTACAACGTCATCAACGCCGCGTTCCCGGTCATCCTGTCCGACGGCACCGCCGAGTGGCAGGACGGCATGGACACCAACGTGAAGGTCGACACCCCGGCCGACTACTGCGCCGAGAAGGCCGCGGGCGCGACGATCCTGATGTCGATCGGCGGCGCGGCCGCGGGCATCGACCTGAGCTCCAGCACCGTGGCCGACAAGTTCGTCTCCACGATCGTGCCGATCCTGAAGGCCTACAACTTCGACGGCATCGACATCGACATCGAGACCGGCCTGGTCGGCAGCGGCGACATCAACACCCTGTCCACCTCACAGGCCAACCTGGAGCGGATCATCGACGGCATCCTGGCCCAGATGCCCTCGAACTTCGGCCTGACCATGGCCCCGGAGACCGCCTACGTGACCGGCGGCAGCGTCACCTACGGCTCGATCTGGGGCTCCTACCTGCCGATCATCAAGAAGTACATGGACAACGGCCGCCTGTGGTGGCTGAACATGCAGTACTACAACGGCAGCATGTACGGCTGCTCCGGCGACTCCTACGAGGCCGCCACGGTCCAGGGCTTCCAGGTCCAGACGGACTGCCTGAACAACGGCCTGACCATCCAGGGCACCACGATCAAGGTGCCCTACGACCACCAGGTGCCGGGACTGCCCGCGCAGCCGGGCGCGGGCGGCGGGTACATGGACCCCTCGCTGGTGTCGCAGGCCTGGAGCAGTGTCGGCGGCCAGATCAAGGGACTGATGACCTGGTCGATCAACTGGGACGGCTCGCTGGGCTGGACGTTCGGCGACAACGTGAAGGGGCTTGAGGGGCGCTGAGGCGCTCGGCACGGACTACGGATACATCGCGGGGCTCCACGCTGTCCTCTGGCGTGGAGCCCCTGGTCGGCGAGTCGCGGCTGTGGGTGCCGTGGTGCAGGGTGGAGGGAACGACGTTTTCCGATCACCGTTTCCGATCACCGTTTCCGATCACCAGGGAGTTCGTGACTGATGGACTACAAGCTGGAGCTCGTCATCATCCCCGTCTCGGACCCGGACCGGGCGAAGCAGTTCTACACAGAGAACGTCGGTTTCGTCGCGGACTACGACTTCACCGTCAGCGACGAGATCCGCTTCATCCAGCTCACGCCGCCCGGTTCGCCGTGCTCGATCGCGATCGGCAAGCTGCCCGGGCAGCCGGCGCCGGGGACGTTCGCGGGCGGGAACCTCGTGGTCGGCAGTGCCGCGGATGCCAAGGCCGATCTGGAGGGCCGCGGGGTCGAGTGCTCCGAGGTGGTCCAGGGCCCCGGTGGCAAGTTCGTCTACTTCAGCGACCCGGACGGCAACCGCTGGTCGGTCCAGGAACCCGGCAAGGGGTGAACCCGGGGCGCCGTGCCGGCGACAAGCTCAGCGGTGCCCAGAGACAAGCTAACTAGAACACGTTACATTCTCGGCATGGGCCTTCCGAGTACCACCCCTGCTGAACTGCTCACGAAGCTCACCGGCATGGTCGTGTCCACCAGCGGCTGCTCCCACGCCGTGACCGAGGTCTACACCGGCGAGCAGGTCGTCGACCTCCCGCAGTCCGATCCGGTCGACGTCCAGACCGCCTACGCCACCGCCCGCGCGGCGCAGGCGGTCTGGGCGTCCTGGCCGCTCAAGCGCCGCCTGGCGGTGATGAAGCGGTTCCACGAACTGCTGCTTGAGTGCGGCCTGACCGCCGTGGACCTGATGCAGATCGAGACCGGCAAGGCCCGCCGGATGGCGTTCGAGGAGACCTGCGACGTCCTGATGGTGACCAGTCACTACATCAAGGCGGCGCCGCGGATCCTGAAGGAGCGCAAGCACGGCGGGGTGGTGCCGATCGTCTCCACCTCGACCGAGGTCCGGGTCCCGAAGGGGGTCGTCGGGCTGATCTCGCCGTGGAACTTCCCGTTCGCGACCAGCCTGTCCGACGCGATGCCGGCGCTGATCGCGGGCAACGGCATCGTGCTGAAGCCGGACAACAAGTCCACGCTGAACGTCGCCTACGGCGTCAGCCTGCTGTACGAGGCGGGTCTGCCGACCGGGCTCGTGCAGCTCGTCTGCGGACAGGGGCCGGACATCGGCTCGGCCATCATCGACAACGCCGACTACGTCATGTTCACCGGCTCCACCGCGACCGGCCGCACCATCGGCGCGCAGGCCGGCCAGAACCTGATCGGCTGCACGCTCGAACTCGGCGGCAAGAACCCGCTGATCCTCCTGGACGACGCCGACTTGGACGAGGCGATCGCCGGCACGGTCACGGCCACCTTCCTGAACACCGGCCAGGCCTGTATGCACATCGAGCGGATCTACGTCTCCGAGAAGCGTCGCGAGGAGTTCACCCGGCGGTTCGTGGAGGCCGTGCGCGCGATCCAGGTCGGCGGGACGTATGACTTCGCGCCGGACATGGGATCGCTGGTGTCGGTTCCGCAGCGCGAACGCGTGCAGTCGCACGTCGAGGACGCGCTGGCCAAGGGGGCGACGTTGCTGACCGGCGGGAAGCCGCGTCCCGACCTGGGGCCGGCGTTCTTCGAGCCGACAGTGCTCACCGATGTCACCGAGGACATGGTGCTGGCCCGGACCGAGACCTTCGGGCCGGTGGTCTCGATCTACGGCTACGCGAGCGTCGAACAGGCCGTCGCGCTGGCCAACGACACCGAGTACGGGCTGAACGCCAGCGTCTGGGGCGGCGATCGCAAGGCTGCTGAGAGCGTGGGGCGCCGGATCAGGGCCGGGAACATCAACGTCAACGACGGGCTGGCGGTCTCCTACGCTTCGAAGAAGAGTACGTCGGGTGGGTTCAAGGCCTCCGGGGTCGGCAGTCGGCACGGGGATGCCGGGATGCTGAAGTACACCGACGTGCAGAACGTCGCGGTGCTGAAGAAGCAGGTGCTGACGAACCCGCCGGATACCGACTGGGCCAAGCAGGTCGCCAAGACGGTCAAGGGGCTGCGGTTCATGCGCAAGCTCGGGATCCGCTGAACGCGAGTCGAACGGACGCTCCGGGGACGGCGGTCGGCTTCCCGGTTTGCAGGCGAGGACTGGACGGATACGATCAGTCGCTCGTCTGTCGGCGTTCGATGATCTGAATATTCGGGGGGTTCGCGTGGGTGCGGACAAGCATGAGGTCGACAAGCATGGGGTCGACAAGCATGCGGTCGGTGGCGTTGGTGGCGGGGCGCTGCCGCTGCCTTCGGAGCCCTCGCCGGAGGCTGAGACGGTCGCTGTTCCGCTCGGGCTGGTGGATGGCGCCGCTGTGGCGGCGGGAGACGCTGATCGGCGGCGGCGCCGGATGGTGATCGGCGGCGGTGCCGCCGTGCTGGTCGTGGCTGTGGCTGTGGTCGTCGGGGCGCTCGCGGTGGGCGGCGGCGGGGCGCATGCTTCGGCTTCGGGCTCGTCGCGTCAGGGTTCGCAGATCGGGAGCGGTGGTGCGCCGTCCGGGGCCGGCCTGGCCGGCCCCGGAC
>NZ_JAAFYZ010000226.1 GCF_018274385.1 Catenulispora pinistramenti | reverse complement strand
CGTCACCCTCACCGAAGCAGCCTGACCCAGCCCCCACCCGCCACAACCACAAACCTTCCGGGCAGCCGGAACACTCCACCCTGCCATCGGCACCTCCATTTTCCGGCTAGCCCTTGACCTTGACCTTCAGCTCTTGATCTTCAGCTCTTGATCTTGCCTGCGCTGTTGATCTTGCTCTTGATCTGGCCTGTGTCCTTGATCTGACTTGCTGGAGTTGAAGAGGCCTGAGGTGCGGCGGGGTTGTGAACGCGGAAACCGGCAGCCGACAAACACACCTGCGGCCCCGAACCCCGAACCGGCACAACTGTGACCGAAGGCCGTAAAAAGCCTTGAAACCACAACCCAACCGCAACCCGGCTCGCAAACTCCATCCTCCTGCAAACTCCACCCACCGGCACGTCGCGAACTACCGGGCAACGGTTGCCTGATGCGGTACCGATACCGGCACCGGTACTAGCTGCGGCAGCCCGGACGGCACATCCGGCAGCCCCGCCGGCCCGGTCGGCAGCACGTCGGCCAGGTAGGCATCCATATCAGGCTTCTCATTCATCAGCATGTGCCGGATCCACGCCGACCGCTCGTGTACCAGCACCCCGAGTTCGTAGACGCACCCCAGCACCGGCGGGATCACCGGCGCCAGGTGCCCGGGGTCCTCGTCCGGGCTGCCGAGGAATGGCACGCCGCCGGTTGCGAACTTGCCGTGGATCACGTTGTCCCAGTACCAGCTGTAGACGTTCAGGTGGAGCCCCGCGCCGCTGCGGAACAGCACTGTGAACGCCGCGGGTGGCGTCTCGTCCGCGGGGGCGAACATGCCGGGCATCAGGTCCAGTGCGGTCTTCTCCCACTCCGGTGGGATCGGGGTCGCGTCGCGGGCGATGTGGTAGCGCTTCACCGGGCGGCCGTCGAGGATGTCGGTTCCGGCGTGCCAGGCGATGGGTGTCGGGTAGCTCATGGTCCGACGGTAGGAGGACGCCACTGACACCTTCTGTCAGTGGCGTCCGTGTTTTTCTCAGCCTGTGTACTGCACCAGGATCTTGGTGAAGTCCCATGGGTTCTGCGTCACGCTGGAACACGCGCCGTCGGCCCAGTTGTGCGGAACGCTCGGGTCGCAGGCCCGGTCCCGGTTCGCCGACCAGTAGGAGAACCATGCCGGGTGGTTCGCCTGCGCGAAGGCGAGCAGCGCCGAGAAGTCGCTGAGCTGGAACAGCTCCGAGGGCTGGTCGGTGTGGCCGTTCATGATCTGCAGGCCCAGGTGCGACCAGGCTTGTGCGGCGCTCCAGCCGTAGATGGACTGCAGCTGCGAGATTGCGTCGTTCGCGATCGCCTCGGTCTGGCCGATCTCGGTGCCGGAGGTCAGGCCGGTGTCGAAGTCCATGATGTTGACGACGTCCAGCCGGGCCCCGGCCGCCACCGCCTGCTTGATCTCGTCGACCCCGGAGCCCGGGAAGCCCACGGTGGTCATCGGGATGGTCAGGGAGACCACCAGGCCCGGGTTGTTCTGCTCCAGGATCTTGATGGCGCCGAACCGGACCGCGGTGTTGCTGTCCAGCGCGGTGTTCTCGTAGTCGAAGTCGACGTGCTTCAGCTGGTACTTGGTGATCACCTGCTGGTAGGCGGCGGCCAGGGCGTCCGCGCTGCCGCAGCTGGAGCCGAGTTCGGTGCCGTTGTAGCCGCCGAACGAGACCGCCGCGTCACCTCCGGCCGCCCGCAGTGCGCTGATGTCGGCCGCCACCGTGGTGTCCGACGAGACCGGCGTCGAGGCGTTGCCGCCCCAGGCCGGGGTGCAGCCGCCGGAGTCCAGGACGAAGGCCAGGTTCAGCTCCTTCTCGCCGGCGTTGATGACGTCCGAGATCGCCTGCGGGCTGTTGTCCAGCGGCATGAAGTACGCCGGGTGGTTGAAGCCGGTGTCCGGCGGCGGCGGGGGAGCGGAGGAGGTCGGGGAGGTGGACGGCGAGGTGGGGGTGCTCGGCGTGGTCGGCGGGCTGCTCGATGAGCCGCCGCCGCCCGGTCCCAGCAGGCTGACGTCGTCGCCGTAGTACGTGCCCTGGCCGTACCAGCCGTGCAGGTAGACGGTGACGCTGGTGGTGGACGCGCCGGTGGTGAAGGACGTGCTGAGCTGACTCCACGCCGTGCTGCTGCCCCAGGTGCTGGGATCCGTCCCGCCGGTGCCGGTGGCGCCCAGGTACACGTAGCTGCCTTGCACCCATGCGGACAGGGTGTAGGACGAGTTCGGCTGCACGCTGACCGTCTGCGTGCACTGCGCGTCGTCGGAACCGGCGGGCGTGGCGCTGAGCGCGTACGAGCCCGAGTGCACGGGGCTGGTCACCGCCGACCCGCTGTTCGCACTACACGACCACCCGGCGAGCGTGCCCGCCTCGAACCCGGCGTTCGTCAGCAGGTTCGCGTCGGCGGCATTGGCGCCGCCGGCGGCCACCGCGACGCCGGCCGCGGCCAGCGCTCCGGCTGCCACGGCGCCTATCACGCCGGCCAGGCGGCGCGATGGTGCCGGGGCGTCGGTTCTGCCTGTTGCTGGTGCTGTGGTGGGCTCCTTGTTCATCAGGTCTCCTCATTGCTGCGGCTACTGAGTGACCCCGCAGGGTGGAGCGTGGACTAGACCAATGCGGACGTCAAGGGATCGGGCTCGACTCCAGCCGTAAGCCACTCGTAGGCGCGCCGCTTGATCCCCATATGCACCATTGCCCGGTATGTCCGAACTCTGCTTGACTCGCCTGGCTGAAATCCGGCGACAACCGACCCGGACAACCGACCCAAGTCCCAGAAAGCAGCTGAGCAACACCATGCCTCTGTCCGCCTCCCCCCGAACCGCCCTGGTCACCGGCGCCGACGCCGGCCTCGGTCGCGAGATCGTGCGTCTGCTGGCCGCCGAGCGCGGCACGGTCCTGTTGCACGCGCGAACGCCCGAGGCGGCGGAGCAGGCCCGACAGCAGCTGGCCGGGGAGGGCCGCGCCGTGGACCGGATCGTGCCGATGGGGGCCGACTTCACCGATCTGGGGCAGGTCGCGGCGCTGGCGCAGCGCGTCGCGCGGGAGTACCCGCGAGTGGATCTGCTGGTCAACAACGCCGGGGTGTTCGGCTCGCCCTCGCGGGCGGTGACCGGCGACAGCCACGAGGTCACGTTCCAGGTGAACTACCTCGCGCCCTACCTGCTCACCCGGCTGCTGTGGCCGTCGCTCACCGCCAAGCCCGGCAGCCGGGTCATCAACGTGTCCTCGGCTCTGCACCGGGGCGGGCGCGTGCACTGGGGCGACGTCGAGTCCAGCAAGCGGTACTCGGCCGTCGCCGCGTATGCGCAGTCGAAGCTCGCGCTGAACCTCTTCACCCGCGCCGTTGCCGTGCGAGGCGGTGCCGACCTGATCGCCGTGGGCGTGCACCCCGGGGTGCTCGCCACCGACATGGTGCGCAACTACACCCGCGACACGGGGCGTCCGGCGGCGGAGGGGGCGGCGGCGATCCTGGCGCTGGCCAACGGGCGGGTCGAGGACGGCGCGTATTACGAGGGCGTCGCCGAATCCGTTCCCAATACCTTGATGGACGACAAGAGCTCCGTGGACCGGCTCTGGAAGCTGAGCGCACGCCTGGTCGGCCTCGCCGCCTGAACACCGGCTCCACCACGCCTGATCAGGCGACTTATGCGCGCCGCGTTTGCGTTATGCCGTAGCGCGCGCGTATCGCGTGAGCACGGCCATCGGGCCGCCGGGGAGGCCGTTTGCTGAGGGGCATGACCGCAGTTGCGCCCCCGCCGACCTCCCCGGACGCGTCTCGGCAGTTGTCCGCGCCCGAGCCGCGCCGCCCCTTTTGGAAGCGCCGAACCACCCCCTGGCTCCTGAAAGCCTTCACTGCGACCGCGATCGCCGTCTCAGTCCTGTTCGCCGTCCTGGCCGCGCTGTCGGCCGCGAACGTCCGGTCCGGCTTCACCACTATCGGCGCCACCGAAGAGCCGCAGGTCTCCGCGGGCAACGACCTCATCTACGCGCTCAACGACATGGACGCGAACCTCGCCAACATCCTGATGGTCGGGGACAAGAACCTCGGCCCGGGTGTGGATCGCGCGGCGTTCACCAAGCTCTTCGAAGCCGATCGCAGTGAGGCCGACCACGATCTGCAGATGGCGGCCTTGCACGCGGGCGCCGGGGGCGCCGGTGCGCAGCAGGTGGGTCAGGCCCTGGACGCACTGGGCAGCTACGAAGCGGCTGCCGCGCAAGTCATCTACGTCGAGACCACCGCCGCGAACCGGGCCGCCGGGGAACTCCCGCAGTCCGAGTCGACGCAGTACGCCAAGGCCACGGACCTGATGCGTGATTCCGTCCTGCCGGCCGCGCATGCCGTCGCCGATACCAACGGCGCCGCGCTCGAGTCCTCGTACCAGAACCGGCGCGGCCTGGCGCAGCAGGCGGTCTGGTGGATCGTGGCCACCGGGGTGCTGGCCCTCGGCGTGTTCGTCGGGTTCGAGCTGTGGCTGACCCGCCGCACCCGCCGCACGCTGAATCCGGGGCTGGTCGGGGCGACGGTGCTCACGGCGGTCGTCATGGTGTGGGGCGCGGTATCGATGGGCTCGGCCTCGGAGCACCTGCGCGCCGCGAAGAAGGACGCCTACGACTCCGTGGCCGCCCTGTCCGCCGCGAAGGCCGAGGGCACCGACGCCAACGCCGACGAGAGCCGCATCGTCGTCGACCCCTCGCGCGCCGCGCAGTATCAGGCCTCGTTCCTGGCCAAGAGCCGCGCGCTGCTGGACCCGGGCCCGAACGTCACGCTCGACACCTATGACGCCGCCGTGCGCGCCGATCTGGACGCGTACTTCAACGAGCCCTCGCACCCGGTGAACTTCGGCGGCTACCTCGGGACCGAGATGAAGAACATCACCTTCCCGGGGGAGCGGGCCGCCGCGGAGCAGATGCTGCGCACGTATCAGACCTACGAACTCGACGACCGCGTCTTCCGGCAGAAGCTCGCGACCGACCTGTCCGGCGCCATCCTCTTCGACACCAGTCCCGCCGCCTCCGACTCCGACGGAGCGTTCGTCGCGTATGCGGCGGCGGTGCAGAAGACCATCGACATCAACGCCGCCGCCTTCACCTCGAACGTGAACGCCGGGGCGGACGAGCTGGGGCTGTGGGAGTGGCTGCCGATCGTGGCGTGCCTGGTGGCGGTGGGGCTGGCGGTGACCGGGGTGCGGCCGAGGCTGACCGAGTACCGGTGACGGCTGTGAACACTCAAATACGTTCGGTGATCACCTCATTGGGGCGACGTGTGCGTTCGCCCCGGGGGCATTTGAGGTTCGTTTGCGAAGATCCCGCTATGTCATCGCCTGGGTAAGGTGATCCCGAAAGCCGCTAGAAATGCGCGACAGCGCGAGGAGAGTGCATCGGGATGCGGAACACCGCAGACGTCCGTTACACATACACCAGTTGGCAGACGGCCTATCCCGGACGGGCGGTCGACCTGACCGCCCTGGACTTCCCACCGGTCCGCTACGACGCCGCGGTCGCCGGCGCCATGAAGCTCCTGGACCTCGGTCCCCAGCCGCGGGCCGCCGTGCTCACGGACATCCGTGACGACATACGCGACATGCTGTTCGCGGCCGAGGACCTGGAGTGCGCCTACGCCGCGGTCCTCTACCCCGAGCCGGGCCGGACCTCAGAGCACGTATGGGTCGGGTTCTCGGTCTACGACAACACCGAGGAGCCGCTGACTCCGGCCGAGGCGCTCGCGGACGAGGTGCTGGACCCGGCCAAGCACGAGGTCGTGTCCGAGCGGATAAAGGAAGTCGAGCTCCCGGACGGGCCCGCCGCGCGGTTGTTCCAGACCACCGTGCACCGCGACCCGGAGGACTCCTCCTTCCAGTTCCTCCCGCGGCTGACGCTGTGCGGGGTGGCCCGCTGCGCCGGGGTGCGGTTCGTGATCCGCGGCCACGCCTCCAGCGCCGCGTCGGTGGACGTGCTGGACAAGGTGGTCACGGCCTGGGCCCGAAGCCTGTCCTTCCGTGCGGACGTGACCGCCGGGGTGGTCACCGTCGGCGCCGGTGTCAGTACCCGTACCGACGCTCCCGTCGGTGCCGCCCAACCCGCGCTCCACCCGGTCTCCACCCCGCTTCCACCTCTGGGTTGAAGCTCTGACCTGGCCTGATCGGCGATTCTCAAGGTGTCGGGAAAACCCCGGCGGAATCGCGAGAAGGTCAGGAGACCCGCCATGAGCGCCAGCGTCTGGATCGTCAACCTCGTCGTCCTGGCTTCCGTGCTGGGGACCGACCTGGGCCGCCGGGAGGTCAACAAGGGCCGGCTGCTGCGGCCGGCGCTCGTGGCCGCGGTCATCGTCCCGATGTATCTGAAGCACCCCGCGACCTCCGGGTCCGGACTGGTCCTGGAGCTGGCCCTGGCCGCGGTCGGCCTGCTGCTCGGGCTGGCCGCCGCGGGGCTGCTGCCCACCCGGCGCGAGCCGGGCAGCGGCAAGGTCTTCACCCGGGGCGGCGCCGGCTACGCGGCGCTGTGGATCACCGTGGTCGGCGCGCGCCTGGCCTTCTCCTACGGCGCGCAGCACTGGTTCGCCGACTCGCTGGGCCGCTGGATGTACCAGCACTCCGTGACCGCCGACGCCCTGACCGACGCGCTGGTGCTGATGGCGATCGCGATGCTGCTGGGCCGGACCGGGACGCTGGCCCTGCGCAAGGCGAACGTGGCGACGGCGCCGAAGCCGGCACTGGCCCGGTAGTGCACACGGCGATGGCCGGTAAGCACACGGCGATGGCTCCCTCGGAGGGTTCCGAGGGGGCCATCGCCGCGCCATCTGCTTGTTCGGTCTCCGATAGTTCCCGGGGTTCGGCGGGGTCTTTCCCGGTCCGCTGTTTCCAGGATTCTGAATCCCCGACTATCCGGCCAGCTCAGAGGGGGTCGCCTATCGAGTCCCCTTGACCGCTACAGCTGGTCCGCCCTACAGTTCCCGCGACGTTACATCGATGAACGATGCAAGAATGGCGGCCGTTGTGACCCAGCTCCGGTTCACCCAGAAGGGGACCAAGAGTTCCCTTCGGGCGCGCAACGATGTGCTGGTCCTCCAGTGCGTCGCCGCGGGTGAGGGCCGGTTCTCACGTACCGATGTGATCCGGGAGACCGGGCTGCCGACCGCCACCGTGTCCGAGATCGTCGGCGACCTCATCGAGCGCCGGCTGGTCCGCGAGGCCGGCCGCGAGGCGCAGCCGGTGGGCAAGCCGCGGGTGCTGCTCGATCTGGACGACGCGCACCACCGCTTCATCGGCGTCCAGGTGGCCAACGAGCGCATCACCGCCAGCCGCTTCACGCTCAACGGGCACATGGAGGCGACCGAGACCGTCTCCCGCCCCCTGGACGCACCGGCGCTGACCGCCGTGTCGAACATGGTGCACCGGATGGGGGCGCCGACCCCGGGCCGCATCACCGGCGTCGGCGTGGCCGTCCCGGGCATCGTCGGCGACGACGGCGTCATCCGCGAGGCCGTGAACTACGGCTGGCACATGGTCTCCCTGGGCCACGAGCTGTCAGAACTCTGCGACGGCCTGCCGGTCCACGTGGTCAACGACGCCAACGCCGTCGCGCTGTCCGAGGTCGCGATCTGCACCGACCGGGACAAGACCGTGGCGGTGCTGTGGATCGGCACCGGCATCGGCGCCGGCATCGTCCTGGACGGCCGGCTCTACCACGGCGGCAACTTCCGCAGCGGCGAGATCGGCCACATCGACATCGGCACTTCACTGCGTTGCCACTGCGGTCTGATCGGCTGCCTGGAGACGGTCGCGGTGCAGCCCGTCATCCTCGGCGACGCCTCCGAGCAGACGGTGGCCAGCTACCTGGCCGGCGGCGACGGCCAGCAGGCCCGCGCCCTCGGCGAGCGCGTGACGCGCGCCGCCCGCGAGGTGGCGCGGCTGCTGTCCACCCTGGCCGGCACGCTGGACGTCACCGAGTTCATCCTCGGCGGCCCGATGGCCGCCGACCCGCTCGGCCCGCCGCTGATGCGGGAGGTCAACGAACTGCTGGCGGTGCGCGTGATGTCGGGGTTCGAGCAGCTGGTGCTGCGGGCCACGACGTTGGGGACGCACAGCCTGGTGTTCGGCGCCGCGGCCCACGCCATCCGGCAGGAGCTGGGCGTGGTGATCACCATGCCGGCCGGCGCGGACGAGGTCGGCGTGGAGCTGGGGGTCGGCGTGATCGGTGTCGGCACCGCCGCCGCGGCTTCCGGGGCCGGTGATAACGCGGCCTAGTCACTCGGTCAGGATCAGGAACCTGTCTCCAGCGACCTCACTACTTCTCTGCCACTCACTGACCGCGGCGGGCCGCGAGCCCTCCGCCCCAGACGGTGCCGTCCCGCATTCCTGAGCCGGGGCGACGCCAACCGGTGCCGCCCCGAATTCCTGAGCCGGGGCGACTCCACGGAAGCCGTCCCGCATTCCTGAGCCGGGGCGGCGGCCACACAGCGCCGCCCCGCATTCCTGAGCCGGGGCGGCGCTTTGGCTTTCCGGAGCCGGTCTCAAGCCGCCTCAAGCAGCCAACCGCGGCCTCAAGCAGCCGCCGCGGCCTTAAGCAGCCACTGCCGCCTCCCGCCGATACCGCCCCGGCGCGATCCCGAACTCCCGCTTGAACGCCTTCGCGAACGCGAACTCCGAGGCGTATCCCACCCGCTCGGCCACCGCGCTCAGCGGCGCGTCCGACTCGCGCAGCAGCCGGCCCGCGACCGTCATGCGCCACCACGTCAGGTAGGTCAGCGGCGGCTCGCCGACCAGCGCCGTGAACCGCTGCGCGAACGCCGACCGGCTCAGTCCGGCCCGGTCGCCGAGTCCGGCGACGGTCCAGGCGCGGCCGGGCTCGTCGTGCAGCGCCGCCAACGCCACGCTGATCGCGGCGTCCGTCAGCGCGCCGGGCCAGCCGATGTCGGCGGCGCCGCGGGCGCAGCGCTCGATCCACGCCCGCAGGATCAGCAGCAGCATCGCGTCGACGAGCGCCGGGACCACGCCGTCCTGGCCCGCGCGGGCCTCCTCCAGCTCCGCGCCGAGCAGCGCGACGGCCGCGGCCAGCCCGGGCGTCTCGTCGGCGCGCAGCAGCAACAGGTCCGGGAGCTCCGCCAGCAGCGGGTGCGGCCGCGTCCGCCCCAACTGATAGGCCCCGCACACCAGCAGCGAACGCTCTCCGGGCCCTTCGACGTCCACGCGTCCGATCGTCTGCCCAGGACGCCACATCCCCGGCCGGAAGTCCTGGAGCGGCGTCGCGGGATCGTCGGCCAGCGAGACGGTGCTCCCGTGCCGCAGCAGCGTCACATCGCCGGTGGCCATCTCCACCGGCTCCCCGTCCGGCGGCAGCAGCCAGCACCGGCCGCGCAGCAGCACGTGGAACGTCGTCCCGCCGACCGCCGGGAACCGCAGCCCCCAAGGCGCGCGCACCTCGGTGCGCGCCGACCGCGTCTGTCCGACCCGCATCGCCGCCAGGGCATCGGTGAGTACGTCCACACTCCCGATGCTACGGCCAGGACTGGACGATCGGACATGTTCTCAGGACTCGACCACATTCATCATCCGCCGACCGCGCCCTACCGTCGAACACGTAACCGAGGGAACGAACTCAGGGAGCTGATGGAGATGACCGTTCTGGTGATCGGCACCGAGCTGCTGCCGGACGAGGCGATGATGGCGCACTGGGAGCGCTCGGTCCGGGCCTCGGGCAAGGAGTGGACCATCCTGCACCCCAACTGGTTCTTCCAGAACTTCGGGACCGCCTTCGTCCCCGCGCTCCTCGGTCGCGGCCTGGAGCTCGACGCCGCCGACGCGCCGGTGAGCTTCGTCGACACCCGAGACATCGCCGAGGTGGCCGCCGCGGTCCTCGCCGAAGGCGGCTTCGGGGGGGGACGCTGACCATCACCGGCCCGCAGAGCCTGAGCCACGCCGACGCCGTCGCGATCCTGGGCGAGGCCGCCGGGCGGACCCTGGCCTACCGCGCGATCCCACCGGAGCGGGCGGCGGCCGGGGCGCGCGCCGCCGGAGTGCGCGAGCGGACGATCCTGGCCCAGCGCGGTCTGTTCCAGGTCATCCGGGACGGCGGCAACGCCCCGGTGACCGACGTCGTGGAACGCCTCACCGGCCGGGCCCCGCGCACCCTGGCGCAGTACGCCGCCGAGAACGCCGAGGTCTGGCGGGCCGAGTAAATGAACTAGTACAAACATGGTTGTCACTAGTTCAATGGTCGGCTAGGCTCCGGATCATGACAGCGAAGACGCCCGCGCCTACCACCCTCACCGGCTCCCACATCCGCCTGGAGCCCCTGACCCGCGGCCACCTCTCCGATCTGTTCGCGGCCGGCGGCAACGACGACGAGGTCTGGCGCTGGCAGGGCGGCCCGACCCCGCGGACCGAGGAAGAGCTCGGCGCGAAGCTGGACGTGCTGCTCGCCGACGACTCCTTCGTCGCCTTCGCGGTCATCGTGCTGGCCACCGGCCGCGCCGTCGGCTGGACCACCTTCCTGGACATCAGCCCGGTCGACGAGCGGCTGGAGATCGGCTGGACCTGGTACGGCAGCGCCTACTGGCGCAGCCCGGTCAACACCGAAGCCAAGCTCCTGCTTCTCACCCACGCTTTCGAGGATCTGGGCATGGGGCGCGTGCAGTGGAAGACCGACCACCTGAACCAGCGGTCGCAGAACGCGATCGCCCGGCTCGGCGCGCAGCGCGAAGGCGTGCTCCGGCGGCACCGGCAGCGGCCGGACGGGACGTTCCGGGACAGCGTCTACTTCTCGATGCTCAAGGACGAGTGGCCGGCGGCCAAGGAGCGGCTGACCGAGCGGCTGGCGCGCGGTTAGCGGGCGGTCAGCGGGCACGAAGCAGCGGTCCGTCATCCACGGGGGTGACGGACCGCTTTGTTGTTCGCCGATCAGCAGTGATCAGCAGTGATCAGCCGGCGATCAGCAGGCCCGGACGTACCAGACCGGAGTGAAGTCGTAGTCCCCGGAGCCGCCCGGCGCCAAGTCCACCAGCACGTTGTGGTTGACGCCCTTCAGGTAGCCGTGGCCGCCGCCGGAGTTGTTGTTGTCGGCCAGACCCGGGCCCTGCCAGTCCTTCAGCGCCCACTCGGAGCCGCCGTTGGTGCAGTGGTAGAACGAGAACACCTTGACGCCCGGGCCCGCGGCCGTGCTGGTGTAGATGCAGAAGTGGCCCGACGGGCACGGTGTGCCGTTGTTCGGGTCGATGTACGACCAGCAGTCGGAATTCGAGGCGATGTCGCACTGCCCGACGCCGACCACCCACGCGCTGTTGTTCCCGCGGGGGGACACAGCCGACGGCAGTGTGTGGTGCACGGCCGACGCGGTTACCCGGGTGCCGTCCGCACGCACCGTGTCCCCGTGCCGGTATCCGTGCCCGTCCGCCGATGCGGTCCCGGCCGCACCCAGGACCAGCACCGCCGGGGCGGCCGACAGCGCGAGCGTTCTGCGCAGCGTCATCCTTCGATTCCTCCAAGATTGATGATGGGTTTCCGATACCGCCTATTCGTTCCCTGTCTCGCCTCTACACCATGATTCGGCCAGATGGGCGACGATCATCGCGGGGCCGCCCACGGCTAAGGTGAGGCCGGCACCGACGACACGAACCAGGGGAGATCATGACCGCGATGCCGGCCCCCGCCGAGCACGAGGCCACCGCGGACACGCAGAGCGCACCGCGCCGGGTGACCACCCTGGAGCTGTTCTTCGATCTGGTCTTCGTGTTCACCATCACGCAGCTGACGGTGTTGTTGGTCGGCGACCTGTCGTTCGCGCAGGCCGGCCGGGTGCTGCTGATCTTCGCGGTGCTGTACTGGATGTATGGGGCGTACGCGTACCTGACCAACCAGGTGCCGCCGGAGAACCTGGCGCGCCGGGTGGTCCTGGTGGTCGGCATGTTCGGGTTCCTGTTGTGCGCGCTGGCGATCCCGAAGGTCTTCACCGTGGACGGCGTCGCCTTCGGCCTGGCCTACATCCTGGTGACCGCCGTCCACAGCGCCCTGTACGCGCTGATCCACCGCAAGTACGTGCTCAGCTTCGCCCTGCCGAACCTGGCCGCCGCCGGCTGCGTCACCGCCGCGGGCGCCGTGCAGGGCGCGACCGCCACCGATCTGCTCTGGCTGGCCGCCGTACTGCTCCAGCAGGTCGCGCCGATCATCTCCGGGCGGGTCCGCGGCGACTACGGCGAGGGCCGGGCGCTGGTCACCGAGCACGTCGGCGAACTGGACCCCGCGCACTTCGTCGAGCGGCACGGCCTGCTGCTCATCATCGCCTTCGGCGAGTCGGTGGTGGCGATCGGCGCCGGCGCCAACGGCACCCGCCTGGACTGGCCGCTCGCCGCCGGGATCGCGCTGGCCCTGGCGCTGACCGCGACGCTGTGGTGGAGCTACTTCGGGCACGACGAGTCCGCCGCCGAACACGCGCTCGGGCACGTCACCGGCATCCAGCGCTTCCGGCTGGGGATGCGTGCCTACTACTACAGCTTCATCCCGATGCTGCTGGGGATCGCCTTCCTGGCCGCCGGGCTGAAGAAGGCGATCGCCCACCTCGGGGCCGCGCTGCCGACGCCCGCGGCGGTGGTCCTGGCCGCCGGCGTCGCGGTGTTCCTGGCCGGCGATCTTTGTTTCCGGATGAGCCTGCGGATTTCTCCCATGTTCTTCCGGGCCCTCGGCACGGTGGCCGTGCTCGCCACGATTCCGCTGGCCCGCGCCTCGGCGGCGGTCCAACTTCTCGGGCTGACCGTTGTCATGGTCCTGATGCTAGTGGCGGAGGAGAACGCACGGCGCCGTCAGGTCCGCCGAGCCCTTTCACACGGAGAGTCGATCACCCATTGACGCCTGCCCCGAGGGCGGTTAGACAGGGCAGAGTCCGAGCATCGGATGCCTTCCCAAGGAGTGCGAAGATGAACGAACTGCTCGAGTTGGAGCCACGCGAGACCGATGCCGACGAACTCGACGTGGACACCGCCTTCACCGGGATCGCCGACGCCGCGCTGGACCACAGCCAGTGCCTGCACTGCTGCGGCGACCAAGTGAGCCACTGGTTCTTCGCCACGAGTTTCCCCTGGTAGTCCCCGACTGACGGCGCGCTGGGGGCGGACCGAGTCAGGACTGACTGCTTGCTATACGGCGACACGGCATTACAGCACCACGAAAGAGGGACGTTCGAATGAACGGCGGGCTGTCGCCTGAGGATGTGGAGCGGCTGATCCGGACGCACGCCGCCCGGGCCGGTGTCGAGATCGGGCTCAAAGCGGGCACCACGTGGCTGGGCGTGCGGCCGCCGGGCGCGCACGTCGTGGAACAAGGCTGGAAGCTCCACGTCTCCAGCCGCACCGGCGCGCTGGCCGAGACCGCGGACGTGATCGTGCCGGCGCTGCTGGCCGAGGGCTGCGCCTTCAAGGTCGCCCGCTCCACCGGGGCCCTGGCCCGGCTCAACGACGGCACCACCACCCCGGCCTCGATCGGCAAGGCGTTCACCGTCTACCCCGAGCAGGACCGCGTGCGCGACGTGGGGCTGATGCTCGCGCGTCTCTTAGCCGGCCGGGCGGCGCCGCGTGTGCTCAGCGATCGCCGCGTGGCCGCCGACGCCCCGGTCTACTACCGCTACGGACCGATCGACAAGCCGTGGGGCGCCGACGCCCAGGGCAAGCTGGTGATGACGCTGACCGGCCCGGACGGCGAGGAGTTCCCGGCGCTGGCGACCCTGCGCTACCGGCAGCCGACCTGGGCCGTGGACCCGTTCACCGGCGCCCCCGGCGCGCGCGACTGGGAGCGCCCGCCGAACGCCCCGACCCGGCTCGGCGACCACTACGAGATCGACGGCGGCATCGTGCACGCCGGCCGCGGCGACGTGATGCGCGCGGTGGACGTGCGCGACGGCGGCCGGGTCATCGTCAAGCAGTCGCGGGCCCTGGTGGACGAGGGCGAGGACGGCGTCGACACCCGGCTGCGGGTGCGCAACGAGCGGCGGGTGCTGGCCGTGCTGGAGGGCGTGCCGGGCGTCGCAGGGTACGTGGACCACTTCCGGGCCGGCACCGACGAGTTCCTGGTGACCCGGGACGTGGGCCGGTACAACCTCGCCGACGACGTGGTCAGATGCGGCCGCTACGCCACCGCCGACTCCGCCGGCGCGGTCTCCGGCCGCACGCTGGAGCGCCTGGCCCGGCAGTTGGCGACGGTGATCCTGGCCGTCCACGAGCGCGGGGTCCTGATCCGCGACCTCAACCCGCGCAACGTCGTCGTCGCCCCGGACGGCGCCGCGCAGCTGATCGATCTGGGGCTGGCCGGCCACAACGGCCTGTATCTGCCGGGCGGCACCTCCGGCTACTCCTCGGCCCGGCAGTTCCAACACGAGGAGCCGACGACCGGCGACGATCTGGTCGCCCTCGGAACCACGCTCTGCTATGCCTGGTCGGCGTTACCCGCGGTGGTGCTGAGCGACGACGTGGACGAGCCGCGGCGCATCGCGTTACGGATGATCCGGGCGCGTTGCGGCGATGCCCCCGGCGGTGTCATGGGGCTGATCTGCGATCTGCTCGGCATGGACGACGTGCGGGTGCACAAGGCCGCACGGCGGATGGCCGCCGGCGACTTCTCCCCGGTCCGCCGGACCCGCACCGCGCTCCCGAAATCCGCGCCGGTCACCGACGACCTGATCGAGCAGATCGGCGCGAACCTGCTGACCGACCTCACCCGGCAGGCTCGCAGGGTTCTGACAGAGGTTCCGCGCACCGAACAGGTCGGCGTGGACGGCTGCGTCTATCGGGGCGGCGCCGGCATCGGACTGGAACTGCTGGAACACCTGGCAGAGCCCGGCGTCCCGGCGCTGGTCGCGCGGTTGGTCCCGTTCAGCCGCCGGGGTGCCGACGTCGTCCGGCTCGGCCCGGGGCTGTGGACCGGACGCACCGGCCTGGACGTCTTCCAGCTCAGCGCCGCGCAGCGGCTCGCGGCCGGGGCCGTCCCGGACACCTTCCCCGGCGTCGCCGAAACCCCCGGCCAGGACTGGAAACCGGAATACTCCGACCTGATCAGCGGCGCCTCCGGCATCGGCCTGGGCCACCTGATGCTGCACGACCTCGACGGCCGCCCCGCGCACCTGGACATCGCCCGGCTCTGCGCCGACCACGTGCTGGCCAACGCCATGCCCGACCCCGAATCCCAGCCCGGCCTGCTCGGCGAGTCGACCGGGGTCGAACCGTCGGCGGCCCGGGGCCACGGCCTGGCCGGAACCGTCGAGGCGCTCGCCGTCATCGGCGACCGGCTCGGCGAGGACACCATGCTGACCGGCGCCGACGAGCGGGCCCGCGAGCTCGTGCGCCGTACCGACCGGCTCGTCGCCTGGTCGTCCCGGCCCACCACCGCGCCGCTGGCCGCGTCCTGGTGCCAGGGTCTGGCCGGGATCGCGACCAGCCTGCTGACCGCCGCGGACCGGCTGAACGAGCCCGCATACGGCGCCGCCGCGCGCCGCGCCGCCGACGCCTGCGCCGCCCTCATCCCGCGCATGGACAAGCCGACGCAGTGCTGCGGCCTGGCCGGGATCGGCAACATGCTGATCGACGTCGCCGGGCGGGAAGGCGACGAGCGGTACTGGCAGGCGGCGCGCGCCGTCGTGGCCCAAATGCTCGTGCGCAGCGCGGGACCGGCAGAGCACCCGGTGTTCGTGCGCGACGACCCGGGGGAGTACAGCGCCTCCTGGGCTTACGGCCTCACCGGGATCCTCGGCTTCTTCCGGCGGCTCTCGCGGGGCGGCGGGCCGATGGCGCTGAGTGTCTCCTCCGCTATGTCCTGCGTGCGCTGACGAACATCTCCGGTTCACCGCGCGCTCTTACAATGCGGTTATGTACGCGGAAGAGCGCCAGCAGGCCATCCTGGCGAAGGCACGGGCTGCCGGCCGGGTCGACGTGGTGGGGCTGGCCGAGGATCTGGCGGTCACCACCGAGACCATCCGGCGCGACCTGACCGTGCTGGAACGCGCCGGAGTGGTGCGGCGGGTACACGGCGGCGCGATCCCGGTCGAACGACTGGGATTCGAGCCCGGGGTGGCCGCCCGGGACGCGGTGATGACCGGGGAGAAGGAACGGATCGCGAAGGCGGCGCTGGCGGAGCTCCCGGCTGAGGGCTCCGTCATCATCGACGCCGGGACCACCACCGGCCGGCTGGTCGAGATCCTGCCGGTGGACCGGGAGCTGACCGTCGTGGTGAACGCGCCGGCCTTCGCGGCCCAGCTGGCCACCCGGTCCAATCTCACGGTCCTGATGCTCGGCGGCCGGATCCGGGGCCGCACCATGGCCGCGGTCGACGACTGGGCCCTGCACCCGCTGTCCCAGCTGTGTGCGGACGTCGCCTTCCTGGCCACCAACGGGGTCTCGGTGGCGCGCGGCCTGACCACCCCCGACCTCACCGAGGCCGCGGTGAAGCGCGCGATGATCGGTGCCGCCCGGCGTACCGTGCTGCTCGCCGACCACAGCAAGGTCGGCAACGACTGCATGGCGGGCTTCGGCGGGCTGGCCGACCTCGATCTGTTCATCACCGATGCCGGACTGGACGAGGAGACCGCGGGGGAGTTCACGGACGCCGGAGTCCGGGTGATCCGTACCTGAGCGGGACGTCCGAAGAAATGAGCTGGCCCGGGCGCCGGGAAGCGCACCGGGGGAACAGCGCCCGGGCCAGCGACTTTGGGGCCGCGCTACCAGCGCAGACGCAGCCAGGGGCTGTCCGGTTTGCTCAGCAGCGATTTCCCGCCGCCGGTGTAGCGGCGGTAGTCGGCGTCGATCTCCTGTCCGTCGAACCCGGCGTTGGCCGCCCAGAACACCCGGCCGGCCAGGAACCCGAGCTGGAACTCCTCCCACGACGGGTACTCCGGCCGCGCCATCTGCACGGCCGCCTCGATCGCCGCCCACGCCTCGGCCGGGTCCAGGAACCCGGCGTCCACGATGAACCGGCTCACGTGCACCACCCGCGCGGCGTCCCAGGCGGCGATGCTCTCGATGATCCGGCGCGGGTGGTACCACTGCATCGAGGCCCGGTACTGCCACCCCGACTGGAAGTAGTTCAGCGCCACGTCCGGCCGCTGGCCGCGCTGCATCGCGAGCGCCGGGATCTCCCGCGTCGCCTGCTCGATCCGGGCCCGCTCCTCGGCGCGGCTCAGGTCCCAGCCGGCGTTCAGGTAGCCGCGCACGCAGGTGTAGAGGTCGCGGTGGCCGCCGTCCAGCAGGGAGCGGTAGGTCTGGCGGGCCGACTGCGCGTCGTTCACTTCCCAGGACTGGTCCAGGATCTTGGCCGCGGTCTGCGGGTCGGCCGCCGTGGTCAGGGCGTTGATCGGCAGGTAGTCGCCGGCGGCGTAGACGGCACCGAGCGCCAGCCCGCGCT
Organism: Catenulispora pinistramenti; assembly: GCF_018274385.1. GTDB lineage: Bacteria > Actinomycetota > Actinomycetes > Streptomycetales > Catenulisporaceae > Catenulispora > Catenulispora pinistramenti. The sequence continues at coordinate 134 of NZ_JAAFYZ010000226.1, read as the reverse complement.
CCTGCCGCTCGGTCAGCGGCGGGGCGTCGGGCAGCACTTTGAAGCCGAAGTCCACGACCTGTCCCTTATACACATCTCCGCTAAAACAATATAAAAATATTGGAAGGTTTTTATCAAAAAATCGAAGATATATC
>NZ_JAAFYZ010000225.1 GCF_018274385.1 Catenulispora pinistramenti | reverse complement strand
GGCTGACGCCTCGATCGCCGAGAGCGGGCTGGTGGAGCGGTATTACCGGCTCTACGGGCCGGATCGCTGACGGCGCGGCGGTTCCTGGCCGCGGCGATTGGGGACTGCGGCGAACACGAAAGTCGCGCCGGGAGTCTGCCACTCCCGGCGCGACTTTGTCGCTTTACGTCAGCCGCGCCGGCTCAGTGTGCCGCCAGCGTGTTGATCGCCGCGGCCGTCGTCGGGCCGCAGACGCCGCGCGGGTCCGCGGTGATGTTGAGCATGTTCTGGACGTAGGCGACGGCGTCGGTGGTGCGGGTGTCGTAGACACCGGTCACCGGGACCCAGGTGGGCGTGCCGAGGCGGTCCAGCAGGGTCTGAAGCGTCGACACGTTCGGGCCGGTGTCGCCGGCCTGCAGGGTGCCCGCGCTGGGCGAGATCGTCGGCGTGCTGCTCGGGGCCGAATTGCTGGGCGTCGGGGTCGGCGTCGGCGTGGGAGTCGGCGTCGGACCGGTGGGCGTCGGGCTGGTCGGCGTCGACGTCGGCGGCGCCGGGGTACCCGGAGTGCCGGGCGGCGAGGAGACCGGCGGGGTCGGTGTCCCGGGGGGCGTCGACGCGCTGGGCGGGGCACTCGTCGAACCGGACCCGCCGGTCGGCGGGTTGGTGGCCGGCGGCGTGCTCGGCGGCGGGGTCGAACCCTGCGTGTTCGACGGCAGGCCGGGCAGCGAGGAGCCGGGGCTGCCGGGCGCCGAGGTCGTGCCGCCACCGGCGGTGGAGGTGGTGCCCGGCGCGCCGGGTGCCGTGCTGTGGCCGCCGGGCGCGGTGTTCTGCGAGCCGGGAGCGTACGAGGAATGGGAGTCCTGGCCGGACGCGGTCGCGTCCAACGGCGAGGTCGCCGGGTCGGAACTGGCGCCGACGCCGACCCCGGACGTGGAACCGTTCGAGGTGGAGGAGATGCCCAGCCCGCTGGTCACCGACCCGTTGTTCCCCGAAGCCATGTCCATGGCCTGCGACCCGGGCGCCCCGGAACTGACGGCGTGCACCAATCCGAGCGCACCGCCACCGGCCGCGAGCACCGCCGCGATCGGCACGGCCGCGCGGAACGCGGGCCGCCGCGGCCCCCGATGCCGCCCGCCGGACGCACTGAAGTCACCGGAGTCACCGGAACCACCCCGGCCGAACGGGGGCAGATCGTCGTCATCGCCGCCGCCGAACCCACCGGAACCCGAAGCGGGCATCAGCGCGGTCTCGGCCACCGGCCGCCGCACCAGATCACGGCCCGTGGCCCGCTCGGACAGCCGGGCGACCTCACCGCGCCCCTCGGTCCCTATTCGATCCTCGCCGACCGGCCGAAGCCACTCGGGCTCCCGCCGCCGCGGCGCGCGCAGGTCCTCGGTGACGCCCTCGGCGCCGCCGGGCAGAGTGCTCGGGCGCGGGCGGAAGGACGGATCGCCCGACGCCTGCCGCTGTGGCAGCGCTGGCGAAGCCGGCCGCGGCTGGAAGGACGGGTGCTGGCCCGCCTGCTGCGGCGCGATGCCCTGGCCGCCAGGCTGCCCGGCCGCCGGACGCGGCTGGAAAGACGGATGCCGCGCGGCCGGTCGCTCGCCGAAAGCGGGCTGCTGACCGGTGCTCGGCTGCGGCGCCGTCGGCCGGGGCTGGAACGAAGAGTGCTGACCGGTGCTGCCCGGCTGCGGAGCGCTCGGGCGCGGCTGGAACGAGGGGTGCTGCTGAGGCACCACGCTTCGGTCAACAGGCTGCCCGGTCGCCGGGCGCGGCTGGAACGAAGGATGCTGCGGGGCGCTCCCCTGGGGAGTTGCCGGCCGCGGCTGGAAGGACGGGTGCTGCGGCGTGCTCGCCTGCGGATCCGCTGGTCGCGGAGCTGCGGGCCGCGCCTGGAAGGAAGGACGCAGCATGGGCGCAGGCTGCTCGCCGAAAAGCGGGTGCCGACCACTGCTCGGCTGCTGCTGTCCGCTCCCCGGCTGCGCAGCGCTCGGCCGAGGCTGGAAGGAAGGGTGCTGCCCACTCCCGCCACTCGCCGACTGCGGCATCACATTCTGGGGGCCCTGTGCTGCCGGCCGCGGTTGGAACGAAGGATGCTGGCCCGCTGAGGCTCCCTGCCCCTGCCCCTGCCCCTGCCCCGCGCCGGGCAGCCAGCCCGGGTCGGCCACCCGCCGCTGCGCCATCGGCAGATTCGCGCCGGTGTACGGCGTTCCGCCGCCGGCGCTCCGCTCCTGGTCGAGCATCGTGCGCGGCTGTCTGTGCGGCTGTCTGTGTGGCTGTTCGGGGGTCTGGCGCCGGGCGCCGTTCGTGTCCGCCACGCTGAACTCCTCCGTCTGCGGGCCGGGGCCGGGTGGCGCCGGCGTCGGTGCGCTCTCGCGGGGATCGGTGCGGGCGGGTGCGTCGCGGAGGCGGTCCGCTTCGCGGAGTGACCGCACCGGTATCCGGGGTAAGTCGGGCTCCGAGGGCTGCTGCGGTGTGGCCATCTCTGCCTATCCGTTCGTCCTTCGTGGCGTGGCGCGACTTTGGGCGATCACCGACGCTATCACTCTGATGTTCGTCCGTGTGGCCGAATCCCGGTATCAGCCCAGGGCCTGCTGCATCGCCTTGTCAGTGGCCGGTCCGTAGACCCCGTAGCCGTCCGCGGAGGCCGTGCCGGGGTTGGCGTCCTGGAAGTTCTCGACCGCGGTCTGCGTCGGGCCGTCGAACGTTCCGTTCACCTTCATCGGCCACCCGCCGTAACCCGCCGACTTCAGGTTCTGCTGAAGCTGGGTGACCGCGGGACCGCTGCTGCCCATCTGCAGCGAGGTGAACGTCGGCGAGGAGGACGTCGACGGCGGCGGCGCGGCCGGGACGCTGGCGCTGGACGTGGGCGGCGCGATGCTCGGCCGGGAGGCCATGCTCGCGGTGCTCGACGAGGGGTGGGACGGCGTGGAGGCCTTCGATTCGGTCTTCGTGGTGTGCGACGCCGAGGCCTTGGTCTGGCTGGTGCTGTCCGTCGCGGAGTCGGTCGGGCTGCCGGTCGGCGTCGGCGCGGCCGCCGCGGCGGCGGCGGACGTGGCGCTGTTCGCGGGGGTGTCCGGACCGGACGCCGCCCCGCTCGCGCTCGTCGCCCCGGCCGCCGCGGGTCCGGCGGACGGCGAACTCGAACCGCCGCCGAGGATGCTGTACGCCGCCACCCCCGCGACCACCACGCCGGCCAGGATCCCGGCCGCCTTCAGGGCCCGCGGCGGACGCGTCGAGCCGCGGTGCCGGCCCCAGTCGCCGTCGTCGTGGAAGTGGCCCTGCTCGCCCGGGGGCGGATTGTCGTAATCGTCGTACTCCGGGTCGTCGTAGTACTCGTCCTCGGCCGGGACCGCCAGGATCGGCATGGTCGTGGTCAGGTCGCTCATCGGCGGGTCCAGCTCCGGGTACGGAGCCAGATCCGGCCGGATCGGCCGGGCCACGGCGCGCGGCGCCGGCATCGGGTTCGAGACCAGCCCGGGGACCTGGTGCGGGTCCATGTCGCGCGGAGCCCGCGGGCCGGGCACGCCGCCGGGACCGCCGGAACGCCCGGCATCCGCCCCCGCGCCGTTCGGCCGACCGCGACCGCCCTGCGGCCCCCGGCCGTTCTCCGACCCGCGCCCGCCGCCCTGCGGCCCGCGCTCCGGCCCCCGGCCGTTCTGCGGCCCGCGGCCGCCTTCCCGCTCCGGCGCGCGCCCGTTCGGCTGCTGCCGTCCGCCCTGCCGCGGGCCGGGCGCCGCGCCGTCAGCACCCTGACGTCCCCGCCGTCCGCCCCCGCCGCCGGATCCAGAACCGGAACCGGAGTCCGAACCAGAGTCCGAACCAGAGCTCGAACCAGACCCGGAACCGCTCTTCACGAACGGCCGAACCATCGTCGGATCATCCTCGACGAAGTCCTCCGGCGGCCGAGCCCCCCGGCCGCCGCCCGCAGGCGGCCGGCCGTGGCCCTGCCGTCCGGGCTGCCGCCGTCCGGGTTGTTGCTCCATCGGGTACGCCCCCAACATCGGTCCGCAGTGATCGCTTCACTACCGCTCCCACCCGCGGTGTCCCGGAGAGTACCAGGAATCTCCTGCGTCCCTCCCGCAATGGCGTGACCTCGTCACGTGTTGCCCACGTGTTGCTTGCGGCACTCCCGGATGAACTCGGACGTTGAGTAGATTGGACCGCTATCAGCAGCGAAACCATACACAGCCGGAGGTAAGGGTTCGGATGACGGAGACCGCGACCACGAGCCGCGCTCAGCGCTTCCGAGAACGGATCCCGACCCTGCTGGTCTGGTACTGCCGGATCGTCGCGCTGGCCTCGATCCTGTCCGCCCTCTCGCCGCGCACCAACGAGCGCATCGACCGGCTGCCGGACTACATCCTGTTCAGCCTGGGGTTCCTGCTCGGCGTGCCCTCGATCGGCTTCGGCGTGCTGATGTTGATGCTGGGCGCCGCGATCCGACGCCGCAAGCGCGTCGCCTGGTGGCTGCTGATGGTGCTGGGCCTGTTCGTCGGGCCGCTGGGCTGGCTGGCCATCAGCGCCCTGCTCTACGACGTCAGCTCCTCCGACCTGCAGCCGCTGGCCCCGCTGATCGTGGCCTTCGTGGTCCAGGCGCTGTTCATCGCGGTGGTGATCTGGTCCCGCAAGCTGTTCTACGCGGTCTTCGACGCCGCGAACTTCCGGCTGGCGCTGGTCGTGCTGGCGGTGTCGCTGGCGCTGTCCACGATCCTGGGCGTCACCCTGGTGGCCCAGAACGACGCCAACCCGAGCACCGACCTCGGTGATCAGGCCCTTTACACGCTCAAGGCCGGGATGGCCGGCACCGGGATCTGGTGGTACGACACCGCCGTCGAGGTGCCGCACTGGGTGGACGTCACGGTCAACCTGATCGGCAGCATCATGATCCTCGCGGTGGCCTACGCTTTGTTCCAGCCGCGCCGCGGCACCGTCCGGCACCAGGCGGACGACGACGACCGGTTGCGCACACTGCTGGACAAGTTCGGCGACCAGGACTCTCTGGGGTACTTCAACCTGCGCCGGGACAAGGCGGTCATGTGGTCGCCGACCGGCAAGGCGGCGGTGGCGTACCGGCCGGTCGGCGGGGTTTCGCTGGCCTCCGGGGACCCGATCGGGGACGTCGAGGCGTGGCCGGGAGCGATCCAGGCGTGGCTGGCGGAAGCCAGGGAGCACGGCTGGGTGCCGGCCGTGATGGGCGCCTCGGAGGAGGGTGGCAAAGTCCTGACCCGGTTCGGGCTGGACGCCATCGAACTCGGCGACGAGGCGGTGGTCGAGGTCGAGGAGTTCACCCTGGAAGGCCGCGCGATGCGGGTGGTCCGGCAGGCCTACAACCGGGTCGAGCGGGCCGGCTACACCACCCGGATCCGCCGGCACGCCGACATCCCGGCCGAGGAGATGGCCTGGCTGGTCCGCAGGGCCGACGACTGGCGGGACGGCGCCGTGGAGCGCGGCTTCTCGATGGCCCTGGGCCGGCTCGGCGACCCGGCCGACGGGCAGTGCGTGATGGTCGAGTGCCTGGACGGCGCGGGCACGCTGCGCGCGCTGCTGTCGTTCGTGCCCTGGGGCACCAAGGGGCTGTCGCTGGACCTGATGCGCCGTGAGCGCGGGACCGAGAACGGCCTGGTCGAGTTCATGGTCATCGACGTGATCAAGGCCGGTCCCGAGCACAAGGTGGAGCGGGTCTCGCTGAACTTCGCGATGTTCCGCAGCATCTTCGACCGGGCCGGGCGGATCGGCGCCGGGCCCTTCCTGCGGCTGGCCCGGGTGCTGCTGACGGTGTTCTCGCGCTGGTGGCAGCTGGAGTCGCTGTACCGGGCGAACATGAAGTACCGGCCGGTATGGGAACCGCGCTACGTGTGCTTCCCGAAGGCCCGGGACCTGGCCCGGATCGCCATCGCGGCCGGGCGGGCCGAGGGCTTCATCGCGTTTCCGACGCCGCGGTTCCCGCGCCTGCGGCGTCAGCCCGAACTGGCCGCCGCGCCGCCCCCGGAGCAGCCCGGCGAGGACTGAACATTTGAACGTCGCACATATATACAAGGAGAAGCCGCGCGCGCAGCACTGCTGACACCGAAGCTACCGAGTAGTAGCTTTCCGCTGTGCCCCTGACGCTGACCCTGCTGACCCTGGTGGTCGCCTTCGCCGACTGGACCGCCGTCTCGCGGCGTGCCCTGGACCCGGCGTCGGCGGGCGCGCGCCGGGCGGAGTACGTCGCCAAGCCGCTGGCCATGGTCGCGCTGATCGCCGCGGCCCTGGCCAGCGCGCACGCGCACGCCGCTCCCGGCGTCCCCGGCCCGGACCGCGCGACCGCCTACCTCGTGGTCGCCACGGTCGCGGCGCTGGTCCTGAGCGCGGTCGGCGACGTCTTCCTGATGCTGCCCGAGGACTCCCCGTCGGCGGACCGGAACTTCGTCTTCGGCCTGGCCGCCTTCCTGCTCGCGCACGTCGCCTACATCGCCGCCTTCGTCCGGCTGCATACCCACGGCGGCTACGCGATCTCCCTGTTCCTCACCGGCCTGGTCCTGGCCGGGGCGATGTTCGCGACCGTTGGGCTGCGGATCCGCGGCGCGGCCGGGGAGGAGGACCCCGCGCTGGCCGTCCCGGTCCTGGCCTACGTCACGGTCATCTCGCTGCTGGTGGTGGCCGCCTGGTGGACCGGTGACCTGCGCATCATCCCCGGTGCGCTGCTGTTCGCGGCCTCCGACGCGATGATCGGCTGGACCCGCTTCGTGCGCCGGGACTGGGAGCTGGACGTGCCGATCATCGTCAGCTACCACTTGGCGCAGATCCTGCTGGTCCTCGGCCTGGTCCGCAGGTAGGGCGGAGATCGGGAGGGCGTCGCTGGTACCCTTGGGGTATGCGGGCTGTGACGCTGCTTCTTATGTCGCCGCGCTGAATGAGACGGGGCCATCTCCAGGCTCCGGTCAGCGCGGCTCCCCCTCATGCCGGAATGGGCGAGGGGCTTTTTCATTTCCAGCCCACCTCTGAATTCTGACTGACGTACCCCGAGGACTGAGACGACGATGAGCGAGCAGACCACACAGCAAAAGCCCGCGAGCGACGAGCCCAAGTTCCGGTACACAGCCTCTGTGGCGGCGGATATCGAGCCGAAGTGGCAGGAGTACTGGGCCGCGCACCACACTTTCGAGGTACCGGACCATCCGGCCGACACCGGGGCGCCCAAGGCCTACGTCCTGGACATGTTCCCGTACCCCTCCGGCGCCGGCCTGCACGTCGGCCACCCGCTGGGGTACATCGCCACCGACGTGCTGGGCCGGTTCAAGATGATGACCGGCCACAACGTGCTGCACACGATCGGCTTCGACGCCTTCGGCCTGGCCGCCGAGCAGTACGCGGTCGAGCACGGCATCCACCCGCGGATCAGCACCGAGGCCAACATCGCCCGGTACAAGGAGCAGATCCGCCGCATCGGCTTCGGCCACGACACCCGGCGCGGGGTGTCGACGATCGACGTGTCCTTCTACAAGTGGACGCAGTGGATCTTCCTGCAGATCTTCAACTCCTGGTACGACGACCAGGCCGACCGGGCCCGCCCGATCAACACCCTGATCGCGCAGTTCGCCGAGGGCGCCCGCCGCACCCCGGACGGCCGCGCCTGGGACGCGCTGTCCGCCCAGGAGCAGGCCACGATCATCGACTCCCACCGCCTGGCCTACATCGCCGACGCCCCGGTGAACTGGTGCCCGGGCCTGGGCACCGTGCTGTCCAACGAGGAGGTCACCGCGGACGGCCGCTCCGAGCGCGGCAACTTCCCGGTGTTCAAGCGCAACCTGCGCCAGTGGATGATGCGGATCACCAAGTACGCCGACCGGCTGCTGGCCGACCTGGACCGGCTGGACTGGCCCGAGCCGATCAAGCTGCAGCAGCGGAACTGGATCGGCCGCTCCGAGGGCGCGCGGGTGCACTTCCCGGTCACCGCCGTGGACGGCGCCGAGAAGACCATCGAGATCTTCACGACGCGCCCGGACACCCTGTTCGGTGCCACGTACATGGTGCTGGCCCCGGAGCACGAACTGGTCGACTCCTTCGTCGCCGAGGAGTGGCCGGCCGGCACCGGCGAGAAGTGGACCGGCGGCCACGCCACCCCGGCCGAGGCCGTCGCCGCCTACCGCGCGGCCGCAGCCGCCAAGACCGAGGTCGAGCGGCAGACCGAGGGCCGGCAGAAGACCGGCGTGTTCACCGGCACGTTCGCGGTGAACCCGGTCAACGGCGAGGGCGTGCCGGTGTTCATCGCCGACTACGTGCTGATGGGCTACGGCACCGGCGCGATCATGGCGGTGCCCGCGCACGACCAGCGCGACTTCGAGTTCGCGCGGGCCTTCGACCTGCCGATGCGGATCGTCGTGGCGCCGCCGGCGCAGTGGCCGCTGGACGTCGATGAGTGGACCGAGGCCTACGACTCCAAGACCGCGCAGATCACCAACTCGGCCAACGACGAGGTGTCGCTGGAGGGGCTGCCGGTCCCGGCCGCGATCCGGGCCATCTCCGAGTGGCTGACTGCCAAGGGCATCGGCGAGGGCACCGTCACCTACCGGCTGCGCGACTGGCTGTTCTCGCGGCAGCGGTACTGGGGCGAGCCGTTCCCGATCGTGTACGCCGTGGACGGCCCCGAGGCCGGGATCGCCCGGGCGCTGCCGGAGTCGATGCTGCCGCTGGAGCTGCCGGAGGTCGAGGACTTCTCGCCGAAGACCTTCCAGGCCGGCGACGTCACCAGCGCGCCGGAGCCGCCCCTGGCCCGGGCCGCCGACTGGGTCAACGTCACCCTGGACCTGGGCGACGGCCCGCGGCAGTACCACCGCGAGACCAACACCATGCCGCAGTGGGCCGGCTCGTGCTGGTACTACCTGCGGTACCTGTCGCCGACCGACGACACCCGGTTCGTAGACGCCGCGGCCGAGAAGTACTGGATGGGGCCGCGGGACCCCGAGGACACCGGCGGCGTGGACCTGTACGTCGGCGGCGCCGAGCACGCGGTGCTGCACCTGCTGTACTCGCGCTTCTGGCACAAGGTGCTGTTCGACCTGGGCCAGGTCACCAGCGCCGAGCCGTTCCGCAAGCTGTACAACCAGGGCATGATCCAGGGCGCCTCCTACATGGATGCGCGCGAGGTCTACGTCCCGGCGGACGAGGTCACCGAGGTCGAGGGCAAGTACTTCTACCGGGGCGAGCAGGTCACGCAGCACTTCGGCAAGATCGGCAAGTCGCTGAAGAACGTCATCTCGCCGGACGACATGATCGACGAGTACAGCGCCGACACCCTGCGGATCTACGAGATGTCGATGGGCCCGCTGGACATGTCCAAGCCCTGGGACACCCGCGCCTCGATCGGCAGCTTCCGCTTCCTGCAGCGGCTGTGGCGCAACGTGATCGACGAGGAGACCGGCGAGGTCACGGTCGTCGGCACCGAGCCCGACGAGGCCACACTGCGGGCCGTGAACAAGACCATCGACGGCGCCCGCAACGACATGGAGGGCCTGCGCTTCAACACCGCGATCAGCAAACTGATCGAGCTGAACAACCACCTGACCCGCCTGCCCGCCGTCCCGCGTTCCGCGGCCGAGGCCCTGGTGGTGCTGACCGCCCCCTTCGCCCCCCACATCGCCGAGGAACTGTGGACCCGCCTGGGCCACGACGACTCGGTGGCGCACGCCGCCTACCCGGTCGCCGACCCCGCCTACCTGGTCGACGAGACGGTGACCTGCGTGGTGCAGGTCGCGGGCAAGGTGAAGGACCGCCTGGAGGTCTCCCCGGGCATCGACCAGGACGCCCTGCGCGAACTGGCACTGGCCTCCGAAGGCGTCCAGAAGGCGCTGGAGGGCCGCGGCGTGCGAACGGTGATCGTCCGCGCGCCGAAGCTGGTGAACGTGGTACCGGCGTAGCGGTTCAGGCTTGAGCCACGGCCCGGTGCCGACCGTCTTCGGACGGCCGGCACCGGGCCGTTCGGCACCCGGGCCGCCCACCGATCCAGGACCGGTCCTCGACCAGGCTTGCTAGCGTCCCGGCCCATGGCGATTCTCATCCCGGAAACGGGATCCCCCGCGTGGAAGCGCATGCCCCTGCCGCCGGTCCAGGGCCGCGACACCGCAGCCTTCACCACGGCGATCCGGGCCGCGATCGGCGCCTCAGCCCTCACCGTCGTGGACCTGACACCCGACCTCGACCTCTACATCGATGACGAAGGCAAGCTGGACGACCGGCCCGTCAACGCCGCCGCGACCGCCTTCGTCCGTGCCCTCCGGCCCCAGTTCGGCAAGCGGATCCACGGCTCGGCGATGGTGGTGGCGCGCCAGGGGGCCAGGAACATGGACCTGTCGGAGTCGCAGGAAGCAGCGGTGGTCCGGCGTCTGCCGGAGTCGTCGGAGGGCTCGGTCGGTGGCAAGGCGCCGGGGAAGAAGAAGCGCTTCTGGCAGCGGTAGCCGGCGAGTCGGCTAGTCGGCAGCCGGTGCGGGCACTGAGACCGGGGCTGGAGCCGGAGCCGGGAGTGGCACCGGAGCTGTGGCCGGTGCCGAAAAAACCCCAGCCCGCCTGCCGCGCGGCAGCAACAACGGCGTCGCCAGCAACAGCGCCCCGGCCAGCCCGAGCCCAAACCGCGGGCTGGTCAGCGTCGCGATCACCCCCCACAGCGCGGTGGCCACGGCGATGCTGGTCTTGTTGGTGATCGACCAGGCCGACAAGACCCGGGTGACGTTCGCGGTCCCGGCATGCTCCAGCCGGTGGGTCGCCAGGACCGGGTTGTAGACGCCCGAGAAGGTGATCAGTCCCCCCTCCACCACCATCACCAGCAGCAGGCCGGGCCACCCCGGGCCGACGAAGGCCAGGCCGATCGGCCAGACCGCGCGCAGCGTGCAGGCCGCGCGCAGGACCGTGGGGCGGCCGTAGCGGGCGACCAGGTGCGGGCTCAGGCGGGAGCCCAGCAGGCCGCCGAGGCAGGGGACTGCGAAGACCAGGCCGAACTCCCACGCCGGGAAGCCGAGGCGGCCGAGCATCAGGACCGCGAGCAGCGGCGACTGGGCCATGATCAGGCAGTTGGCCGCCGCACTGTTGAAATACAGCGGCCGCAGCGCCGGGCTCTTCAGGATGTGGCGCCAGCCTTCGACGAGGTCGCGGATGCGTAGGCCGGTGGCCCCCTCCCGGGCCGGGGGGCTGGCCTCCCCGCCGCCGATCGCGCGGATCCCGAGGGCCGAGAGCAGGTAGCTCACGGCGTCCGCGACGATCGTCACCACCGGCCCGAACAGGCCGATCGCCGCCCCGCCCAGCGGCATGCCCAGGACGGTCGCCGTCCACTGCGTGGACTCGAAGCGGCCGTTGGCGACCATCAGGTCCTCGCGGGCGACCAGGGTCCGCAGGTGCGCGCCGCTGGCCGCGGTGAACGTCAGATCGGCCGCCCCGGTCACGATCGACACCACGAGCAGCTGCGCGAACGTCAGCTCGCCGAAGGCGTAGGCGACCGGGATCGTCAGCAGTACGAAGAACCGCACCAGGTCCATGGTGATCATCACCGGCCGCTTGCGCCGGAACTCCACCCACGGCCCGAGCGGCAGCGCCACCAGCGCCCCGACCAGCGTCCCGGACGCCGAGAGCGCGGCGACCTGCGCGGGGCCGGAGTGCAGCACCTTGATGAGGATCAGCGAGAAGGCGTTGAACGCCAGGAAGGTGCCCAGCGTGCTGACCGCGTAGGCCGACCAGAGCCAGTTGAACTGCCGTCCCAAGTTCCGCCGAATCGTCGGTTTCGACCGCTCCGCCATACCCGCACACCCCTAGGGCTCCACAACCATCCGCTGACTCACGGCATCCAACCGGGCGGGCGAAGGCCAGGTCAAACAACTAAGAGGGCTGCCTTCCACAACCACCGGTTGTGTCGTTAGGCTGGCCCGCCATGGACCTCGAAGCTGTGCGCACCTTCATCGCGGCCGCCGAGACCGGACGCTTCCAGGACGCCGCGACCGATCTCGCGGTCACCCAACAGGCGGTGTCCAAGCGGATCGCGGTGTTGGAGAAGGAACTCGCGGTGCGGCTGTTCATCCGGACGGCGCGCGGGGCCCAGCTCACCATCGACGGCCAGGCGTTCCTGCCGCATGCCAGGGCTCTGATCCAGGCCGAGGCGAAGGCGATGGCCTCGGTGCGGCCGGGGCGGCGGGCGCTGCGGGTGGACGTCATCGCCAAGCGCAGCGGGATGTCGGCGCAGCTGCGGGGCTTCCACGAGGCGCGGCCGGACGTCGAGCTCGACGTCGTGGCGCTGCCCGAGGGCGAGGTGGCGTTCGCCGCGGTGCGAAGCGGGGAGATCGACGCGACGTTCCGGTACGTTTTGCCCGCCCACGGCCTGCTGCCGGGCTTGGAGTCCGAGCGGGTCTTCGACGATCGCCTCGACCTGTTGGTCGGGCCCCGGCATCCGCTGGCCGCGGCCCGCAGTGTGCGGCTCGCGCAGCTGGTGGGGTACCGGATCTGGATTCCGGGGATCGCTCCCGGTGTCGAGTGGTCCGACTACTACGAGGCGATGGCGTCCGAGTTCGGGCTCTCCATCGACGGGATAGGGCCGTTCTTCGGGTCCGACCATCTCATGGACGTCGTCGGCGACTCCTCCGACGTCGCCTCGCTGGTCGCGGAGAAGCCGCGGCTGGCCTGGCCGAGCGGGCACGACCTGCGTCGGATCCCGGTGGTGGATCCGACGCCGGTGTATCCGCACTCGTTGGTGTGGGGGCAGGACAACGCGCATCCCGCGTTGTCGATGCTTCGCGGGTATTTCGCGGCTATGGGGCGGCCGATCGGGGCTGCCGGGTCCTGGACGCCGGCCGGGGCCTGAGACTCCGGTCGCCTGACCCCGGTCGCCGTGCCTCATCCAGGCGCGACGATGACGCCGAGCACACCCGGCCCGACGTGCGCGCCGATCACCGCACCGACCTCGCACACCGTGACGCCGGCCAGGCCCGGCAGCCGTTCCTGGAGCCGGGCGGCCAGGGCCTCGGCGCGTTCGGCGGCGTCCAGGTGCTGCACCGCGATCTCGACCGAGCTGCCGTCGCCCCCGGCCCGCTCCACCGCGATCTCCTCCAGCCGGGCGATGGCCTTGGCGGAGGTGCGGACCTTCTCCAGCGGCTCGACGCGGCCGTCGGCCATGTGCAGCAACGGCTTCATCGCCAGGGCGGAGCCGAGCAGGGCCCGCGCGGAGCCGATGCGTCCGCCGCGCCGCAGGTATTCGAGGGTGTCGACGTAGAAGAAGGCGGAGGCGGTGGCCGAGCGCTTGGCGGCGATGTCGGCGACGGCGTCCAGGTCGTGCTCGCCGTCCCGCCCGGCCTCGGCCGCCGCCAGCACGGAGAAGCCCAGGGCCATGCCGATGGTGCGGCTGTCCAGCACCCGGACCGGGATCGGCGCGTCCTTCGCGGCCAGCTCGGCCGACTCCAGCGTCGCGGACAGCTCGGCGGAGATGTGCAACGACACCACCCCCTCGGCCCCGCCCTCGGCCGCGGCGCGGTACGCGGCGGCGAAGTCCTCCGGCGTGGGACGTGAGGTGGTCGCGGTCTCGTGCGCCCGCAACGCCGCCACCAGCAGCCCACCGGTCGCCGGATCCGCCTCGCTGTGCGGCGCGCCCCGCACGATCACCTCCAGCGGAACCGCCGTGACGCCGTGGGCGGCCGCCGACGCCGCCGACAGACAGGCCGTGGAGTCGGTGACGAGCGCGATGCGGGGCATACCGCCGAGGTTATCCGGAGGTGGCGTCCGGGCAAATGGGCGGGAGCCGGAACGGGCTACCGCCAGGCGCCGATCAGATAATCAATCACCGAAACGACTCCGACCCGACCACAATGCGAAGCATGAACGACGACAACCTGACCCTCATCAACCCGTCGGGCCTGCACCCCACCTCCGGCTACGCCCACGTCACCATCGCCCCCGCCGGCCGCACCGCCCACCTGGCCGGCCTGTGCCCCCTGGACGCCGACGAGAAGGTGGTCGGCCCCGACCTGTTCGCCCAGATCGACCAACTGGTCGCCAACGGCCTCACCATCTTGCGGGCGGCCGGCGCCCGTCCGGAGGACGTGGTCCGCTCGGTGATCTACGTGGTCAGCGACCAGAGCGCGACCCTGGCCGCGGCCTGGGAACACCTGATGGCCTCGGCGCTGGCACCCGCCCTCCGGACGGCGAGCACGCTGCTCGGCGTCGCCGCGCTGGGGTACGGGGGACAGCTCATTGAGGTGGATCTGACGGCCGCTTTGGCGGAGTGAACATGGGACAATACCCATGAGGCCGAATCGGCACGGCCGCCGATGACTCGGTAGCTGGATAGCTGGATAGCTGGACAACTCGACAACTCGATGACGAGAGGGAGGTGACGCCATGGAAACGCAGAAGACCAACCCGGGCGCCACCTCTCCGCGCTGAGGAGACAACCTCCGACCTCGCGGCAGCCCTCGTGCGCCCGGGACACGTCCCGGATTCCCATTGCACGAGAGGAACCTCCCCGTGACCTTGCACGTCCGCCCCGCCGCGGTCGAAGACACCGCCGCGATCGACGATTTGCTCACCGCCTACGCCCACGCCCGCCGGATCCGCCTTCCCGGGGTCGGCGCCGCCCTGGACCGCCTGACGCGGCCGGAATCGATTCCCGCCGTCGTCCAGGACGCCGCGCGGATCGTCGGCTTCGGCCACGCCTGGCCCGCCGGTCAGGCCGTCCGATGCTTCGCCCGAGTACACCCGGAGCACGTCGGCCGGGGTGTCGGCACGCTGCTGCTGGACGATCTGGAGCACCGCTCCCACGGCTTCGGAAAGCCGGTCTTCAACGTCATGCAGCCGGCTGCCGACGATGCCGCGACAGGCCTGCTCATCGGTCGCGGATACGAGATCATCTGCCACGTCCTGCGCATGCAGATGAGTTTGGATCGCTACCAGCCGCCGTCAGCGGTCCTGCCCGCGGGCGTCACCCTGGGCCCGTTCCGAGCAGGGCATGACGAAGCCCGCCTGTTCGACGCCTTCCGCGACGCCAACCCCGGACACCCGGCCGAGGAGGGCGAGTGGTGGCACGACATGCGCGACGACCCGGCGATGCCCCACGACCCGACGCTGTGGTTCACCGCCCGACGCGGCACAGAGATCGTCGGGTACTCGCTGGGCTCCCGGCACGAGCTCGACGGCCGCACGGTCGGCTACGTGGCCGAGATCGGCGTGCGGCCCCCGGATCGCGGCCAGGGGATCGCCTTCGCCGCGCTCACCGCGACGATCGGCGCGTTCCACCGGGCCGGACTGCCCGCGGCGACCCTGAACGTCGACGCCGACAACCTGACCGGCGCGCTCCGCCTCTACCGCAAGGCCGGAATGCACGCGGTGCCGCAGTCGAGCGAGTGGTCGAAGAGGCTGGCCGACTGACGCGACCGGCCTGAACCGGGCCGCCGGGACACGGCGGTGCGGAACCCGCGCGGCTACGCAATGCAAGAGCCCGGCGTTCAGAACGCCGGGCTCCGTATTGATCGGCTCAGTGTCGGTCGGGGCGGTGTTGATCGGGGCAGTGTTGATCGGGGCAGTTTCGATCGGTGCAGTGCCGTGCACCGATCGGCTCAGCGTCGGCCGAACCGCCGGACCAGGACCAGGCCGCCGGCCATCAGCAGCAGACCGCCGCCGGCCGCGGTGGCCAGCGTCGGGGTCGACATGCCGGTGAAGGCCAGGCCGTCGTGCTTGGCGCAGGCTCCTGACTTGCCGGTCGCGCCGCAGCAGCCCTTGTTACCGGCAGCCATGTGCCCCGACCCGCAACAGTCCTTGCCGCCGGCAGCCATGTGCCCCGAGCCGCAACATGCGCTCGCGGCAGCCGCGCCGCAGCAAGCACTCGCATTCGCGCTCCCGCCCGCAGCCCCGCAGCAGCCACTCGCCGCACCCGAGCCAGCGCCGCCCGAGCAGCACCCGCTACCGCCGCCAGTCGCCGCCGCCCCGCAGCATCCGCTACCACCCGCGCTATTCGCGCCACCCGCGCCACCCGCGCAGCTACCTCCCGCAGCCGCGGCGGGCGGGTCCGGCGGATCCGCGGGCTTCGGCGCGGCGAAGCGCGGGGGAGGAGGCGGCGCGATGAACACCGGCGGCCGGGGACGTCCGGAGGCCGGGTCCGGCGCCAGCGGACCGTGTACCGGCACCGTTGCCGGCTTCGGCGGCGGCGGTGGCGGCATGAAGCCGTCGTAGTGCAGGGGGTCCGTGCGGAGCAGGTTGCCCAGGCTGGGGACGTAGGCCCTCGCCCGCGCCACCAGCGTGCGGTAACCCACCGCCGCGGTGACCATCGCCGTGCACTGCAATGACCCGTTCGGTTCCAGCGACAGCTGCCCGTCCTGCCCCGTCGGGCACGTCACCGGGATGGGGCGCGGGTCCAGGTCCTTGAGGGTGATCGAGATGTCGCGCAAATCCGCCTCGCCGGGGGTGTCGGCGAGGGTGATGCGGACCAGGTGCTTGGTGCCGACCAAGAGGCGCTGGTCTTGGCCGTCCATCGTGGCGGTCAGGGTCATGCCCGCTCCGCCGCCGGCGTAGGCCGGGGTGGTGCCGGCCGCGGTGGCGGCCAGCGTTGGGGCCAGGCTGAGCCCGACCGCCAGCAGTAATCGCAACGTACGCATGCTTCCAGATATGGGGAGCGGGCCCCTGCGTTATGTCCGGCGCGCCGTCAGTTCCCACCGATGGCGCACAGAATTGCCGGACCTCCATTGATCGGATCAGTGAAGGTCTGGCCGGTGACCTGGGATTTTGACAGACTCTGGAAATGTCTCAATATCCTGAGGTCAGAGCCCGGTCATGGCTGGAACCGGTACCCCATTCCCGGCTCGGTCAGCAGATGCGCTGGCCGCGATGGCTCCCGCTCCAGTTTCCGCCGCAGCTTCGTGAAGTGGAAGCGCAGCAGCGGCGTGTCGTTCTCATACCCGTGCCCCCACACCTCGGTCAGCAGCTGACGCGCCGACACCAGCCGCCCGGCGTTCTTCAGCAGCACCTCGACGATGCCCCACTCGGTCGGGGTCAGGTGCACGGTGGCCGGCACCGCCTCCGGCGCGTCGGGCATCCGGGTCACGGTGTGCGAGGCCACGTCCACGTCGAAGTCCCCGACCCGCTGCACCGCCGCCTTCGGCGCGTTGCGGTCGGCGTGCCGCCGCGCCACCCGCAGCCGGGCCAGCAGTTCCTCCATCGAGAACGGCTTGGTCAGGTAGTCGTCGGCCCCGGCGTCCAGGGCCTCGACCTTGTCCGAGGCGTCGGCCCGGCCGGAGAGCACCACGATCGGCACCTCGGTCCAGCCCCGCAGCCCCTTGATCACCTCGGCCCCGTCCAGGTCCGGCAGCCCCAGGTCGAGCACCACCAGGTCGGGCAGCGTGCGGGCGGCTATGGCCAGCGCGGAGGTGCCGTCGACGGCGGTGACCACCTCGTATTTGCGGGCGGTCAGATTGATCCGCAGGGCCCGAAGCAGCTGCGGTTCGTCGTCCACCACCAGGACCTTGATCATCGAGCGGGCTCCTCAGCGCCGGTAGGAGTGGTCGCGGCCGGACCCGCGGACGCGGCCGGACCCGCGGAACCAGACGGCCGGGTAGCCGCGGCACCGTCACCATGCCGAGAGGCCGCGTCCAAAGCCGCGTCCAAAGCATTGTGCGAAGTCCCGCCGTCGGCCATGGCGTCCGGCTCCACGCTCCCGGCCGTCCCCGCGGCCGGCAGCGAAACCACCATCGTCATACCCCCACCGGGCGTCTCCTCGGGAGTCAGCGTCCCGCCCATGGCCTCCACCAGCCCCCGGGACAATGCCAACCCCAGGCC
>NZ_JAAFYZ010000224.1 GCF_018274385.1 Catenulispora pinistramenti | reverse complement strand
CGCCGACTGGTCAACCTCGGCCTCCACCACACCAGCGGCACCTGGGCACTGAGCACCACCACATGATCGAGGGAGCCGCCCCACACGAGGACGGCCCCCCATCACAAGATCTTCATTAGCGTTCTAGACGGCTGATTCCAAGAGGTGGTCGGTAGCAGGACGGCACCTGACGGAATCAGCCGTCTAGCCGCCGATCGCCGACATCGGCCGCTCGGGCTGCACGAACCCCGGCTCCCCGATCCCGGCCGCGCGCTTCTTGCCCAGCATCGCGACGCGCCAGCGCTCGGCCAGTTCCTCATCGCTCGCGCCCTCGCGCATCGCGCCGCGCAGATCCGACTCCTCGCGGGCGAACAAGCAGGTCCGCACCTGCCCGTCGGCCGTCAGCCGCACCCGGTCGCAGGCACCGCAGAACGGCCGGGTCACGCTGGCGATCACCCCGACCCGGCCCGGCCCGCCGTCCACCAGCCAGGTCTCGGCCGGCGCCGCGCCGCGCACCGCCCCGCCCTCGGGGGTCAGCGTGAACTCGCGCTCCAGCGCGGCCAGGATCTCATCGGCCGTGACCATCTCGGCCCGGTCCCAGCCGTGCTGCGCGTCCAGCGGCATCTGCTCGATGAACCGCAGCTCGTACCCGCGCTCCAGACACCACCTGAGCAGGGCCGGGGCCTCGGCGTCGTTGACCCCGCGCATCAGCACGCTGTTCACCTTGACCGGGGTCAGCCCGGCCTGCGCCGCCGCCTCCAGCCCGGCGACCACGTCCGCGAACCGGTCGCGCCGGGTCAGGTCCCGGAAGACCTCCGGGTCCAGGGTGTCCAGCGAAACGTTGACCCGGTCCAGACCGGCGTCCTTCAGCGTCGGCGCCAGACGCGCCAGGGCGAGCGCGTTGGTGGTCAGCGAGATCCGGGGCCGCGGCTCCAGCTCGGCCACCTGCCGCACCAGGCCGGCGATGCCCGGCCGGACCAGCGGCTCGCCGCCGGTGAACCGCACCTCGTCGACGCCGAGCAGCCGGACCGCGATGCGGATCAGCCGCAGGATCTCCTCGTCGGTCAGCAGCTCCGCCTTCGGCAGCCACGGCAGCCCCTCGGCCGGCATGCAGTAGGTGCAGCGCAGATTGCAGCGGTCGGTCAGGGAAACGCGCAAGTCCGTCGCCGTCCTGCCGAACGTGTCGACCAGCATCTGCGACCCTCTCTCGCCGAACCCCCGGGAAGATCCCGTCCTACCTTCCCAGCTTCTCACTCGCGCTGCTTGTTCCCGTCCACGGATCGGCTCGCTAGCATTCTTGCTGTCCACCCTCCGCCGTCGCGCCTTCACCCAGCGCCACCATCGCCGATCCCCGTTCACGTCGCGATCGCAGGTGATCCGCATGCCGTCCCAGGTCCCGCTGATAAGCCACCCGCATCCCGTCCCCACGCCCGGCGAGATCGGGCTGCGCCGGATCCTGGCCGTGGCGGACGTCCTGTTAGGCGGGATGGAGGAGGCCGAGCTGGTGGACCGGCTGCTGCCGGTGCTGCGCCGCGCCGTCCCGGCCGACACCGTGCTGTGGCTGACCTCCGACCGGTGGCACCCGGCGGCCTGGCGGGCCGAGCCGGCCGGGTCGATCGGCACCGAGCAGGCCGCGGCCCTGGACCCGCACGCCGAGGACCCGCTGCTGACCGAGGCCTGGCATGGCGCCGGGACCGCGACCCGGCGCTCGGATCTGCACACGGACGCCGAGTTCCACCGGCTACCGCTGTTCCAATCCGTGTTCGCGCCGATGGGCGCCCGACGTCAGCTGATCATGGCGGTACAGCCGGACGAGCAACGACGCGTCGTCGTGCTCTTCAACCGCTCCGCTCCCGACTTCGCACCGCAGGACGTGGCGGTCGCCGAATCGCTGCGGCCCCGCATCGGCCGCGCGCTGGCCCGGTTCGGCGGCCCGCTGCCCCGGCGGGCGAAGGTGTCGCCGCGCGAAGCCGACGTACTCGACCTGCTGTGCCGAGGGCTGACCGACCGGCAGATCGCCACCCGGCTGGGGATCAGCCCGCGCACCGTGGACAAGCACCTGGAGCACGCCTACGTGAAACTCGGTGTGCGCTGCCGGGTGCAGGCGGCCTCGCGCTGGCGGTCGTGATCCGGTCGGCGGTCGTGATCGGTCGGCGGTCGTGATCCAACCGAAACCCCGCGCGCAGCAACGAAAGCGGCCCTCTTCACGTCTACTCATACATGGAACAGCGCGATCAGACGCCGCAGCAGCCGGGCGAGGACATCGGCCGGGCCGCGGCGGAAGCGGCGGCCGAGGCGGAGGCCGACGAGGGCGTCGACGCCTTCGGTGACGGCCGCTGGCACCGGCCCGAGCGGTACGGCTCCGGCCCGGACGAACCCGAGCGCCGCTCCAAGCGCTGGCTCGTCGTCGGCGGTGTGACGGTCGTCGCGCTGGCTCTGGCCGGCGGCGCCGCGGCCATCGCCGGCGGCTCGCACCACACGTCGAACACCACCGCGCAGAACGTCGCCGCCACGGACCCGTCCACGCAGAGCCCGATACCCCCGGCGACCTCGCAGCAGAGCACCACGGCGCCGACCACACCGCCGCCGGCCTCGGAGGCCACCACGCCCTCGACGCCGACGAAGCCCAGCACCCCGACACCGAGCAAAAGCTCCACGTCGGCGACGCCGACCGACGAGACCGGCGGCGCCTGCGAGAACACGAGCCACGACACCGCCGCTGACCGGGCGGTGATGTTCAGCGGCATGACCGACGGCACCCAGCAGGCGTTCCTGAACGCCAAAAAGGCCGCCGAGGCCAACGGGTTGAGCTTCGTCCTCAACTCCGGCTACCGCTCAGCGGCCTACCAGAAGCGCATCTTCGACTGCTACGTCAAGCAGCTGGGCTCGGCGCAGGCCGCGCGCACCTGGGCCCTGCCGCCGGAGGAGTCGGCACACGTGAAGGGCTACGCCATGGACATCGCCCCGCCCCCGGCCGCGGCCTGGCTGGAGTCCACCGCCGGCAAGTACGGCCTGTGCCGCCGCTTCGCCGACGAGACCTGGCACTTCGAGTACCAGGCCCGGTACAAGACGCAGGGCTGCCCGGCGCTGCTGCCGCACCCCTGATCCGCCACCCCGGCCAGCCGGCCCTGACCCGCCGCCTCTGATCCGCCACCGCCGGCGCGGCTACTGCTGCTGCGGCAGCCGCGCGATCAGCTCGGCCAGCTGCCGGCTCTGCTCGGCGTGCTGGCTGCGCAGCGCCGCGAACTCCTCGGTGAGCACCTGCAGCATCTCCCGGGACTGGCAGTCCTCCTCGTAGTCGTGCTGCGCCAGCTCGCTGGCCACCTGGTCGGACCGCTTGGCGGCGATCAGCAGGATCGCCCCCTGCAACGCCGCCACGCACGAGAGCACCAGGTTGAGCAGGATGAACGGATACGCGTCGAAAGTGTGGCCGGTCGACTTGTCCAACACGACGTTGGCCGTCATCCAGACGATCAGGAAGCACACCGACACGAAGACGAACATCCACGACCCCATGCTGTTGCGCATGGCGTCGGCGGCCCGCTCGCCCCGGGTGAGTTGCTCGCCGGTCCGGACGCCGGGGTGCCGGCGCCAGCTTCCGGGGGCTATGTGCCTCACGGCGGACTTCACAGTCGACTTCAGCTGAGCTTGTGCGGTCATGCCGGGGAGTGTGGCAGATCGAGGTGACCGGCCCGAACCGGGCCCCGGACCGACCCGGTGCCGCCGAGCCGGGGCCGCGTGGTTCCCGCGGCCCGTGAGCCCTCAGTTGCTGTCGCGCTGCGAGGCCAGCAGGTCGCGGATCTCCGCCAGCAGCTCCTTCTCGGTGGCCGTGGCCTGCTCCGGGATGCCCAGCCGGGCCTTGCGCCGGTCGTTGAGGTGGTTCAGCGGCATGACGATCAGGAAGTACACCGCGGCCGCGATGGAGACGAAGCTGATCACGTTGGTGAGCAGGTCGCCGTAGGCGAACGAGGACTTGTTGATCGTGAAGCTCAGCTTGGTGTAGTCCTGCTTGCCGAAGATCGCCGTGATCAGCGGCATGATGATGTCGCTGACCAGCGACTTGACGATCGCGCCGAACGCCGCGCCCATGACCACGGCGACCGCCAGGTCGACCACGTTGCCGCGCATCAGGAACTTTTTGAAACCGGAGATCAAGGTGACGAGCCTTCCACGAGTGGGGTCGGCGGCCACACCAAGGGGCCGCCGTATCGGTGGGAGGCTAAAGCGTACCGAACACGATCTAGGGGCGGTTACGCGTGTGTCGCATGGTATCCCACCCAACGAGTGGGAATCCGGCGAAACGCCCCGATTATGATGTCGCGTTCTGATACAACGCCTGGACGGCCGAGCCGAAATAGGCGCTGTAGGACACGTCCGGACTATCCCCGCCCTGTTCGTACCCGCCTATCACGCCAACGACGGTGCCCTTCTCCCCGCTGGAGTCCACCTTCGTCAGGAACGGCGCGCCCGAGGTGCCGTCCGGATACCCGCGGCAGTCCCACTCGGTCTGGGTCGAGCTGAACTTCACCGCCGGCGCCGTGCACGTTATCGGCGTGTCCGAGCCCTGCGGGTAGGCCGGCACCGTCACCGGCATCCCGAAGCCCTGGTCGAAGGCGATCTGGTCGGCGCCGGTCACCGACTCCAGCGAGGCGCCGGAGGGAGACGGCGCTACCTGCAGGAAGGCCACGTCCTCGTCAGGGTCGTTGTTGTCCTGCCAGTTCTGCGAGACGACGACCTTGGTCACCGCCCAGGAGCCGTAGGGCATCTGGCCGTCGTGGAAGCCGGGCGCGAAAGCGACGTCCGACTTGGGACCGTCGCTGTAGACGCAGTGCGCGGCGGTGATGACCAGGTTCCCGGCGGCGCTGTGCACGACCGAGGCGCTGCAGAAGTGGCTGGAGACGCCGGTGTCCGTCTTGTACAGGACGCCTGCCACGGCGGTCCCGCCGAACGGCGTCCCGCTCGGCGAGCCGTCGGGCTGGGCGGGCGAGTCGACCGTGGACCCGGGAGCGACGGCCGCGGGGGCGGCGGAACTCAGCGTCTGGGTGATAGTGGGTTCCGGGGTGGCGCTGGCGGGTGCGGCATCCGTCGTGCTGGGCGGCGGCGCGAGCGAGTGCGGGGGCGCGGCGGCCGCCTCGTTGACGCCCTGTGCCGAGGCCGACGTCGAAGAGCTGCTGGCCGCGACCGGGGTCACGACGGGGGCCGCGGTGTGTTCGGCGGTCGCCGCCCCGGCCGACGGCGGCCTGCTGAACGCGACGCCGAGCATCCCGGCGATCACCAGGATCCCGGCCGCCCCGGCGGCGAACGCCGCCCGGCGGGCCCGCGCGCGCTTACGGCTCTGCGCTCGCTGCCGCATCCGCGCGACCCGCGACCGCCGGTCGGGCACCTCGGGCATCTCCATCGGCGTCACCCTCCGCTCACTTCCGACCCGTCAGCCGGCCGCGATCCTGGTCCTGCGTCCGCCTGCCACTGTGCACGAGGACAGGTCAACACGAGATCAAGACCGCCGCCGGGCCGTCGGCTCCGGTCCGAACAGCGAACCTCCGCGACCTGAGCGGCCGATGAAGGACCGCGCCGGACGCGGAGCGATCCGCCGACCGGGTGAGGTCGGCGGATCGCCGGGCGCCGGGTGCCGTGTTCCACGTGATCACGTATGCCCGTCCGGCTCCGGGTTAAGCCATGGCGAACAGCAGGCGCAGGTCGCAGGCCCGTGGCGTCACCACACCCGGAGTACCCGGTCGGCGCCGAAGGTCGGCGAGGTGGCGTCTGCGGGCACCTGTTCCAGCGGCTCGTCGATCTCCCCGACCGTCGGGCCGACCGCCTCGGCGACCGCGTCGAGCGCCGCCAGATCGAACCCGTAGACCCGCGCCGCGTTGCCGCCGAGGATCGCCGTGATCTCCTCGTGCGGCAGGCCCGCGAAGGAGTTGCGCAGCGCCTCGCGCGAGTACGGGAACGTGCCCTCGTCGTGCGGGTAGTCGCCGCCCCACATCAGCTTCTCCAGGCCGATGGCGTGCCGCAGCGGCACCTCGTCGGGCCGCATGAAGGAGGCGCCGAGATAGAAGTTCTGCTTCCAGTACTCCCTCGGGGCCAGTCCCACCGCCTCGGCGATCCCGGCGCCGAACCGGCTCTCGGCGGTGATCGCGCCGGCGTCGTCCATCGCCGAGCTCATCCGCCGCACGAGCGCGCGGTGGTAGTAGTCGAGCAATTCCAGGACGCCGGGCACCCAGCCGGAGCCCTGCTCGGTGAGCACGAACTTCAGGCCGGGGTGCCGCTTGAAGGCGCCGCCGTAGATCAGGTGCCACATCGCCCGGTGCGCGAACCAGGTGATCTCCACCATGTAGCACGCGCGGGAGGCCGGCTCCTGGCCGATCTCCGGGGACGCCGAGCCGGCATGGTGGTTGATCGGCATGTCGAGCTCTTCGCAGACCGCCCACAGGGGTTCGTAGACGTCGGAGTAGAGCTGCGGGACCGACGTCCCAGGCGGAGTCCCGGGCAGCAGGACCCCGCCGAACAAGCCGTGCTCCCGGGCCCAGCGGACCTCGCCGACCGCGTCGTCCATGTTTCCGAGCAGGACCTGGCAGGTGCCGGCGCGGCGGCCGGGAGCCTGCGAGCAGAAGTCGGCCATCCAGCGGTTGTGCGCGCGCAGGCCGGCCCAGCGGAGCTCGTACTCCTCGGCGCTCGGCTGCTGCGCGCCCAGCGACATGCTCGGGTAGAACGGCGGGATCGTGTTGGGGAACAGCACTTCGGCGACGATGCCGTCGCGTTCCAGGTCGGCCAGGCGGCGCGCGGAGTCCCAGTTGCGGGCGGCGTCGCCGTGCAGGAGGTCTTCGTACGGGTTCACATACGTCGCGGCCCAGGCGTCGAAGTCCTCGTGGTACTTCGACTCCAGGTACGGCCGGTAGTCCGGCAGGTCCGCGCCGGCGTGGCCGTCGGCGGAGATGACGGTGTACCGCGCTGCGGCCTCAGAGGGCTCGGTCATCAAGACACCTCCGGTCCGACGCCGTCGGTACGGTGGCCGCCGAGCGTCGCCCCATAGCCGATGACCGGGAAGTCGTGGCCGGTCAGCCAGTGCCGGCCGACCTCGCGGGCGGCGGCCCAGCCGGCTTCCTCCTCACCGGTCTGCCCGAGATCGCCGGGCCGCAGGTTGACGCGCTCGGCGACCGGTCGGAGCTTGTCGACGTCGAACCCGTACACCTCGGCGGCGGCCAGGCCGATCATCCGCCGGGTCTCCTCGATCGGCATGTCGTGGAAGGTGGTCTTGAGCCACTTCCGGGTGTTCGGCCAGGTCCCCTCCGGATGCGGGAAGTCGTTGCCCCACAACATGTTGTCGACGCCGATCTCGTACCGGTGGGCCAGCTCGCGGCGCTTGGTGTTGGACGCGCCGATGAAGCAGTTGCGGTCGAAGTACTCACTCGGCGGCCGCTTCACCTCCTCGAACGGCGTCAGCTTGGCGGCGGCGTGCGCGCCGAGGAACAGCCGGTCCATGAACCACAGCAGGTTCGGCGCCCACCAGCAGCCGGCCTCGGTGACGCCGAACTTCAACCCGGGGAAGCGCTCGAACACGCCGGACCAGATCAGGAACCAGATCGGCCGGGCCGGCCACCACGTCACCTCGGAGACGTAGATGCCCAGGTGGTCGCCGTACTCGTCGCGCGGCGCCACGCCGGAGTGGGTCGCGACCGGCATCTGGAGCTCTTGGCAGACCGCCCAGACCGGGTCGTAGCGGCGGTCGTGGTAGGGCGCCTTGTCCTCCCACATCGCCGGGATCATCACCCCGCCGAGCCCGGACTCCTTGGCGCGGCGGATCTCGGTGACCGCGGCGTCCACGTCGCCGGTGATCGGGACCAAGGCCATGCCGCGGCGCCGCTCCGGCGAGTGCGAGCACAGCTCGGCCAGCCAGCGGTTGTGCGCGCGGGCGCCGACCAGCGCCAGCTCCTGGTCCAGGCCGCCGGAGAAGGTCAGGCCGACACCGAAGGGCGCGGCGGTGGTGGACTCGACGGCGTCGGCGTCCGGGAAGATGACCTCGGCGGTGACGCCGTCGGCGTCGAGTTCCTTGTCCCGCTGCGCCGAATCCCAGCCGCCGCGCAGGCCCTCTTCGTGTTCGGCGAACCAGCTGCGCGCGAACTCGGGGTTGCGGACGCCGAGCTTGGTCGCGGCCTCGACGCGGGCCGCCTGTTCGGCCAGGAAGTCGTCGAAGGCCGGGTGGTACTCGCTCTCGATGTAGGCCCGGTACTGCTCGGTCGGCAGCCCGGCGTGGCAGTCGGAGGAGATGACGACGTAGGGGCTGTTGTCGAACTCTGTCATGGGATTTCGCCTCCTCAATCCAGAATGAACTTCTCGAGATATCCGGGGTTCGCGCGCTCCAGCATCGATTCCGAGCGCCGCCGGATCATGTCGTCGGAGGAGCCGCCGCGCGGAAGGATCCAGAAGGAGCCGGTCCGGATCCCTTCCAGGGCGTGGGCCGCGACCTCTTCGGGCTCGGTCATCTTCGCTTCCAGCCCGGCGTCCTTCATCGCCTGCTCCCAGCCTTCGAGGGTGGGATACGGGCTCTGGCGCGGCTTGGACTTCGCGTAGCGCTCGGGACGGTTGCGGTAGCTCTCCCACAGGCCGGTGCGCACCATGTGCGGGCCGGGGAAGAGCACCGAGGCGCCGATCTGGGAGTCGGCCTGCTTCAGTTGCGCGTACAGCGCCTCGGTCATCGTGACGATCGAGGCTTTGGTCACGGCATAGACGCTGGCCGTGGGCAGCGGCGCGATCCCGCCGTCCGGGGAACTGGTGTTGACGACGTGGCCGGGGGTGTTCTGGGCGATCATGCGCGGCAGGAAGGCCTGGATCCCGTGGAAGACGCCCCAGACGTTGACCGCGAAGGCCCACTGCCAGTCGGTGCGCTCGTGCTGCCACATCGGGCCCTCGGCGCCGGAGCCGACGCCGGCGTTGTTGCACAGGACGTCGACGCTGGGGAAGGCGGCGAAAGCCTTGTCGGCCAGGGCTTCCACCGAGTCGGGCAGGGAGACGTCGGTGACCACGCCGACGGCCTTCGCGCCCTGGACCGCGCCCGCGGCCACCTCGGCAACCGCCTTGTCCAGTGCGGGTTCCTCGACGTCGGCGAGCACGACGTTCATGCCCTCGGCGGCGAACAGCCGGGCCATCGCCAGACCGATGCCACTGGCCGCGCCGGTGACCACGGCGGTCTTGCCGGGCAGGTCAGTCAGCATCTGGGGCCTCCGCCGGGTCTTTGATCAGCACCGAGTCATGGACCTGCGCCGGGTCGTCGTAGCGCTGGTGCACGTAGGGCAGGATCTCCTTCGGATCCAGCCGGGCCACGACCTCGCCGCGCTGGTCGGAGGTCTTCTCGCCGAAGGTGATCTCGACCAGCCGGAGCACCGGGAGGTCGGCGATCGGGTCGAGCGCGGACTCGCGGAGGATGACCTCGCCCTCGACCGCGTTCAAGGCTCTGGTCTTCTCGTTCCGGACGCAGCGGACGAGCAGCGGGTCGGCGTCGAAGCCGGAGCCGTCCACCGCCGGCAGGAACTTGAGATACCAGTCGACCTTGACGTACGGCGCCGGGGGTTCCAGGGCGCCGGCGATCCGGCCGCGGATCTCGGCGAAGGTGACGCCGTGCCGGGTGACCGTGCCGGCCACCTGGTCGCCGTCCCGGTCGACGACGACCTCGGCCAGCTTCTTCGGTTCGCCGAACACCTCGCGGCCGCCGATCAGCGAGCGCTCGGTCGTCATCGGCATGACCAGGCTGTACCAGCCCTCTTCGGTGCCGTGCGCGCAGGCGACCGATATCGCGGCGGCACCCAACGGGGATCCGAAGATGTCGACCTGGTTGATCGTGGCGCGCACGTACGGCTTGGCGGTGGGCTTCAGGGGCGGCGGCAGCACCTGGGCCAGGGCGTCGGGATCGGTCTCCCAGACGGCGTGCACGCCGGTGGACCACAGGTCGGGGAGCTTCGAGGCGGATTCTCGGGCGGCGGCGACGGCCTCGAGGTCGCGTGGGCCGTAACGCACTTTCGGCATGTCTGACTCCTGTCTGACTCCTCGTCATCAGCCTTCTGTAACACTGTTACACCCGGGATCGTGAAGGGTAAAGAGCCATCGGGGGCGAGAGGATGGGGACCGTGACTCAGGAATCGGCGAAACCTCCGCGCGCGCCGGCGGTGACCCGGCGCGCCGTGTTGGACGCCGCGACCCGGCTGATCGAGCAGCAGGGCGTCGCGGGGTTGTCGATGCGCAAACTGGCGGCCGAATTGGGGGTCGCGGTCACGTCGATCTACTGGCACGTCGGCAACCGCGAGGCGCTGCTCGACGAGCTGGTGCAGGAGATGGTGCACGGGCTGGACACGCTGCCGGCGAGCGGGACGACGCCGACCGCGCGCGTGTTGTCGCTGGCGCTGGAGCTGCGCCGGGTGCTGCGCGCGCATCCGCACCTGATCGGGCTGGTCAACGAGCGCGGCCTGACCCCGGCGATGTTCCTGCCCTCGCAGCGCGCGCTGGTGGCCGAGATCTCGGCGGCCGGGCTGCGCGGGACGCGGGCCGCCGAGACGGTGCGGGCGCTCCAGTACCACGTGATCGGCTTCATCCTGGTCGAGCGGCACACCGACCGGTCGCCGGAGCAGCATCCCTCGGCCGAGGAGTTGTGGCTGGCCGAGCCGTCCGCGGACGGCGATCTGGCCGAGGCGCTGGCCACGCCGGTGGACGCCGACCGGCTGTTCGCCCGCTCGACCGAGGCGCTGGTCCGGTCACTGCTCGCGGATCAGTAGCCTGCGATTCGCCTCCGGCCTACCCTTGGTCGCCATGACAGCGGAGGAGATAGTCGGGCGCGCCACGCACATGGTGTTCCACTCGCCGATGACCGAGGAGCGCGGGAACCGGATCGCCGCGGACCTGGCCGCGACCGGACCGGCCACGGTCGCGGACTACGCGTGCGGCTGGGGCGAGCTGATGTTGCGGATCCTGGCGCTGGCGCCGGCCGCGCGCGGCTTCGGGGTGGACATGTCGGGGCGCGACCTGGCCCGTGGACGGGCCAACGCCGCGGCCCGCGGCCTCGCCGACCGGGTGGAGTTCGTCGAGGACCGGGCCGACTACCAGACGCGGCCCGCGGACGTGGTGATCAACTGCGGGGCCTGGCAGGTCTTCGGCAAGACCGTGGCCCAGTCGCTGGCGGTGCTGCGGCCGCTGGTGAATCCCGGCGGCCGGTTGTTCTTCGGCGTCGAACACTGGGAGAGCGTGCCGCCGCCGGAGCGGCTGGCCGCGATGTGGCCCGGCACCGCGGCCGATCGCTACCCGCTGCTCGCGGAGATCGCCGACCTCGCGGTCGAGGCCGGATTCCGGCCGATCCGCATCGAGAGCTCAACGCGCTCGGAGTGGGACGACTACGAATCGCTGGAAACCGCCGACGCGGAAGAGTGGCTGCTGGCCAATCCGGACCATCCGGACGCCGAAGCGGTGCGTGACCGACTAGACAGCAAGCGAAGCATCTGGCTGCGGGGCCACCGCGACTACTTCGGATTCTCCATGCTCACGCTAGGTGTCCCGGCTTAGTACGGGCCTTGTCCGGAACCTGATGCCAGTCAGGCATTGTGGCCGACGGGCTGACGCGGGCCCGACGATCGCATAACGTTCTGCCGTGCCTTCACCGCTCCATGAGTACCCGAGGGGTCCTCGCCTGTCCCTGCGCGAGTTCCGCCCCGACGACCTTCTGGCCTGGCAGCGCATCGGCGGCGACCCCCGCGTCGCCGCGCACACCCCCTGGCCGGCGTTGTCCACCCCGGACACCGCCGGAGCCTGGCTGTCCGAAAGCGCGCGCATGGCGCAACTCCAGCCCCGCCGCAGCTTCTACCTGGCGATCGAGCAATACGACACGCTGATCGGCTCGGCCACCCTGGACATCCTCAGCTTCCCCCACCGCCAGGGCGAGATAGGCGTCTACCTGCGCCCCGACCGCTGGGCCGAAGGCCTCGGCACCGAGACCGCGCGACTCCTGCTGGAACTGGCCTTCTCCCGCCTGGAACTGCACCGCGTCCAGACCACCGTGGACCCCCGCAACACTCCGGGCATGCGCGTCGCGGAGCACGTGAAGATGCGCCCCGAAGGCGTACTGCTGGACCGCTTCCTGGTCGGCGGGCAGTGGCAGGACCGCGCGATGTACGCGATCACCATGCCCGAATGGCGCGGCGGCCGGGGTGGCGCACATGCCGCGGTCGGGGCGCAGCCGGCGGCGGCCGAAGCTGACGCTGCTGGTGGCGATGGTGCCGGTGGTGCCGGTAACGCTGGTGGCGGCGCTGAGACCGGCGGTGCCGATGGCGCGGGCGGCATGTCCTTCGGGGGCGGCCCCGAGGAACCGTTGTTGGGCGTCCCGATGCCGCCGCCCCAGGCCGAGGAACCGCTGGTCGGCGAGACCGTGAGCGAGGCCGAGGCGAGGTACGCCGAGACACCCGAGAGCGACAAGGCCACCGAGGTCAACGAGCCGCAGATGTTGACGGCGCAGATCGTCAGAGAGCAGATAGAGGTCGTGCACATACTGCCTCGGGAACCGTAACGGGCAGGTCAGGGTTCCGCGACCTCGCTCGGTGCCGTGGTGGCCTACATGGGCTAGCGATCGACTAGCCCGCAGCCGCGCCGGGTAGTGCCGGTCTCGGCGGGAGACTCCGCCGCGTCCCACCACAGAGACCCGGGAGTCGGAAATGGCCGTGTGTGAAGTTTGTGGCAACGACTACTACATGTCGTTCGACGTCGTCGCGGCAGGCGTGAAGCACACCTTCGACTCGTTCGAGTGCGCGATTCACCGCATGGCGCCGACGTGCGAGCACTGCCGGTGCCGGATCGTCGGGCACGGCGTGGAGGCCGACGGCAAGTTCTACTGCTGTGCGCACTGCGCCAACGCCGCCGGCGCGAACGGCATCGCCGACCATGTCGACCACGCTCCGCACCCGGGGCACGCGACGCCGGTCGGGGTGGGCTGAAGCCGGCTCCGCGCCGAGAGAGCCGCCTCGCGGCCCCGGAGGTCCCCGGCAGCCCCCGGGGGGGCGTCAGCCTTCGCGTGCCGCCGTCCCCAGCCGCCGCGCCGCCTCGGTCAGGCGTCCCGGCGCGAGACCGGCGTAGCCGAGCACCAGGCCGGGCGGGCCGGGCGCGAAGCGCAGCGGCGCCAGGGGCTGGATCCGTACGCCGTGCGCCTCGGCCGCGGCGGTCAGCGCGTCCTCGTCGCTCCCGTCGGGCAGGTCCACCAGCGCGTGCAGTCCGGCCGCCACCCCGCGGACCTTCCACTGCGGCAGCTCCGCGCTCAGCGCCGTCACCAGTGCGTCGCGGCGGGCACGGTAGCGACGGCGGACGGTGCGCAGGTGGCGGTCGTAGGCTCCGGTGCCGATCAGGTGCGCCATGGCCAGGTGGTCGATGACCGAGCCGCCGAGGTCGCTGTGCAGGCGGATCTCGCGGAGGCGGCCGGCCAGGTGCGGTGGGGCGACGGCCCAGCCCAGGCGGAGGGCCGGGGCCAGTGACTTGCTGGTCGTGCCCAGGTACAGCACCCGGTCCGGGGCCATGCCCTGGAGACAGCCGACCGGCTCGCGGTCGTAGCGGAACTCGGCGTCGTAGTCGTCCTCGAGGATCGTTCCGTCGACGGTGCGGGCCCAGGCGATCAGCTCCGCCCGGCGGGCCGGGGCCAGGACCACTCCGGTCGGGTACTGGTGCGCGGGGCCGGCGAACACCACCGTGGCGTCCGTGCGCCGAAGCTCGGACACCACCAGCCCGGCCTCGTCCACCGGCACGCCGACCAGCGCCATCCCGGACGCCGCGAGCAGCCGGCGCGGGCGGTCCGCCGAGGGGTCCTCGACCGCCAGGACCCGGTGTCCTAGTTCGTACAGGGCCTGCAAGCCAAGTGCCAGGCCGTGCGCGGAGCCGTTGATCGCGACCACGCGGTCCGGCGTGGCGTCGGCGGCCCGCACCCGCCGCAGGTAGCCCGCGATCTCCTCGCGGAAGCGCGCGACGCCGCCGGGGTCGCCGTAGCCGAGCCCTGCGTGGGGCAGGTCGCTGAGCACCCGGCGCTGAGCCGCCACCCAGGCGGTACGCGGGAACGCCCCGAGGTCCGGCCGCCCCGGCGTCAGGTCGAACTCCGGCTCGGCCTCGGCCGGGTCCGGACGCGTCAGCGCGCGCCCCTCCCCCACCGCGTGGCCGCTCGCGACCCACGTCCCGGCCCCGGTCCGGCTCAGCACGTACCCCTCGGCCACCAGCTGTTGGTACGCCTCGACCACGATCCCCCGCGACAGCCGCAGCTCGGCCGCCAGCTGGCGGCTCGGCGGCAGCACGGTCCCGCCGGCGATCCGCCCGGCCCGGATGCCGTCGCGCAGGCCGACGACCAGCTGCTCGACCAGGCGACCGGCCGCGCGGTCCACGGTCACCAGGATCTCGGCCATCGGATTGGTCCCCTTTTCATGGCACTGATTGGTTCTTACTCGCGGACCAATCGGATCCTAGTCTCGCAGAATGTCCACGACTACCGACGCAGTCGGAAGTGCCGAGGCTTCCGGAGCCACAGCCCCCGGAGCCACAGTCCCCGCAGCCGCAGCCGGCACCACCGCCGAAGCCCCGGCCCGGCGCGACCAGGGCGGCCAAAGCGACCAGCGCAACCAGCACGGCCACCGGACCCAGCGCAGCCACACCACCCGCCACATCCTCCAAGGCACCCTGGCCATGTCCATCCTCGGAGCCTCGACGGCGGTCAGCGTCCACCTCACCCGCTACCCGGTCCTCGGCGGCCAGGCCCTGCGCTACACCCTCGCGGCCGCGGTCTTCGCGGTCATCGTCCGGCGTGCCGACCTCCCGCGCATCCGTCCGACCGCCCGGGAGTGGCTCCAACTGGTTCTGCTCTCGGCGACCGGCCTGGTCCTGTTCAACGTCTTCGTGCTGGCCGCGCTCCGCCACACCGACGCAGCCACCCTGGGCAGCGTCGTCGCCTGCTCCCCGCTGGTCCTGGCGGTCGCCGGGCCGCTCGTCGCCAGGACCGGCAAGCGGCTGCGCCCCGGCCCGGTGGTCGGCGCCGCGGTGCTGGTGGTCGCCGGCAGCGCGATGGTGCAGGGGTTCGGGCACGGCAGCCCGGCGGGGATCGTCTTCGCCGTCCTGACGCTCGTCTGCGAAGCGCTGTTCTCGCTGCTCGCGGTGCCGCTGCTGCCGAAGTTCGGCGAGCTGCGGGTCTCGGCCCACGTCACCGCGATCGCCGTCCCGATCCTGCTGGTCACCGGGCTGGCCACGGACGGCACCGGCATGCTGCGCGTGCCGACCCTCGCCGAGACCGCCGCGCTCCTGTACCTCGCGCTCCCGCTGACCGTCTTCGCCTTCCTCCTCTGGTACCGCGCGCTCAGCGGACTCGGGCCGCAGCGCGCCGGGCTGCTGATCGGCACCGTGCCGGTCGCGGCCTGCGCGGCCAGCGCCGCGCTGGGGGTCGGGACGCCGGGGCCGGCGCAGCTCGCGGGGGTCGCGGTCGTGGTGGCGGGCATCGTCTTCGGGCTGGTCAAGAGTTGAGCGCGACCTGCCGTCGGGGCACTTAACAGCGTCGGGTAGCGTCAGGCTGTGTCTCGGTACCGGTTCGTCTTCTCCTGGCGCTGGATCCGCCTGCATGTCCTGATCTGGCTGATCCTCCTCCCCTCCTTCTACGGCTTGGGGATGTGGCAGCGGAGCCGCTACCACGAGCGCAGCGCGGAGAACGCGGTCATCAAGACCGCGATGAACGCCTCGCCCGTGCCGATCGAGGGCGCGGACGCGGTCGGCGCCGCGGTCCCCAAGTCCGAGCGGTGGAAGCAGCTCACCCTGGTCGGGACCTTCGATCCCGCGCACCAGTTCCTGGCCCGCAACCACCAGAACGGCGGCAACCCGGGCTTCTACGTGATCACCCCCCTGACGCTCGGTGACGGCACCTCCGTCCTGGTCAACCGGGGTTGGGTCCCCACGGTCAGCACCGACGAGCAGCAGTCGCCGCCGATCCCGGCGGCACCGGCCGGGACGGTCACCGTCACCGGCCGCCTGCAGCAGTCCGAGACCAAGGGCAACACCGGGATCCGGGACGTCACCGCCGGCCTGCCGACCGGGCAGATCAGCCTGATCAACACCGCTTCGCTGGCCGTCACGACCGGATTGCGGTTGCGCGGCGGCTACACCGAAGTGATCAGCATGAAGCCGGGCGACTCATCGCAGATCACGGCGGTCGACGCGCCGTCGCTGGACGAGGGGCCGTACCTGTCCTACTGGTTCCAGTGGTGGCTGTTCGGGGTGATCGCGATCGGCGGCTGGATCACGATCATCCGGCGGGAGGCCCAGCACCGGGACCGTGAGGCCGCGGAGGCGGCCGAAGAGGACGAGTACGACGACGAGTACGAAGAAGACGAAGAGTACGAAGAAGAGGACGACGACACCGAGGCCGAGACCGGCCTGGAGCCCGAGCCCGAAACGGCCGTCGCGTCGACGGCCGTCCCATCGGCGGCCGTCACCGGCGCCGCATCGGGAACCGCTACCGCGCCAGCGCCCTGAGCACGTCCGCGAGCTCCTGCGTCGGCACGAACCGGATGCCGTCCTCGACCCGGCGTGAGCCCTGCCGGTAGAGCACCCCGTCCCGCCACCAGAACAGCTGGTCGCTGACCGGGCCCGGCCCGGTCTCGAACTGCCGCCGGGCCAGCCGCAACATGCCCTCGGCGGCCGGGACCGCCTCCGGGCCGCGGACCGGATGCGCCGCGAACAGTCCGCGGTTCGGTATCACCACCAGCGCGCCGTTGCTGTCCACGGACACGTAGTCGGGCAGCCAGAAGGAGTGGGTCGGGGCGTAGCCGGTGCCGCCGCGCACCACGGTGATGCTGACGCCCTCGGCCTCCAGCGACCGGGTCTCCAGCAGGCCCTCGCGCCGCACGTTCTCCCGCGCGGTCCGGTACGCCTCGCGGGCGGTCACCTTCCACCGGGCCAGGTCCCCGTACGCGACCGGCCCCTCTTCGGGCCGGTACCAGCGCACGCCGGCCCCCAGCGGGTCGCGCAGCGGCGAGGGCGGCACCAGCTCCAGCACCTCGACCAGGCCGTCGGCGCAGAACCGGTGCTCTATGCCGGCCAGCGCGGCGGAGTCGGCGTCGTCGCCGCCGAACAGGCGGGCGCGGATCCGGCCGCGCACCGAGGCCCACTCCGAGTCGTGGTCGCCGGTGAGCGAGACGGAGCTGGCGTAGAAGCCCGAGGGGTCGACCCGGGTGAGGACCAGTTCCTCGACCATCTCCGGCCAGTCGGCCTTCTCGGCCACTTCCATCCGGCGCTTGAGGGCGGCCAGCGGCCAGCGGCCCCGGTGCGGGCCGTAGACCTCGATCAGCCCCTCCTCCACGATCGACCAGGCGCACCCGCGCCGGCGCAGCTCCACATCGAGCAGGCCCACCATCGCCACCGCTACCGGGTCCCCTTCCGGCCAGCTCCTGCGAGCCTCGGCGGCATGGCGTCCGTTCGTTCCCACCTGCGGATCCCCCCAAGAGAGAGTCGTCGTACCCGGATTGCAGAGCAGCCCCCGGCTACCCGCGATCGCTCCCCGCACTCAACATTTTGACGAAAGCCCGACGTCTTAGGTTGCCGAACCGTACCGATCTAGTCCCCGCCTAGTCCTTTCGGCGTATAAGCGCCACGTATCCCTTCGGGGTCTCTCATCCAGTGGACCATCCGACGACCATCGGACAGGGTAATGCCACGCGGTGCTTTCGTCTGCCTCCAATGGGTGACAAGCGACCCGAAAGCGTGACGTCTGCTGTTTCGACCGCGTTGGGCGATACGTGCCCCAGATCCAGCCGCGGACCGAACTGTCGGACGTCCAGGATGTCCACAGCGCAGTTCTGCTGGGGGTCCCCGCCCCACGCCGCGACCCCGCCGCCACGGTCCCCGGCAGCAGCACCTTGACACGCCTGCGCCGCACCGGCCATCAGGACCCGATGGTCACCGACCGCGCCTGGGAGCGCATCAGCG
The DNA here is from genome assembly GCF_018274385.1 of Catenulispora pinistramenti. Classification (GTDB taxonomy): domain Bacteria; phylum Actinomycetota; class Actinomycetes; order Streptomycetales; family Catenulisporaceae; genus Catenulispora; species Catenulispora pinistramenti. The sequence goes on along the minus strand of NZ_JAAFYZ010000224.1, from coordinate 6 downwards.
CCCTCC
>NZ_JAAFYZ010000223.1 GCF_018274385.1 Catenulispora pinistramenti | reverse complement strand
ATCGGGATCGGGGCGAACACCGGTATCGGTATCGGTATCGGGGCGGGCACTGGCATCGGCACCGGCACCGGCACCGGCACCGGGGCGGACACCGGCAGGATCAGCGGCGGCAGGCTGGTCAGAGGCCGGGCTACCGGTAGTGCCCTCTGGGCGAGTCGGCCCGTCAGGCGCGGGGCGCGGCGCGGGCGGCTCGCAGACCGGGCAAGGCGTCAGGCCGCGCTCGGCGGCGGTGGCCGCGTCGATCGGCTCGGCCGTCGGCTTGTCGGCGACGAGCGGGCAGTCGCGGCGGTGGTAGAGGGTGCCGCCGGGGACGGCCAGGAGTGCCTGGGGGTCGTCCGGGTGGGGATGCGCGGGTGAGGGGCCGGTCGCCGCTGGATCGGTGTCCGTCGGGTCGGCGACCAGCAAGGCGTAGAGGGTTTCGATGCGGCGGTCTGCCTGCTCGGTGCGGTGTGCGGGGCGCGATGCGATGAGCATGGCACCGGCGACGATCAGCGCCGCACCGGGAATGGTGGCGGAGGCCAGGTAGGGCAACTGCTGTTCGATCACGCTCTCGCCGGAGACGCCGTACCAGCCCAGGACACACAGCACGGCACCGGCCGCGACGACGAACCAGCCGGTCCATTCGTGGGCGGCGCGGATCAGGGCCGCACGCGCCGGAGCCGGGAGCGGTTCGGGGGGCTCGGAAGGTTCGGGCGGCTCAGAGGGCTCGGGCGGCTCGGGGGTCGCCGGGAGGTGTGGCAACCGGGGCATGGCGGGTTTCTACCGCTTATGTTGCGGTTTATACATAAAGGGACATGCTGAAGTGATGTTGGGTCCTTCGATCGCACTAAAGGCGGAGTGGAAGCCATGGCGATGACGCGAGGTGCGGCTGGTATCGCGGCGGTGGTGCTGATGGCGACGGCGGCGTGCGGCGGGGGCAGCAGCAAGCCGTCTTCGTCGACGACGAGCAACACGCCGCCGTCGGCGAGTTCGACGCCGAGCACGACCGGCTCGCCCTCGACCTCGCCGACCGGCACGGCCACCGCCGGCGGGCCCGCGGACCCGACGGCCGCCGAGGCCCAGATCAAGCAGAACTGGCAGGCGTTCTTCAACCCGAACACCTCGATCGCCGCCAAGGCGCAGTACCTGCAGAACGGCAACACGCTCGGCCCGCTGCTCCAGGGCTTCGCCGCGGATCCGCGGGTCAAGCAGGTGTCGGCGGCGGTGTCGAACGTGGCGTTCACCTCGCCGACGACGGCTACCGTCACCTACGCGCTGTCCCTGCAAGGCACCGTCGTGGAGCCGAACGCCACGGGCAAGGCGGTGTTGCAGGACGGCACCTGGAAGGTGGCGGACGCGACGCTGTGCGGCCTGGTCGCGCTCACCGGGAACACCTCGCTCCCGGGCTGCAGCTGAAAACCGGGCTTGTGACGCCAAGACTGCTCGCACTCCTCACGCTGCTCGCGACGTCAACGCTGGCCGCGGCCGGCTGCGGCACCCGCCTTCCCGCCGGCGCCTTCGTCCCGCGCCCCACGACAACCACCCCCGCGCAAAACGGCGGCACCGGTGGCGGTGGCGGCACCGGCCAGAGCTCCCAGAACCCCGCCAGCGACACCGGCGTCACCCCCACCCAAATCCGCGTCGGCATCCTGGCCTCCCTGACCAGCCCCGTGGGCTCCGCCGCCTTCAGCGCCCCCAGCTACGGAGCCCAAGCCTTCTTCCGCGCGCTCAACGACAGCGGCGGCGTCCACGGCCGCACCGTCGCGGTCTCCGTGTGCGACGACGGCGGCAGCGGCATCGGCAACCAGGACTGCGTCCACCAGCTCATCGACCACGACCAGGTCTTCGCTCTGAACGCGACCGCCGCGCTGGACTACGCCGGCGCCTCCTACGTCTCCAAGAAAGCCGTCCCCGACATCGGCGGCCAGCCCATCACCACCGTCTACGACCAGTACCCGCACCTGTACGCCATCGGCGGCAGCGGTTCCCCGCGCGACGGCCGCACAGTCGGCTGGAACGGCACCCTGTATCAGAGCACCGAGATCTTCCGCTTCTTCAAGCAGCGTCTGGGCACCGGACGCGCCGCGGTCGTCGCCTACAACCAGGCCGACTCCACCCGCTACGCCTCGCAGCTCGCCGCCGGCCTGCACGCCGAGGGCTACCACGTCCTGTCGCAGACCGTGGACCTGGCACTGCCCGGCTTCCAGGCCGTCGCCGCGGCGATGAAAGCCGACGGCACCCAGCTGGTCTTCGACGCCATGGACACCCGGGGTAACGCCGAACTCTGCGACGCGATGGACACCGCCGGGGTGAAGGTGCTGGCGAAGGTCACCAACGTCGAGAACTGGGGTGAATCAGTACGCGACGACTATCACTCCTCCCCCGGTTGCCGCAACGTCCTGTGGGCGACGTCCTCCAGCCGCAACTACGAGGACGCCCAGTACCCGGCGGTCCAGCAGTTCCGCGCCGCGATGGCCCGCTACTTCCCGGACCAGGTGCCGCAGCTCTCGGCCTGGGACCTGGAAGGCTGGGCGGCGGCGCAGTGGCTCACCGACGCCATCAGCTCCTGCGGCGCCGACGTGACCCGCGTCTGCGTCGAGCGCTTCATGAACCGCCCGCAGCCCTACGACGCCCACAACCTCATCCTGCCTGCCTCCTTCACCCCCACTCCCCCTCCGACCGGCGACACCCGCGCGTGTCTGAACGCGGCCCGGTGGCAGGACTCCGCACAAGGCGGCAAGGGTGGATGGGTGACGCAGGTGCCTGATATGGATACCAACTGCTTCGATGTTCCGCAGCTGCCTTACACGCCGTGACAGGGGCCAGTCGCGAACTGTGTGCCACCGGCCGCGAGCCGTGAGAGCCGTGGCTACTTCTGGTAATAGGCCTCGATCGGAACCCGCGCCTCCTCGAACAGCGCCGGACCGTCCTGCGGCACCACCGGCCACTCAGAACCCGGATTCAGTCCGATGAGCTGGTCGGTCCCCAGCGCGTAGACGACCCGCCCGAGCCCCGAGCGCACGATGGCGCCGCCACACATCCCGCACGGCTGGCAGCTCGTGTACATCGTCGTCGTGGCCGCGGCCTCCGGGCTGAGCTCGCGGGCGGCCCAGCGCGCGAGCTTCAGTTCCGGATGCGCGGTGATGTCGTCGTCACGGCGCACCGTGTTGTGGTCCTCGATCAGGATCGTCCCGTCCGCGGACGCGAGCAGCGAGCCGTAGGGGGCGTCGCCGAGGGTGACGGCGTGGGCCGCGATGGCGATCGCGCGGCGGAGCAGGGTCTGGTCGGCGGGGGTGGGCACTGGTGTCCTCCGGTGGTCGGCGCCGCGCGCGGCAGACTTGCGCGGTCGTCAGGACATTGTGCAGTACAAGGTGCCGATGGGATCGCAGACCGCCCGCTATTATCGTTCGTACTCAGGCCGACCGGGAGGAACGGATGTCGTCACCACCGGACGTGGATGTGCTGGTGGTCGGGGCCGGTCCGGTCGGCTGCTGGGTGGCCGCCGAACTGTGCGCGGCCGGGGTGCGGGTCCAGCTCGTGGAGGCACGCCAGAGCCGCGCTACGTGGTCGCGCGGGTTCGTGGTGCATCCGCGGACGATCGAGATCTTCGACTCGCGCGGGGTCGCGGCACCGATGGTGGCGACCAGCCGGCGCTCGCCGACGTGGCACTTCGCGATGGGCACGACCCGGCTGGACTTCACCGCGCTGCCCACGTCGTTCCCCTACATCCTGCTCCAGCCGCAGGCACAGACCGAGCAGCTGCTGGAGGAGCACCTGGTCCGGTGCGGCGGCGCGGTGCTGCGCGGGCGGCGGGTCGTGGGGCTGCGGCAGCGGGCCGACCGGGTGCTGGTGCGGATCCGGCTCGACGGGGGCGGCGAGCAGGAGGTCAGCGCGCGGTTCGTCGTGGGCTGCGACGGCGCGCACAGCGCGGTCCGGGAAGCCGCCGGCATCGGCTTCAACGGCACCCCGGACACCATCGTCAGCCCGGCCGCGCTGGTGGAGCTGGCCGCCCCGCCGCCGCCGGAGAAGTACTTGCAGGACAGCGAGCAGGGGCTGCTGCTCGTGATCCCGTTGCCGGACGACCGGTTCATCGTCTCGACCATCGACCACGCCGTGATGACCGACCTGGTCACGCCGTGGACGACGGAGATGGTGCGGGAGTCCCTGATCCGGATCACCGGGAGCGACTACGGGCTCGGCGAGGTGGAGCGGATCTCCACGATCGGGAACTCGGCCCTGCAGGCGGATCGCTATCGCGACGGCAGGGTGCTGCTGGCCGGGGACGCCGCGCACGTGCACTTCCCGATGGGCGGCCAGGGCATGAACCTGGGGATTCAGGACGCGCACAACCTGGCGTGGCGGTTGGCCGCGGCGGTGCGGGCGGACCGGGAGGCAGGCCTGAACGAAGGCCTGGACAAAGGCCTGGACGAAGGCTCGCAACTGGACGAACGCCCGCAATACGACGAAGGCCCCCAAGACGACGAGAGTCTGCAAGACGCGGTCAAGGCCGAGGCGATCGACGCCCTCCTCGACGGCTACGAGGCGGAGCGGCGGCCGGCCGGGGAGCGCGTGCTGGAGGACGTGCACGCGCAGATGGCGCTGGTCGCGGCGACCGGGGTTGACGGGGCCGCGCTGCGGGCTCGGTTCGGGGCGCTGTTGGCCGAGCATCCGCAGGTCAACCTGCAATACGCGCGGCGGTTGTCGGGGATCGCAGTGCGGTATCCGGTACGCCCGGCGGCTGGCGGGTCAGGCGGCGGGCACACCGAGAGCGACGGGAGCGACGAGAGCAACCGAGACGGGGCCGGCGGTGGGGACGTACGGCTCGGCGCGCGCGTCCCGGACCTGCTGCTGGCGCAGGCGGACGGTCCACCGGTCCAGCTGTATGAGCTGCTGCGGGAGATCGGGCCGGGACGCTTCGTGCGGCTGGCGATCGGCGGCGGGAGCGCGGTGGGTGAGCGAATCGGCGGCGGCTCCGGCATCGAGGCCGCTACCATCGCCGCGACCGGCGTCCTGGGACCGGATTGGGCCCTGAGTGCCGGCTGGGACGCCCCGGGGTCAGTGCTGATCCGGCCCGACGGGCATGTCACCGAGGCCCGGACCTGGTGATTCGCTCGCGCGGACGGGTCGGACCAGCTCGGATATCATGGAGATCGCATTCCGGTCACACGGACGCAGGGAGCAGGCGCAATCGATGGCGAGTGCGGCAAGGCGCGGGGCTGAAGCGGGTGCCCCCGGGCAGTCGCGACCCGATGGGCTCCCAGTGCAGACGGGTATGCCTTATCACGAGGTGGATGGGCGAATAGCTGGTACAGGCGCCGATGCCGGTGCTGATACCGGCGCTGAAGCTGATGCCGGTGCTGATGCTGATGCCGGTGCCATAGGGCAGCCGATCGAAGCCACAGCCGCAGCTAGCGGGACCCCTGAGCCGCAGCCGGCCGAGCCCGCAGCGTCCAGCGCGACTCCCACGCCGCAGCCGGCCGCCGATGCCAACGTCGATCCCGATCCCGATCCCGATCCCGACGCCGACTCTGACTCGCACTCCGGCCGCCCCATCGACGAGGCCGAACTCGACCGCATCTGCCTCCACAACCTCCTGTCGGCCTGCGCCGACATGATCTACTTCAAGGACCGCGACTCCCGCTTCCTACGCGTCAGCGACAGCGCCGCCGCGTTCGGCGGCACCGATCCGGCCGCGATGATCGGTAAGACGGTTCGCGACTACTTCACCCCGGAGCACGCCGCCGCGGCGTTCGCGACCGAGAAGAAGATCATGGCCACCGGCCAGGCGATCACCGACTTCGAGGAGCCGCATCTGCGTCCCGGCACGCCTGCCGAGGAGACGCTCAGCGCCAGTAAGCAGCCGTTGCGGGACTTCGACGGGCGGGTCATCGGGACCTTCGGGATCAGCCGGGACATCACCGCGCGCAAGGTCGCCGAGCGTGAGCTGGAGTCGCGGACCGAGGAGCTGGACCGGGTCGGGCGCGAGCTCAAGACCCTGATCGACACCAGCCCGGACCTGATGGCGCGGTTCGATCGGGACCTGCGCTGCACCTACGCCAACCCGGCCGCCGCGTCGGTCATCAGGTCGACGCCGACCGCCATGCTCGGGCACACCAGCCGGGAGCGCGGCTACTCCGAGGACTTCCTCAAGGTGTGGGAGGAGTCGCTGCGGCACGTGCTGGCCACCGGGCAGAACACCGAGCGGGAGTTCGACGTCGTGGTCGCCGGGCAGTCGCGCTTCCTGCACACCCGGTTCGTGCCGGAGGTCGGCTGGGACGGCGAGGTGACCAGCGTGCTGGCCGTCTGCCGGGACCTGACCGAGCGGCGGCGGATCGAGGAGGCGCTGGAGGAGCAGGCGGTACGCGATCCGCTGACCGGGCTGGCGAACCGGACGCTGCTGGTCAGCCGGATCCGGCAGGCGATCGAACTGGGCGCGGCCGACCGCGACCGGCTGGCCGTGCTGTTCCTGGACCTGGACCGGTTCAAGCTGGTCAACGACAGCCTCGGGCACGCCGCGGGCGATGAGTTGCTGGCCGCCGTCGCCGACCGGCTGCGCACCGCGGTCCGGCGCGGCGACCTGGTCGCGCGGTTCGGCGGGGACGAGTTCGTGGTGCTCTGCGAGAACGTGGCCGGACACGCCGAGGCCGCGGCGATCGCCGAGCGGATCATCGACTGCCTGATCCCGCCGTTCACCTGCGCCGGCCAGCAGATGCACGTCCGGACCAGCATCGGCATAGCCCTGGCACACGGCTCGGACACCACCGTCGACGAACTCCTGCGCGACGCGGACGCCGCGATGTACCAGGCCAAGGCGGACGGCACGGTGGCCGGCGGCTACCGGTTCTTCGAGCCGGCCACACACCAGCGGGCCGTGCACCGGATGAACCTGGAGCAGGACCTGCGCCAGGCGGTCGAGCGCGGCGAGTTCACCCTGGTGTACCAGCCGATCGTGGCCCTGGAGGACGGCCGGCTGACCGGTGCCGAGGCGCTGATCCGCTGGCGCCATCCGGAGCGTGGGCTGCTGGCCCCGGCGGCGTTCCTGGACATGGCCGAGGAGACGCAGCTGATCGTGCCGATCGGCCGGTGGGTGCTGGACGAGGCGTGCCGACAGCTGGCCGAGTGGAACGACTCGCTGCCGGTCGGGGCGCGGGCGGTGACGGCGTCTGCTGGGTCCGCTGGATCTGGCGGGTCCGCCGGGTCCGCCAGGCCTGCAGGGTCCGCCAGGCCTGCAGGGTCCGCCAGGCCTGCTGGATCCGCCGGCGCCCGGCTGCCGTTGTTGGCGACCGAGCCGGACGCTCGGCTGCCGCTGCTGGCCGTGAACCTGTCCAGCCGCCAGCTGTCCCACGACGCCGACCTGGTCTGCGAGGTCACCAAGACCATCGCCCGGCACGGCGTGCCGCCGGGGCGGATCTGCCTGGAGGTGACCGAGACCGCCGTGCACGAGGCGTCGCTGACCGCGCGCTCGGCGCTGGAGGCGTTCTCCGGCTCCGGCATCAAGATCGCGCTGGACGACTACGGCACCGGCTACTCCTCGCTCGGGCACCTGCGCGACAACCCGGTCGACACGCTGAAGATCGACCGCGTGTTCATCAGCGGGCTGGGACAGAACCGGGGCGACGACGCGATCGTGGTCGCGGTGATCACGCTGGCGCACGCGCTGGGGATGAAGGTCGTCGCCGAGGGGGTGGAGACACCGGAGCAGCGGGCGCGGTTGCAGGAGCTGGGCTGCGACTTCGCCCAGGGGCACCTGTTCTCGATGCCGCTGAGCGCGGAGGATTTCGGGGAGCTGCTGCGGAGCGGGGCGACGGTCGGGGCGGTGCCCTGTCTGTGAGCGCGTGGCTCTCAGCCCTCGGCTCTGAGTGCCGGGCCGGCTGCCAAGATGGGATGGCAGAGCCTTGTCAGCCCTATCAGCCTTGCCAGCCCTGCCAGCTCTGCCAGCCCTACCAGCCTTGCCAGCCCTACCAGCCTTATCAGCCTCGCAGCGTTGGAGGATCCATGCCCGGCCCCGCTTCGAACGACTCCGACCCGATGGCGTTCTGGACCGAGCGGCACATCTGCTCCCTGGCCTCGGTCCGGCCGAACGGCACCCCGCACCTCGTACCGGTCGGCGTCGTCTACGACCCGGCCACCGGCCTGGCCCGGATCATCACCAGCAGCACCAGTGCCAAGGCCCGGCGCATCGCCGCCGCGGGCACGCTGCCGGTCGCGGTGACGCAGGTGGACGGGGCGCGTTGGACCACGCTGGAGGGCGTGGCCCGGATCAACTCCGCTCCGGAGGCGGTCGCCGAGGCCGAGCGGCGGTACACCGAGCGGTACGGCGAGCCCAGGCCGAACCCGCTGCGGGTGGCGATCGAGATCGAGGTGCGGCGGGTGCTGGGGTCGGTGAAGGTGCCGCTGCCGGGGGCGTCGAGCTGAGCTGATCAGGCGCGGGTGTTGTCCGCCCCCGCTCGGGTTTTGTCCGCAACCGCTCGGGCCGGAGCGAGCTTGGCGAAGCGCGTCTCCGTATCCAGCAGCATCCGGCGCCGCTGTTCCGGCGTCTTGTCGGCGACCCGGTCGTAGTTGACCCACGTCAGGTTCTTGACACCGATCTTGCCGAACGTCCCCCTGAACAGGATCTTCGTCATCGGATCGCGGAACCACCAGCGATACGCCTTGTCCGGCGTGGTCATCACCGACAGCACCGTGACCGCGCCGAGCCGGGTCATCAGATTGCGGAACGGGTTCCCCTTGGCCCCGGACAACTCCTCGAAGAGCACGCCTTTGGTGAGCACCCGGTCCAGGAAGCCCTTGGTGGCCGCCGGCATCGCCTCCCACCACACCGGGAACGCGAACACCAGATGGTCGGCGGCCAACAGACGGCGCTGGTAGTCGGCGACCCGCGGGTCGACGACGCGCGCCGTCCGCCACGCCGCCAGGTCGGCGGCGGTCATCGCCGGCGCGAAGCCGTCGGCGGCCAGGTCGATCAGGTCGACCTCGTGCCCGGCCGCCTCCGCGCCCCGGATCGCCGCCGCGGCCACAGCGGCGGTGAAGCTGCGCCGATGCGGGACGTCCTCGGCCGAGGCGAGGGTGTAGGGGTGGTCGAGGACTATCAGGACACGCATGGGAACTCCCCGTCGGTGGTGGGCTGATCGCCGTCACGCTTGCCGCGGCGCAACTGTTTCTCTTGCAACAGTTGCACTTCAAACTGTTGCCCGTCAAACAACCCGCTACCCTGGTCCCATGGACGACGCGCCCCTCCCCGACGACCTGGCCACGCTCTGGTACCTCGTCCGCCGCGTAGCCGGCCTGATGGACCGCACCGGCGAGGCCCTGTTCCAGCACGAGATCGGCATCTCCCTGGCCCAGTTTCTGGTCCTGTCAGTCGTTGACGCACACCCGGGCCCGCTCAACCAGCAAACCGTCGCCGACCGGCTGGGACTGACGAAGGGCACGGTCAGCAGGCAGATCGACAACGCGGTCGCGGCCGGCCTGATGAGCGTGCAGGCCGCCGCGCACAACCGCCGAGAGAACGTGGTCAGCCTGACGCCGGCCGGGACCGCGTTGGTAAGGCGCGGCGACGCGGCGTTCGAGCGGGAGAAGGCGGCGCTGCTGCCGGACGCCGAGCCAGGGGATGTACAGGCGGCGATTCGAGTGCTGGCGGCGATGAACGGGGCGCTGGATCCGAGCGCGGCGCTGCCGGGGCGGCAGCGGCAGTAGGCGATCAGAGTCCAGCCCGGCGCGAGCCGCACCCCGGCCCCAGGCGCCCCCCCGGCGGATTCCGGTCGAGACGAATAGCATCCTCGGCCGCAGACTCCCCGGCAGATTTCCGGTCGAGAGTCCAGCCCGGCGCGAACCACACTCCCGCGCCAGACGCCCCGGGCGGATACCGGTCGCCAGTCCAGCCCGGCGCGAGCCACACTCCCACCCGCAAACTCCCCCGGCGGATTTCCGGGCGGCATGAATAGCGTCCTCGGCCGCCGATGCCTCTGGGTTGCCAAGCAGCTGTTCTATGTGCCGCTGGTGAGGGTGGTTGTATCGCCCTGGCAGCAGCCCATCTTGTGGGGCCAGTTATCTCACGCCCCACCCCCCGACCCAGCCACCTCAACGGCCAAAAGCAGCGCAGTGACCGCCAAATTGAGTAGCGTCAGGGCATGTCTTCACCGCCATCAGGGTCACCGATACTTCGGTCACCGAACATCTTTGGCTCCGATGTAGTCTCAGAGGACGCACCGCGGCGGACCGGCCGGCGCGGCCGGGAGAACAAGCAGGGGTGGTCGCGGCGATGACACTGGCGTATTTGCCGAGCCCGTCGCAGGGTGTGTGGCATCTGGGTCCGTTCCCGATCCGGGCGTACGCGTTGTGCATCCTGCTCGGGATCGTGGTCGCGGTGGTGTGGACCGGCAGGCGCTGGGCGGCGCGCGGCGGGGTCAGCGAGGACGTGGTGGACATCGCCATCTGGGCGGTGCCCTTCGGGCTGGTCGGCGGCCGCCTCTATCACGTCATCACCGACCCGGAGCTGTACTTCAAGTCCGGTGAGGACCCGGTCAAGGCGTTCTACATCTGGGACGGCGGGCTCGGGATCTGGGGCGCGGTCGCGCTCGGCGGGGTCGGGGCCTGGATCGGGTGCCGGCGCAAGGGGATCAAGCTCGCCGACTTCGCCGACGCGATGGCGCCGGCGCTGGTCCTGGCGCAGGCGATCGGGCGCTGGGGCAACTACTTCAACCAGGAGCTGTACGGCCGCCCCTCGGGGCTGCCGTGGGCGATCCGCATCGACCCCGCGCACCGGCCGACGAACACCCCGGACGCCGCGTTCTATCAGCCGACCTTCCTGTACGAGTCGATCTGGGACGTCGCGGTGGCCCTGCTGCTGGTCTGGATCGACCGCAAGTGGCACCCGAACCGCGGCCGGCTGTTCGCGATCTACGTCGCCGCCTACACCGCGGGCCGGTCGGTGGTCGAAGCGATGCGCGACGACCACGCCAACCGGTTCGGCGGCCTGCGGCTCAACGACTGGGTCTCGCTGATCGTCTTCCTCGGCGCGCTGGCCTACCTGTGGCTGCGCCGCGACCGGCCGGGCCAGGTGGAAACCCCGACGAGCCCGGACACCGATCAGCTCGCCACTTCAGACCCGGCTGCCATCGGCCCGGAAACTGGCCCGGAAACTGGCCCGGAAGCCAGCTCGGAAACCGGCTCGGAAACCGGCTCGGCCCCGGCCCCGGCCCCGGACTCGGACTTGGCCTCTGGCTCGGCCTCGAAGTCGGCCACCGACCTTGACCACGCCGACGCGGATCCGGAAGGCGCCGCGGCAGTCGACGACACCCCGCCCGCTCCGGACGACCATCCCGACCTGGAAGAACACCCCGCAGAAACCCCCGCGACCACGCCGGCCACGCGTGACCGCGAGGCCGACGAATGACCGGAACCCTCGCGGCCCGCACCACCGACGTCGGCCGCCGCCTGTTCGGCCACAACCGCCAGGCCCGCCCCAAGCTGTGGACCGAACTCGCGCTGGTCGTCGTCGGCTACAGCCTGTACACCATCACCCGCGACGCCGTCCCGGGCCAGAAAGCCGTCGCGATGCGCCGGGCCGCGGCGGTCCTGCGCACCGAGCACAGTCTGCACATCGACATCGAGCTGACGGTCAATCACGCGCTGGACAAGATCACGCCGCTGATCGTCGGCCTGAACTACTACTACGCGACCCTGCACTTCTTCATCACCATCGGGGTCCTGATCTGGCTCTACGTCCGCCACCCGCAGGCCTACCGCTCCGCACGCACGGTCCTGTTCCTGGTCATCTTGTCGAGCCTGATCGGCTTCTACTTCTTCGCCATGGCCCCGCCGCGCCTGCTGACCGGCCACGGCTTCATCGACACCAACGTGGAGCACCACACCTGGGGCTCGTTCGCCTCCCCCACGATGCAGTCGGTCTCCAACCAGTACGCGGCCATGCCCAGCGACCACATCGCCTGGGCCGGCTGGTGCGCGGTCATGATCTACAAGTACGCAGGGCACCGCTGGATCCGCGTGGCGGGCTTGATCTACCCGCTGTTCACCTTCACCGCCATCATCGGCACCGCGAACCACTTCGTGGCCGACGCGGTCGGCGGCGCGCTGACCCTGGCCGCCGAGTTCGCGATCCACCACTTGGCGGCCAGGCTGTGGCAACGCCGCACCGGCCAGGCTGCGCTACCCCCGCCGCGCGCTCAGCACGACGGTGACCGGCATCGGCATCAGGGGACACTCGGCGAACAACGCGGCGCCGGTGATCCGGAACCCGCTGTCGAGCAGCGGGACGGCTAGGCGATCGATTCCTGGGGGTACCGGCGCGAAACGGCACGCAGCCTCTGGTGGCCAGGCGCACAGTAGCGACGCCTGGCCGCCCCGGCAGCCCCGGCCGGCCACCCGAAGCCGACCGGGCAAGCGGCCGGTGCCGATGCCGGTGCCGCAGCCGACGTCGACCATCCGGTTCGGCTCCGGCGCCGCGCAGGACGCCGATCGCAGGACCCGGTGATGGAGTCCTGCGCAGAAGGACGTCCTGCAACGCGCTCACCTCGTAGACCGGTGCCCACGCGTCGAAGCGCGCGACATCCTGGCCATCCCGCTGTTCGTCGGGCCCGCCCCGCCGGATCGCCGGTCAGGTCCACGCGGTACACGCTGCCGACTGCCCACTGCCCACTGCGTCAGTGGCTTGCAAGGGCTATGCGTGTACCGCGTCGGAGCTCATGAGAGCTGAGGGCTGAGAACCGAGGTGTCAGACCACCATCACCGGCGCGTCGTCCAGCACCAGCTCCGCCCGGCGGCCCGGCCCCAGGTCGGCAGCCGCCGCGCTGGGCACGTCGGACAGCACCTCGGTGCCGTCCGGCAGCACCGCCGTGATCCGGGTGATCGGCCCGCGGAACCCGGCCTGCCGGACCGTGGCCGAGCCGTCCTCGGCCGGTACGAGGCGAACCGCCTCGGGCCGGATCAGAACCGCGACCACCCCTGCGGATCGCGATCCGGGCTCGCGCACCGGCAGGCTCCGGCCCGCCACCTCGACGGTCTTGCCGTCGGCGCTGAGCGTGCCGGGCAGCCGGTTCATGGTGCCGATGAACTCCGCGACGAACGCGGTCGCCGGGTTCGCATACACCTCGGCCGGGGCGGCGCACTGCTCCAGCCGGCCGGCCCGCATCACCGCGACCTGGTCGGCGACGCTCAGCGCCTCCTCCTGGTCGTGGGTGACGAAGACGGTCGTGATGCCCAGCCGGGTCTGCAAGGAGCGGATCTCCTCGCGCAGCTGCACCCGCACCACGGCGTCCAGCGCGGACAGCGGCTCGTCCAGCAGCAGCACCCGCGGCTCGACGGCCAGCGCCCGGGCCAGGGCCACGCGCTGCTGCTGGCCGCCGGACATCTGGTGCGTGTACTTCGACGCGTGTTCCGAGAGCCCGACCAGCTCCAGCAACTCCCCGGCCCGCTCGCGGCGCTTGGCCGCGTTCCAGCCGCGCATCCGCAGGCCGAAGGCGACGTTGTCGCGGGCGTCCAGGTTCGGGAACAGGCTGTAGGACTGGAACACCATGCCCATGTCCCGCTTGTTCGCCGGGACCCGGGCGACATCCTGGCCGCCGACCCGCACCTCGCCGCCGTCGCTGTGTTCGAGCCCGGCGATGATGCGCAGCGCGGTGGTCTTGCCGCAGCCCGAGGGGCCCAGCATGCAGGTGAGCGTGCCCGGCTCGACGGTCAGGTCCAGGCCGTCGAGCGCGGCGACACCGCCGAAGGCACGGCTCAGTTTGACGAGTTCGACGGACGGGGCGCTCACTTTTCTCTCCGCAACTTCGGGGGCTTCTTGGCGGTTCGGCCCCGGGCGAACTGCGAGACCAGCATCAGCAGCAGCCAGGACAGGAACAGGATGAGCATCGCGGCGGTGGTGGCCACCTCGCCGTCCTGCTGACCGGCCTGGTCGGTCCAGACCGGGAAGGTGTTGAGCAGCAACAGGTGCGCGATCGTGAACTCGCCCAGGGCCAAGGCCGCACCGAGGATGCCGGCCGAGGCGATGGCGGTCCGGATGTTCGGCACGACCACCCGCCACAGCGTGGTCGGCCAGCTGGCGCCCAGGCTGCGTGCCGCCTCGACCAGGGTGGCCAGCGGGATCGCCGACAGGCCGGCGTCCAGCGAGCGGTAGGTGAACGGCAGCGCGAGGATCACGTACTCCAGGATCAGGATCCAGGAGGAGCCGGTGATCGCCTGCGGCCAGGACTTGAACGCCCCGAGGATGCCGTTGGCGATGACCACGGCCGGGATCGCCATCGGCAGCAGGCAGATCCCCTCGACGATGCGGCGCATGTGCGGCAGCCGCAGGTGCAGCCAGGCCATCGTGGGCACCATCAGGATCATCAGCAGCGCCACCGTGCCGACCGCGATCTTCAGCGAGGTCATCAGGTTGGTGGTGAAGCCGTCCTGGTGGACCAGGCCGGTCCAGACCGACAGCGTGTGCCCCATGTTGCGGCGGCTGCCGCCGAGGGTGAAGTCGACCGCCGCGTAGAGCGGGACGAAGAAGTAGGCCGCGAACAGCAGCAGCAGGATCGTGCGGCCGATGCGCGGCTGGCGGCGCCGCGTGCGGCCGGCGGCCGGGCGGCGCGTCGCCGGGCTCTGCGTCCCGGTGGGATCGGAGACGACGGCGGTCACCGCAGCCACCTCGCGGTCCGCCGCTGGAGCAGCGTGTAGGCGACCACGACCAGGCCGACGACCACGATCATCATCAAGCCCAGGGCGTTGCCGACGTTCTCCTGCCCGGCCAGCACGTTGCCGGACATCACCGAACCGATCTGGATCGGGACCAGCGGCACACTGCCGGTGCTCAGCGCGTAGGCGGTCGCGTAGGCCGCGAAGGCGTTGGCGAACAACAGGAGCAGCGCGCCGAGGAACGGCGGCGCGAGCAGCGGGCCGCCGATCCGGAGCCAGTACTGCCGGCGCGAGGCGCCCAGGCTGCGGGCGGCCTCCTCCCACTGCGGACGCAGGCCGTCCAGCGCCGGGAAGATCACCAGCAGCATCAGCGGGATCTGGAAGTAGAGGTAGACCAGGACCAGGCCGGCCATGTTCCACAACACGAACCCGTGTTGGGTGAGGTTGTAGCCGGCGCTGTTCAGCCACCGGGTGACCAGTCCCTGCGGGCCGAGCGTGGCCAGGAAGACGAAGGCCAGCGGCAGGCCGCCGAAGTAGGCCAGGACGCCGGAGGCCGTGGTGACCGCCCGGTGCACGAAGCCGTCACGCCGCGCGCCGGACACCGCCACCGCGAGCGCCAGGCCCAGGACCGCGCCGAGGACCGCGCTGAGCACCGACAGTTCGATGCTGACGACGAAGGAGTGGCGGTAGGGGTCCTCCACCGCGGCGGTGACGTTCGACAGCGTGGCGTGGCCGGCGTTGTCCTGGAAGGCGGCGGTGATGACGGCGTAGGCCGGGGCGCCGAGGAAGACGGCGACGTAGGCCGCGAACGGGGCCAGGCCGAGGAGGTCGCGGCGGCGGGTGCTGCGGGGACGGCGCGCGGGGCGGGGGCGGCGCAGGGTGCGCGGGCCGCTCGGGCCGTCTGCGGTACCGGTGCTGCCGGTGCTGCCGGTGCTGCCCGCGGTGCCAGTGCTGTCGGCGCTGCTGGCGCTGCTGGCGCTGTCGGCGCTACCCGCGGTGCCAGTGCTGTCGGCGCTGCTGGCGTTGTCGGCAGAGCCGGCGCTACCGAGGCTTCCGGCACCGTCGGCGGCGCTGCCGCGTGCGGATTCGAGAGGGGACGCCGCAGCGGCCGGCGCGGGTTCCCCCACGCCGGCCGGGACGTCCGCCGGGGCGGCGGTGCTCACGTCAGCCGGTCGCCTTCGCCCAGCCGGTCACGACGAGCTTGGATCCCGCCGTCACCTGGTCCTGGGTGGCGAACTGCGGGGTGCCGTTCACCGGGGGCAGCGCGGCCAGCGCGGTGGCGTCGGCGGTGCCGGCCTGCTGGAGCGCCGGGAGCTCGGCCGGGCGGGCCATGCCCTTGAGCCACAGGTTCTGGCCCTCGGCGGAGTACAGGAACTCCTCCCACAGCCGCGCGGCGGCCGGGTGCGGGGCGGTCGCGCTGATCGCCTGGTTGTAGAAGCCGCCGAACAGTCCGTCGGAGGGCACGACGACCTTCCAGTCGATGCCCTTGGCCTTCAGGTCCGAGGCCGCCGAGGCCTGCAGGTAGTCCCAGTCGATGGTGATCGGCGTGGTGCCGGACTGGATGGTGGCCTGGGTGGCCGCGACCGGGATGAAGATGCCCTCGGACTTCAGCTTGGCGAAGAAGTCGATACCGGGCTGGACGTTGTCCAGGCTGCCGCCGTTGGCCAGGGCCGCGGCGAACACGCCGGACAGGGCGGCGTTGGCCTTGGTCGGGTCGCCGTTGAGCGCCACCTGCGACTTGTAGGCCGGGTTGTCCAGGGACTTCAGCGTGGTCGGCGGAGTCTTCACCTTACCGGCGTCGTAGCCGATGGAGATGTAGCCTCCGTAGTCGTTGTACCACAGACCCTGGGAGTCCTTCTGCGCGTCAGCGATCTGCGACCAGGTGGCCACCTTGTAGGGCGCGAACTGGCCCGCGGCGGCACCGGCGGTGGCCGCGGCCTGGCCGACGTCCACGACGTCGGGGGCGTTGTTCCGGCCCGCCAGCTGCTTGATCGCGTTCAGCTCGTCCTGGCTGGAGCCGTCCGGGTTGGCGTCGTTGATCTTGATGCCGTACTTGGCGGTGAAGGCGTCCATCAGGGCGCCGTAGTTGGCCCAGGTCTTCGGCAGCGCTATCGCGTTCAGCGTGCCTTCCTTCTTGGCGGCGGCCACCAGGGCGTCCATGCCGCCCAGGTCGGCGGCGCTGGTCGCGGTGGCGGCGCCCTTGGCCCCGGCACCCCCGGCCGCGGCCTTCGCACCCGAGCCGCCGCTGGAGCTCTTACTCGACGAGCAGGCGGTCGCGCTCAGGGCGAGGACGACCGCGGTGGCGGCGATACCCGTCAGACGTCGATTCACAGTTTCCTCCCGGTCGGGGCGGCGTTCCGAATCGGCCGCACTCACCCGCGGCAAGGACTATGCGGATGCCAGGTAGACGGAAACCCGGCTCTGGGTGAACAGATCGAAGTTGTATGGCCAACACCTAGTTGTCTGGCCAACTATCTATAAGATCGCAAGGATTTCGACGGCGGGTACAGACGCTGGATTCCGAAGCCAGATCCGAAGCCAGATCCGATGCCAGACTTCGACGACAGGTCTCGACGACAGATGCGGGGGGACCCGGTGACCCGGGAACCGAGATACCGGCAGATCGCGGAAGAACTGCGGCACGCCATCACCGAGCACGCGTACGGCCCGGGCGGCAAGCTGCCCAGCGAGGGGGCGCTGGCCGAGCGCTACGAGGTCTCACGCGGCACCATCCGCCAGGCGCTGATGCTGCTGCGGCACGACGGCCTGGTGACCTCGCGCCGCGGCACCCGCCGGGTGGTCCTGGACGACGCGCCGGTGCAGGAGTTCGCCCAGATGCAGAGCTTCGCCCGCTGGGCCCGCTCCATCGGCGAGACGCCGGAGGGCCGGGTGATCCGCCAGGAATGGCACAGCGCCGACCCCGACGAGCGCCGCCACCTGCGGATCGACGCCGACGCGCGGGTGCTGCGGGTGGTGCGTCTCAGGCTGCTGTCGGGGCGTCCGGCGATGCTGGAGCGCACGGCGTATCCGGAGGCGATGGGCGGCATCGTGGAGACTCTGCCCACTGACACGGTGTCGGTGACCGAGTTCCTGGAGCAGGCCGGCGTGTTCGTCGCGGACGCCGAGCACACGATCGACCTGGCGCGGGCCGACCCGGAGGACGCGGAGCTGCTGGGCTGCGCGGTCGACGACCCGCTGCTGCGGGAGCGGCGGCGGTCGACGGATCCGGCGGGGGTGCCGCTGGAGTGGTCGGAGGATCGGTATCTGCCGGGGAGTGTCGCGTTCGTGGTGCACAACTCGCTGGCTTCGACACCTCTGACTCGGCAGCACATGGTGCCGGGGGCGGGGGGTCAGGGGTCGGT
>NZ_JAAFYZ010000222.1 GCF_018274385.1 Catenulispora pinistramenti | reverse complement strand
GGGTCGGGAGCTGACGCGGGGTCGGCGAGCGCCCGGGCCGAAGGCATCCTCCCGGCGACGCAGTGGCCGGGCTACGACGTAGCGCACTGGACGGTGGCGCCGAACGGCTGTGGCGCCGCCGACCGGTCGAAGTGCAGTCCGGGGCAAGCGGCCGACCCCGTCGTCACCGACGCCAAGGCCAGCGATTGGACGGGACAGTGCACGCCGGGCCGGACGTTCCCGATCCGGAGGTTCGTGCAGTATGCGACGAACCAAGACGTGGCGCTCAAGCTGGACGCCAACGAGATCGTGCTCACTTTCCCCGACCAGAACACGGCGGCCGGCTTCCTCTCCGACGCCCGCAACCCGGGTTCGCCGAAGAGCTGTTCCGATGACCCCCGGGCGGAGACCACCGTGCCCGGCGTCAGCACGGCGGACGGCGTGTCCTGGGTGTCGACCAGCCACACGGCTGCCGGCGGCTACCTACACGGCTACGTGGTGCGGGCGGGCGATCGGGTAGCGGTGCTGCGGGTCAACCAGATGGTCGGCGACACGATGCAGAGCACTGCGAAGGATGAGCTGGTGCTCGCGGACATGGAGCAGGCGCTGGCGAAGTAGCGCACGCACGACGAAGGCCCGCCGATGTGACCGGCGGGCCTTCGCCTTGGCTTCGTCTGGCTTCGTCTTGTGGGGTGTCGGCGAGGAATCCGCCACGCCGGCCGCCCCGGCCCCGGGCCCGCGGCGGTGTCGGCCCCTCAACCTTCACCGCCGCGCTAGCCCGCGGCCTTCTTGGTTCGCCGCCGTCCCGGCCGGTCGGCGAGGCGTGCGGAGCCTCGTCCTCCCGTTTTGCCGCCGGGTGGCGGCCTGGTCGGAAACACCTGGTGCCCGCGCCTGTCAGGGCTAGGCGGGCTGGTGTTCCCTCGCCAGTCTGTGGGGCCCGTTCGGCGCCTGGGCGCCGGAACCGGCCTCGAATACGCTACGCCCTGCGACCCAGGTGCGCAGCGGGCGGTACCCGTCGTCGAACCATGCCAGGTCGGCGCGGGTGCCCGGGGCGATGCGGCCCAGATCGGGCCGGCCGAGCGCGTCCGCGGGGACCCGCGTGGCGGCCGACAGGACCGAGGCCTCGTCCAGGCCGATGCCGACCAGGTTGCGGATCGCGCGGTCCAGGGTCAGGGCCGAACCGCCGATGACGCCGGCCGCGTCGCGCGGCACGCCGTCTTCGCCGAGGAAGACCTTGATCCCGGACAACTCGTACTCGCCCGGGGGCATTCCGGCCGCCGCTATGGCGTCCGTCACCAGTGCCACCCGGCCGGCGGCGGCGCGCCAGACGAGGGTGCAGATCTCGGGGGCCACGTGGTGCAGGTCGGCGATCAGGCCACAGGTGAAGCGGGCGTCGTACAGTGCCGCGCCCGGGACGCCGGGTTCGCGGTGGTTCAGCGGGCGCTGGGCGTTGAAGATGTGCGTGATCAGCGTCGCGCCGGCGTCCGCGGCGGCGAGGACCTGTGCGGCCAGTGCGTCGGTGTGCCCCAGTGAGACGCGGATCCCGGCCCCGGCCAGGCGGCGTACCGCCTCCAGTCCGCCTTCGAGCTCCGGGGCCAGGGTCACCATGGTGACCAGGTCGCGGGTGTGCTCGGCGGCCAGCGTCGCCAAGACGGCGTCGATCCGGTCCGGCGTCGGGTCCACCAGGTACTGCGGGTCGTGCACGCCGGGGCGCTGCGGCGACAGGAAGGGTCCCTCCAGGTGGACCCCCATCGCCTGGGCGCCGCGCAGGGAGTCGATCACCGCGCCGGCGCGGTCCAGACCTGACAGCAGGGTCTGCATCGGCGCGGTGATGTACGTGGGCTGGAAGGCGGTGACGCCGGTGCTCGGCAGCCGGTCGGAGACCAGGTGCCAGTCCTGCTCGGAGGCGGTGATGAAGTCGACGCCGAAGCAGCCGTTGGTCTGGATGTCCACCAGGCCCGGGGTCAGGACGCCGCGGTCCAGGGTTATGTCCGCCTCGGGCGAGGCGCCGTCCAGTACCTCGGCCACGACGCCGTCGTCCACGACGACGGTGGCGGGTCCCGCCAGGCGCCCGTCGAGCAGGACGCGCGGAGCTGAGATGCTGGTCACGAGAAAAGATTGTGGACTAGACCAATCGTGAATGTCTAGACCTGTGTTGGAATCGCAGCAAGATCGCTCAGTACCGAACGAATCTGTTCCGCCTCGAAGTCGGACAAATCCGCCCGAGCCGTCACCCGCAATCGCGACTTTCCATCAGGGACCGACGGCGGTCGGAAGCAGCCGACGTGCAGGCCGCGCTCCAGGCAGAAATCCCGGGCGGCCACCGCGGCTTCCGGGGCGCCCATGATGATCGACGTCACCGCGCCGCTCGGGGCGGTGACCTGCAAGCCCAGCTCCAGGGCCAGTTCGTAGATCTCCCATGACCGCTTGCGCACCGTCTCCGGCAGTCCCGGATCGCGGCGGATCACCCGCAGCGCGGCCAGGGCGGCGCCGGCGGCGGCCGGGGCCAGCCCGGTGTCGAAGATCATCGACCGGGCCGCGTCCACCAGGTGGGCGATCAGCTCCGCCGAGCCCAGGACCGCCCCGCCCTGGGACGCCAGGGCCTTGGAGAGCGTGGCCGCCACGACCACGTCCGGCTCCCCGGCCAGCCCGGCCTCGAAAACGGCTCCACGGCCCTCAGGACCGGCCACACCGAACCCGTGCGCCTCGTCCACCACAAGGACCGCGCCGTGCGCTCTACAGGCCTCGTGGAGCTCTCTGAGGGGTGCCGTGTCCCCGTCGACGGAGAACAAGGACTCGACGACGACCAGAGCCCGCTCCTCGGCGCGGCCGGCCAGCGCCGCGGCGACGGCGTCCACATCGCTGTGCGGGGTGATGGCGATCCGGGCCCGGGACAGCCGGGCGGCGTCGATCAGGGACGCGTGGTTCAGGCTGTCCGAGACGATGAGGTCGCCGCGGCCGGCCAGTGCGGTGATCACGCCGAGGTTGGCCAGATAGCCGGAGGAGAAAACCAGAGCGGCTTCCGTCCCGGCGTGCGCGGCGAGTTCGGCCTCCAGCTCGGCGTGCAGCTCGGTGGTCCCGGTCACCAGGCGCGACCCGGTGGAGCCGGTACCCCAACGCCGCACCGCCTCGATCGTGGCCGCCACGACCTCCGGATGCCTGGTCAGGCCCAGGTAGTCGTTGCCCGCCAGGTCGATCAGCGCGGAGTCGGCGGCGCGGGGGACCAGGGTCCGGCGCAGCCCGGCGGCGCGGCGCTGGTCCGCGCGCAGGGCCAGCCAGGACAGCGGGTGGTGCTGTGTCTCGTACGAGGGCCGGTCGTCGGTGCTCACGAAGCCAAGAGGCTACCCGGCCCGGAACCGGCTCCGGACCTGCCGTAACTTCCAAAATGATCGTGAAGGAGTTGTGGGCGCCGGCTTGTGATACCAAGAAGCATGCCGTCCATGAACGACCTGATCCACAACCGCACGGATCTCGACGCCGCGGATCTGGACTGGCTGCACCTGCTGATCGCCGACTGGCAGCTCCTGGCCGACCTGTCGTTCGCCGACCTGGTGCTGTGGGCGCCGCTGAAGGTGGACGACGGGAACGGCCCAGGGGAGACGTTGCCGGCCACGGCGGGCTACGTGGCCGTGGCCCAGATGCGCCCCAACACCGGCCCCACCTGCTACACCGCCGACCTGGTCGGCTCGACGCTGCGGCGCGGCGAGCGGCCGATGCTGGACCTGGCCATCGACTCCGGACGGATCCGGCGCGAGGGCGACCCGGAGTGGCGCGAGGACGTGCCGGTCCGGGTCGAGGCCATCCCGGTCCGCCGCGGGGACCGGGTGATCGCGGTGATCTCGCGCAACACCAACCTGCTCGCCGCCCGCACCCCGAGCCGGCTGGAACTGACCTATCTGCAGACCGCGGCGGACCTCGCGCGGATGATCGCCGAGGGGATATTCCCCTACCCGGAGTCGCGCGACCAGCAGGACAACTCGCCCCGCGTCGGCGACGGCGTGATCCGGCTGGACGCCGAGGGCGCGGTCGTCTACGCCAGCCCCAACGCGCTGTCCGCCTACCACCGGCTCGGCTACGCCGCCGACATGGTGGGGGAGCACCTGGGCGATCTGACCGCCGCGCTGGCCCCGGTGCAGGGCGCGATGGAGGAGGCGCTGCAAGTCGTGGCCTCCGGCCGCAAGCCGCGGGAGGCCGAGGTCGAGGGCAACGGCACCGTGATCCAGCTGCGTGCCATCCCGCTGCGGCCGCAGGGCGAGCGCACCGGCGCGCTGGTCCTGGCGCACGACGTCACCGAGCTGCGCCGCCGCGAGCGCGAGCTGGTGAGCAAGGACGCGACGATCCGCGAGATCCACCACCGGGTGAAGAACAACCTGCAGACCGTGGCCGCGCTGCTGCGCCTGCAGGCCCGCCGGATCGACGACGGGACCGGCCGCGCCGCGCTGGAGGAGGCGGTCCGCCGGGTGGGCTCGATCGCGCTGGTCCACGAGACCCTGTCCCAGACCCTTGACGAGCGGGTGGACTTCGACGAGATCGCCGACCGGGTGCTGGCGATGGTGGTGGACGTAGGCGCCGGCGGTCCGGGCGGCCCCGGCGGCTTGAGCGTGCGCTCGCGCCGGGTCGGCCGGTTCGGCGTTTTGCCGGCCCAGATCGCCACCCCGCTGTCCATGGTGCTCACCGAGGTGTTGCAGAACTCGCTGGAACACGGCCTGGCCGACCGCGGCGGATCACTCCAGGTCGAGGCGCACCGCTCCGGTCCCCGGCTGAGCGTGATCGTCACCGATGACGGAAACGGGCTCCCGGCGGGTTTCGACGCGGCCACGGCCGGGAACCTCGGTCTTCAGATCGTCAGAACACTTGTGCACGGCGATCTGAAGGGCACCTTCGATCTCCGGCCGGCCCCCAGCGGCCGGGGCGCGGTGGCCGTGCTGGACGTGGAAGTCGGTGAGGCGCCTGCTCCGAAGAGCTGAGGCGGGTCTCAACCGAAGAGCTGAGATTGAGCGAGAGGGCTACCCGGGGGTGCGTCAGAGTGGTAACAGAACTCCGCTACGCTAGGGGCGGAACCACCGGAGAAGACCCCGGGAAAACCAACAGAGCGGCCCTATGGACCGCTCAGTCTCGGCGTCCGTACTGCGGTCCAAGAACGCCGCAGCACGGAGATACGTACATATATTGATGTTTTGTCGAACTGCTGTCGTGCGGTCGTGCGAGAGCTTGCCGGGCAAGGATGCGGCAGGGCCTGGTCAGGCCATGCGGCTGCGAGCCCGGGCGGCACGGCGCTTCAGCGCGCGGCGCTCGTCCTCGCTCATCCCGCCCCACACGCCGGCGTCCTGGCCGCTTTCCAGTGCCCACTGCAGGCACTGGTCGACCACGTCGCAACGGCGGCATACAGCCTTGGCATCTTCGATCTGCAGCAACGCGGGCCCGGTGTTCCCGATCGGGAAGAAGAGCTCGGGGTCCTCGTCACGGCAGGCAGCGCGGTGGCGCCAGTCCATGGGGTCCACTCCTTCGGATTAGTGGTGTACGTGTGTGCGGTGCCAGTTCCGGATGCGGCGACTCGACCAGGTCCCCCACGGCCCTGGCGGGTCCGGCGCTGCCGGGTACTACAGCCACAACGCCGGACGCGGGTGTCCGGTCACTGTGGTCTTGCTGTTGTACGTCTTCTGTACGGCTCTATCGGTCAGGCGGCGGGCCCGCCACTGGACGGCCGCCGCACGGGTTCCGCTCCCGCGCCCACCTTGTGAATGTGAACGCTTTCACTAGTAACTCCGGCGACCAGGACCACTCGAACAACTGGGCAGTTGGCCTCGGCGGAGATCGCTGACGCGCTCCGCGAACGAAGGCGAGACGCGATTCGGGGACCGCGACCCGGGTGATCCGCGCCACTTTCCCCTAGCGTCCAACCGCACCGGGCCGGGTGAACCTTCCGACAGGTGCCTCGATAAAGGGTGTCAGGGGTCCCGGCCGGTGCACAAGAGGTTGGTCCGATGTTTTTGGATTCCAGGGTGTCTCCTGCCTCACACCTTGCCTTCCAAGGGATGCGGGAGGTGCCGATGACTAGTCCAAAGGCACTAGAGCGAACTAGTACCTGGGAATCCTCGGCGGTTCCGGCGCCCGGAGAGGAGGCCGTGACTCCATGTCATCACATCGCGACCCGCAGCGCATCGCGAATCGCTCGGAACGTCACACTTTCGCGTAGTCCCAAGTGATCCCCGTCGACCTGGAAGTCGGTCGGCACGTCGGCGGTGAGCGTGAATTCCGTCAGATCATGCTGCAGGCTGACATTCTTGCCGCGCACCAGCTTCTCGGTGGACGTGAACATGTGTCGCACTATCCGCAGTGCCGCCCGCCCGGACATTCTGGTGACGCCGAACAAGTCCAGACCGTCCTCGAACGAGGATTCCGGAGTGACCACGATCGGCTTGTTGCCGAGATAGGTCCACGGCGAAGTGTTGGTGACGATGGCCATGAACAGCCGTGGTATCTCCGTGCCGTCGGCCATCTTCATACCGATCGGCGGATTCCTGCGGTCCAGGTCGCGCCAGTAATGCCGCAGCGCGGAGCGGATGTACAGGGAACCGGTCGACTTGTGCCCGGCACTGCGGCGTTCCTCCACTATCCCGACCACCGCCGCGTCGAATCCGTATCCGGCGGTGAAGGTGAAATAGCGGTCGTCGGCCAGGCCCATGGACACCGGCCGGCGGCGGTTCTCGTGGATCGCGTCCAGCAGGACGCCGGTGGCCTCCACCGGATCGTTCGGCAGCCCGAGCGCGCGGGCGAAGACGTTCGTCGACCCGCCGGGGACCACCCCGAGGTCCGGCAGGCGGCCGCCGTCCGGGACCCGGGCGGTCAGTATGCCGTTCACGACTTCGTTGACCGTGCCGTCGCCGCCGAGCGCGACGACCAGGTCCACGCCGTCCTCGGCCGCGGCGCGTGCCAACTCCACGGCGTGGCCGCGGTAGGCCGTCTCGCCGATCTCGGTTTCCAGTTCCCCGGCCAGGGCGTGCGCCAGCACTTCACGCGTGCGTTCGGTCGTGCTGGTGGCCTTGGGGTTCATGACCAGGAGCGCGCGCATGGGCACACGTTACTGGTTCGTATTACGACTGCGGTATGCGACCCGCCCGGTGCCCGGTCGGCCTGGCGGTTTACCCGGCCAGCACAGTGTGCCGCACCGGCCGTTGCTACCCTCCTGAGTATGTCCAGCGATCCGACGCAAGCCGCCCCGACCGTCGCCGGTCCCGCCGAGCAGGTCCCGCGGCCGTTGACGGTCGTGGCCGCCATCACCGCGGTCGAGAGCGCGGTGGCGCTGATCTACGCGCTGTGGCTGGTGGTCGAGTCGGTCACCGGGACCCCGCGGGAACGCGGGCAGGCGATCGCGGTCGGTATCACGTTCCTGATCCTGGCCGTCCCGCTGCCGCTGGTGCCGCGCGCGCTGGCCCGGGCGAGCATGCGGGGCCGGACTCCGGCCGTGATGATGCAGCTGCTCGCGCTGTGGGTCGCCTACTTCATGGTCGAGGCGCACTTCTGGATCGGCGCGGTGCCGACGGTGGCCGCCGCCGTCGTCGGGCTGGTCTGCATCTTCACCCCGGCCTCCACCGCCGCGCTGACCCGGCACTGGCGCGAGGACGAGGACCCGGCCGCCGACGGGAAGTGATCCGACGGGAAGTGATCCTGTGCGAGGCGATCGCGCGGGTTGAGATCGGCGCGGGAAGTGAAAAGCGGCGGCCCCGACGGGCCGCCGCTTTGTTCCTCTGGTCAGCTGATCACTCGTCGACCAGCAGCTGCGCCCGCAGCTGCTCCAGGGTCCGGGCCAGCAGCCGGGAGACGTGCATCTGCGAGATGCCGATCTCCTCGGCGATCTGCGACTGCGTCATGTTGCCGAAGAACCGCAGCAGCAGGATCTTCTTCTCCCGCGGCGGCAGCTGCTCCAGCAGCGGCTTGAGCGATTCGCGGTACTCCACACCCTCCAGCGCCTCGTCCTCGCTGCCGAGCGAGTCCGCGACGGCCGGCGAGTCCTCGTCGCCGCCCTCGGAGACGTCCAGGGACAGCGTGGAGTAGGCGTTGGCCGACTCCAGGCCCTCCAGGACCTCTTCCTCGGAGATCTTGAGGTACTCGGCCAGCTCGGCGACCGTGGGGGAGCGCCGGTTGCGCTGGGAGAGCTCGGAGGTGGCGCTGGTCAGCGACAGCCGGAGCTCCTGCAGGCGGCGGGGGACCCGGACCGCCCAGCCCTTGTCGCGGAAGTGGCGCTTGATCTCGCCGATCACGGTCGGCGTGGCGTAGGTCGAGAACTCCACGCCGCGCTCGGTGTCGAAGCGGTCCACCGACTTGATCAGGCCGATGGTCGCCACCTGGGTCAGGTCGTCCAGCGGCTCGCCGCGGTTGCGGAACCGCCGGGCCAGGTGCTCGACCAGCGGCAGGTGCATCTGGACCAGCTCGTCGCGGATCTGCTTGCGCTCGGTGGAGCCCTCGGGGAGCTCGTTGAGCCGGGCGAACAGCTCGCGGGCGCGGGCGTGCGCCTCGGCGTGCGGGCCGCCCTGGCGCGGCGGCCGGCGCAGCGGGTACGTCGGGGCGGCGGCCTGCGGGCTGCTCTCGCCCTCGGACTCGGCCGCCACGACCGGGTCCTCGTGGTCCAGGTCGCCGGCGAGCACGTCCAGCTCCAGGCCGGGCTCGTCGAACTCGTGCTCCAGGTCCTGCTCGCCCTCCAGGGCGTCGTCGTCACCGGGGGCCGCTTCGCCGGCGGCGGGCGCGGGCGTGCCCGGCTGCCCCTCGCCGTATCCGGCCCGCCGGGCGGCGGGGATCTCGTCGGGCTCGAAGGCGCGCACTGGGATCTCCTCGGCGGCGCTCACGGAGCTCCCACGCCGCGCTGCTTGAGCATGCTGATGGTGACGGTCTGCCCGATGCCGGCCCCGGCCGGGCCGTCGGGCCCGGCGGCCTCCGAGACGTACGCGTCGACCTGGCCGGCCAGCGCCGCCAGCACGGTCCAGGCGAAGGTGTCCCGGGCCGGCGTCTTGCCGTCCAGCGTGGGCACCGAGACGTCCACCGCGAGCGCACCGTCACGCAGTTCGAACCGACACGTCAGCCCCGAGCCGGGTACCGCCTTGGTCAGCAGGATCGCGCACGCCTCGTCCACGGCGATGCGCAGGTCCTCGATCTCGTCCAAGGTGAAGTCCAGCCGGGCGGCCAAGCCCGCCGTCGCCGTGCGCAGCACCGACAGGTACGCACCCTCGGCCGGGATGCGGACCTCGACGAAGTCCTGCGGGGCACCGTTTTGTTGTCCCATTCCGCTTCCTGCGCTCGTTGAGGCGATTGTGGGGACGGCTGACCGCTGGGCAGAGTGCTGATGCACGACACCTCCGCTGCTGGAGTGAATCATTCTGCTGCGGATCGTACGCTGAATGCGTGCCCGAGCGTGGCCCGGACGCACCCTCAGTGCTCGTCCCTCACACTCAACGTACCCCGAACGGGGGACAGACGAGCCGTCCCGCGCCGGGGAAAAATCCGGCGCGGGACGGCTCGGGGACTACTGATCGTCATATCTGCCGATCAAGAGCGGTGGATCAGGCCTGCTTGGTCTCCCAGAAGATCTTGGAGATCTCCTCGATCTTGCCCAGCAGCTGCTCGGCCACGGCCGGATCCATGCTGCCCTTGGTACCGCCCGCGCCGGCCAGCTTGGTGGCCTCGTTGAACAGGGTGTTCAGCTGCGGGTACTTCTCGAAGTGCGGGGCCTTGAAGTAGTCGGTCCACAGCACCCACAGGTGGTGCTTCACCAGCTCGGAGCGCTGCTCCTTGATGACGATCGCTCGGGTCCGGAAGGCCTCGTCGGAGCTGTCGGCGTACTTCTTGGTGATCGCCAGGACCGATTCGGCCTCGATCCGGGCCTGGGCCGGGTCGTAGACGCCGCACGGCAGGTCGCAGTGAGCGTGGACAGCGGTGGTGCGGGAGAAGATCCGCGAGAACATGTCAGGTTCCCCTATCTGATACGCCGGATAGCCGGACAACGTGATGCCACGACCCTACTCGGCCCCCGGGATCGGCGCGTGACAAGGTGGCGCGTGTGAGATCGGCGACCGGACCGGGGACCGCGCGGTGGTCCGTGCTGCGGGTGACCGGGCCCTCGATGGCCCCGGCGCTGCGGGACGGGGACTTCGTGCTGGCACGCAGGATCGGCCCGGAAAGGATCCGGGCGGGTGACGTCGTGGTGGCCCGCCATCCGGGGCGCGCCGACGGTCTGCTCGTGATCAAGCGCGCCGCCCGGCGCGTGGGCGCGGGCTGGTGGCTGCTCGGCGACAACGACTTCGTGACGTCGGACTCACGCGAGTTCGGCGCGGTGCCGGAGGCGGCGGTGTTGGCGCGGGCCGTGCTGCGGCTGCGGGATCCGTGCCGGATCGCACGGATCCCGAGTAAGGATCAGGTCCTGGACTGAGCCGGACTCGCGGCGCCCTGGTGGCCGGTCGCGTCCGTCGGGCTGTCGACCCGTGACGGACGCGCACAGCGGCTGAAGCGCACCCGGTGCACCTCGAAGCTCCCAGTGGGGCTGGGAACTCCTCAGCGACCGGCGGACGCGCTCCCGGCCCCGGCCATCACCTTGGCGCCGGCGGCGGCCGCGGTGGCCTCGGCCTCGCTGGCCGCGGCGGCGGCGCGGGCCTGCTCCTTGCGCCGGGCCCGGTAGGCGGCCACGTTCGCGCGGGTGGCGCAGCGGTCTGAGCAGTAGCGGCGCGAGCGGTTGGTGGAGGTGTCGATGAACACCTCGCGGCACGGCGCGGCCTGGCAGACGCCGAGCCGGTCGAAGCCGAGCTCGGTGGCCT
Organism: Catenulispora pinistramenti; assembly: GCF_018274385.1. Lineage (GTDB taxonomy): Bacteria > Actinomycetota > Actinomycetes > Streptomycetales > Catenulisporaceae > Catenulispora > Catenulispora pinistramenti. Next base: position 7,219 of record NZ_JAAFYZ010000222.1, on the reverse strand, counting down.
GCACGGCCAGCCCCATGGCGGCCTTGGCGCCGTAGACCGCGGCGATCGTCGGCGCGCCCTCGGCCAGGTGCAGGTGCCAGGAGGCGCCGTCGTGGTCGGTGACCACCGGGCGGATCGGGTACTGCTTCATCAGGGAGTTGAGCACCTGGACCGCGCGCGGCACCCGGCCGGACTCGGCGGCGTCGAAGACCTCGCGGAGTCGGTCCCGGATGGCCCGCAGCTCCGCCACGTCGGCGTTGGTGACCCGGCACCTGCCCTCGGTCGCCAACAGCTCCTTGGCCTGCTCACACGTGGTGAGCGTGTCCCGGTGCCGATAGGGGTCGGCGGTGTTCACCAACGACACCGCCCGGTCTGCGTAGGATGCGAGTTCCACGGTCTTCGTCCTTGTTCGCCATCAGTGGCGCCAGGCGCCCGATGCCCGACGTTCTGCTCGTTTAGTAGCCATGACGGTACGCCGTTCGGGTCCTGTGCGCGAGGGTCAATTCATCACCGTTTCAACAATCGCGTCATCCGATGTTTGTTGAGAACGTCCAAAAGGTCGTCGCGGGGCACCGGCCGGCGGTGCCCCGCGACGGAACTCAATCGCTCCAGCTCAGCGCACTTTCGCCAGGAACGCCTGGGTGCGCGCGTGTTGAGGTTCGGCGATGACCTGCCTGGCGTCTCCGTGCTCCACGATGATCCCGCCGTCCATGAACGCCACGGTGTCGCCGACGTCCCGGGCGAAGCCCATCTCGTGGGTCACCACGATCATCGTCATCCCGGACTCGGCGAGCTGGCGCATCACCGCCAGCACGTCCCCGACCAGTTCGGGGTCCAGGGCCGAGGTCGGCTCGTCGAAGAGCATCAGCGCGGGCTGCATGGCCAGCGCCCGGGCGATCGCCACCCGCTGCTGCTGCCCGCCGGAGAGCTGGGTGGGGTAGCTGCCGGCCTTGTCCGACAGCCCCACCTTCTCCAGGTGCTCGCGGGCCTCGGCGACGGCCACGGCCTTGGACTTGCCCAGGACCTGGACCGGCGCCTCGATGATGTTCTCCAGCGCGGTCATGTGCGGGAACAGGTTGAACCGCTGGAACACCATGCCGATCGTGCGCCGCTGTTTGGCGACGTCGCGGTCGTGCATCTCGTACAGCCGGTCGTTCTTATGGTGGTAGCCGACCAGCCGGTCGTGCACACTGATCCGCCCGGCGTCGACCTTCTCCAGGTGGTTCACGCAGCGCAACAAGGTCGACTTCCCGGAGCCCGACGGGCCGATCAGGCAGGCCACCTCGCCCTCGCGGACCGTCATGGACACGCCCCGCAGGACGGGCAGCCGGCCGAAGGACTTGTAGACCTTGTCGATCTCGACGGCCACCGCGTTGCTCGGGGCGTCGGGTATGAGGTCGGCGGTCATCGCAGCGCCTCCCTGATCTCCTCGGCGCGCCTGCGTCTGGTGCGGAACAGCAGATTCGCGCGCAGCAGCTTCTGGAACGGCGTCGGCGGCAGGTTCCGTGTGGAGCCGCGGGCGTAGTACCGCTCGATGTAGTACTGGCCGATGGACAGCACCGTGGTGAAGAACAGGTACCACAGCGAGGCCACCACGTAGAACGGGATCGCCTTGAAGTACAGGTGGATCGCCGACTCGCTGGCGTCGGTCAGCTCCACCACGCCGATCACCGAGGCCAGCGAGGAGGTCTTCAGCATGCTGATGACCTCGTTGCCGGTCGGCGGGATGATCACCCGCATCGCCTGCGGCAGCACGATCCGGCTCATGATCTTGCCGCGCCGCATGCCCAGCGACGCCGCGGCCTCGCTCTGCCCCTCGTCCACCGACAGGATGCCGGCCCGGACGATCTCGGACATGTACGCGGCCTCGTTCAGGCCCAGGGCCAGCACCGCCGCGGTGAACGCGGTGATCGTGGAGTTGGTGTCCAGGTGGAAGAACTGCGGCCCGAACGGGACGCCGAAACCGACCTGCTGGCCGACCAGGGCCGCGATGTTGTTCCAGAACAGCAGCTGGACCAGGACCGGGGTGCCGCGGAAGAACCACGTGTACAGCCACGCGGCGGTCGCCGACACCGGATTGCTGGACAGCCGCATCACGGCCAGCAGCACGCCGCCGACGATGCCGATGAGCATCGCGTAGACGGTCAGCTCCAGGGTGACCCAGATCGCCTGGATGATGGTGTGCCAGAACAGCCACTGCCGGACCAGGTCCCAGCCGAAGTTCTTGTTGCTGACCAGCATGTGGGCGAACATGGCCACGAACAGCAGCAGGATGATCGCGCTGATCCATCGGCCGGGCCGGCGCACCCGCACCGCCCGGATCGCGTTGGGCTGCACTGCCGCCGCGGCGAGCGCGTCGTCCGCACCCGCCGTCGGATTATCCTCAGTCACCGCCCGGCTCAGCTCGTCGCCTGGTTCAAGCCCGGGGTGGTGTAGTCGCCGGCCTGGATCCCGTACTGGGTGGTCAGCTTGTGGTAGGTGCCGTCAGCCACCAGGTCCTTCAGTGCGGCCAGGAACGCCTGCGACAGCCCGCTGTCGGTCTTGGAGATGGCGATGCCGTAGGGGGCGCCGGAGTAGATCGCGCCGACCGCCTGGAAGTTGCCGCTGTTGGCGTAGTAGTCGACGACCGGGGAGTCGGCGAGCACCGCGTCGCAGCGCCCTGAGGACAGCGACTCGTTGATCTGGTCCTGGGTGTCCTGGGACAAGGTCTTGATGTCCTTCTTGCCGGCCGCCTCACACGCCTTGTTGCGGTTGGGGATGTCCGGGCTCTCCTGGATCGTCCCCTTCTCCACGCCGATCGTCAGGCCGCACAAAGACAGGTCGGTGGGGGAGTTGTCGGTCAGGTTCTTCGGGTTGCCCTTGAGGACCATCAACTTGGTGCCGGCGTTGAAGTAGGTCACGAAGTCGTCGACGCCCTCGCGCTCCTTGTTGTCGGTGATCGAGGACATGCCGGCGTCGTACTTGCCGGTGGAGATGCCGGTCACGATGTTGTCGAAGGTGACGTTGGCGAAGTTCGCCTTCAGGCCCAGCTTCGCGGCGATCGCGTTGCCCATGTCCACGTCCCAGCCGACGATGTTGCCGTTCTGGTCCTTGGACTCGTTCGGCGGGTAGCTGGGGTCGGTGGCGATGGTGATGACGCCCTTGCTCTTGATCGCGGCCGGCACCAGCGCGGCGGCCGCGCTGTCGACGGAGCCCGAACCTGAGGAGGAGGCGGTCGAGGAACCGGAACTGGACGATCCGGACGCGGCCGAGGTGCTGCCGGTGGACGACGAGCCCCCCGGCTTGCTGCCGCTTCCGCAACCGGCTGCGGTGAGGACCAGTGCGATCCCCGCGGCCCCGACTATGACGGCCCTGGAAGTTCTCCCGGCGCGCATGTGTTCTCCTCCTGGTGGGTGATCGATTACCCGCTCAAGCAATGTTCATGAGGTACGGTGCTGGAATCCTCGCACCGGCAAATGGCCGTTGAACATAGGCAGCCATGTAAAAATCGCATCACGGGCGAACCCCGTGCCGTCGGTGCGACAGCGTCGAACGGACCCATCGGCGCTCGTGGAACGCGGTACGGACCATCGTCCGACTGCAGCGAAGCGAGCCCGGCGAGCCTCCCCTCCATCCCTCAACAGGTTCACGGTCCGGTCTTTCCCCGTTCCCTCAACAAGCCGTTCGCGGCAGCTAGGGGTAAGCCATGTCAGGGCAGCTCATCCCGACCCAGTCCATCGAAAGCGACCCCGCCGGAGGCGAGAAGCCGGTCTTCGACCTGCATCGCGGCGGCAAGATGGAGGTGCGCTCGACGGTCCCGCTCCGGGACCGCGCGGATCTCTCGCTGGCGTACACGCCGGGTGTCGCAGAGGTCTGCACCGCCATCGCCGAGCGTCCGGAGCTCGCGATGGACTACACCTGGAAGGCGAACACCGTCGCGGTGGTCACCGACGGGACCGCCGTGCTGGGCCTGGGCGACATCGGGCCGCTGGCCGCGCTCCCGGTGATGGAGGGCAAGGCGGTGCTCTTCAAGCAGTTCGGCGGCGTCGACGCCGTCCCGATCTGTCTGGACTGCACGGACGTGGACGAACTGGTGGAGACCGTGGCCCGGCTGGCCCCGGGCTTCGGCGGCATCAACCTGGAGGACATCTCCGCGCCGCGCTGCTTCGAGGTGGAGCGCCGGCTCCAGGAGCGGCTGGACATCCCGGTGTTCCACGACGACCAGCACGGCACGGCGATCGTGCTGCTGGCCGCGCTGCGCAACGCGGCCGAGGTGGTGGACCGGCCGCTGGCCGACCTGCGCGCGGTGATCTCCGGCGCCGGCGCGGCCGGCGTGGCGATCGCCAAGATCCTGCTGGACGCCGGGATCGGCGACCTGACCGTGGTGGACTCCCGCGGGATCGTCTCGGCGGCGCGCGCCGGCCTGACCCCGGTCAAGACCGAACTGGCGGCGATCACCAACCGCGCCGGCCTGACCGGCGGGCTGGCCGAGGCGATGCGCGGTGCCGACGTCTTCATCGGCGTGTCCAGCGGCCGGGTCCCGGAGGAGTACGTGGCCACCATGGCCCCGAACGCGATCATCGCGGCGATGGCCAACCCCGACCCGGAGATCCACCCGGACGTGGCGCACAAGTACGCGGCGGTCGTGGCCACCGGGCGCTCCGACTTCCCCAACCAGATCAACAACGTCCTGGCCTTCCCGGGCGTCTTCGCCGGGGCCCTGTCGGTGCGCGCCTCCCGGATCACCGAGGGCATGAAGCTGGCCGCCGCCGAGGCCCTGGCCGGTGTGGTCGCCGGTGAGCTGGCCCCGGACAAGGTGATCCCGAGCCCCTTCGACGAGCGCGTCGCGCCCGCGGTCACCGCGGCCGTGGCCGACGCCGCCCGCCGCGACGGGGTCGCGCGACTGTAGCCGAGGCTGTATTAATGCTCACGGGACACCGGTGTGCGGCGGCTGCTCAGGAGCCGCCGGGCGCCGGTGTCCGCTATTGACGGCCTTTGATGGCCTTCTGCCGCTTTCGTCACCGCGCGACGTTCGGCCTCTTCACACCTTCACGGCGCGGATCCCGAACAGGTCGGGGATGTCGGCCGCCCCGGACTCGGCGGTCCGCACCAGGTGCAGGCCGGCGGCCGTGAAGGCGTTCAGCAGGTCGGCCGGCGGGACGTGCCAGGCGCCGACCCGCGTGCGGACGCCGGTGGCGTTCCACGAGTCGAAGCTGCGGGACCGGTCGCCGTAGCGCTGGTCGATCGTGATGCGCTCCGGATCGCTGCGGTCGGCGAAGGAGCCGACGTAGCACGGGTGCAGTCCGACGTGGGCGAAAACGCCGCCGGGGCGCAGGACGCGCGCGACCTCGCGGACGGCCGCGGCGTAGTCGGGCACGTCGGTGCTCGCCAGCAGGCAGGACACCGCCGACACCGAGCCGTCGGCGATCGGGAGCCGGGCGGCGTCCGCCGCCGCCACGGGCAGCCGGGCTTTGGCGCGGCGCAGTAGGCCGCGTGACAGGTCGACCCCCACCGGGGTCCAGCCCAGCTGCTCCAGCACCGCGGCATGGGCCCCGGTGCCGCAGCACACGTCCAGGCACGTCCCGGACCCGGGCCCGAGCAGGCCGCCGAGCACGCCGTGCAGACGCTCGATGTATTCGCCGCTCACCGCGGGCGACATGTAGTCGTCGTACCAATCAGCGAACGGATCGTAAGCCGCGGCCGTCTCGGTCTCCATATTTCCGAGGCTACGCATCCCGGCCACCCTGTGCGGGCCCCATGGCGCCCTCGCCGCGCATGCGGTGAAGTGGAGGCATGACCTCTCACGATCCTGATGCCCGAGTCCTCGCCTTCGACCTAGACGGCACCCTTGCCGAATCCAAGTCCGCGATCACCCCGCGCATGGCCGGCCTGCTGGTCCGGCTGCTGGACGAGGTCCAGGTGTGCATCATCTCCGGCGGCGCGTTTCCCCAGTTCCAGGCCCAGGTCCTGGACCACCTGCGGGCCGCCCCGGAACAGCTGGCCCGGCTGAACCTGATGCCCACCAACGGCACCCGCTACTACCTGTACCGCGACAGCGCTTGGCGCGAGATCTACGCCGAAGACCTGCCGGAGGAGACGAAGCGCGAGGTCATCGACGTCCTGACCGAGGGCGCCAAGACCCTCGGCCTGTGGGAGCAGGACACCTGGGGCGACATCGTCGAGGACCGCGGCAGCCAGATCACCTTCTCCGCCCTCGGCCAACAGGCACCCGTGGCCGCGAAGACCGCCTGGGACCCGGACGGCTCCAAGAAGGAACGCCTGCGCTCCTGGGCCGCCGAACGCCTCCCGGGCTTGGAGGTGCGCAGCGGCGGCAGCACCTCGATCGACGTCACGGCGCAGGGCATCGACAAGGCTTACGGCATGCGCAAGCTGATGGCCGAGCTGCACGTCGGGATGGGCGACATCCTGTTCGCCGGGGACCGGCTGGATCCGCAGGGGAACGACCACCCGGTCGAGGCCATGGGGATCCGGTCGGTGGCGGTGAAGGGGTGGCAGGACACTGCGGATTTCGTGGAGCGGTGGTTGGAGAGCTAGTGCTGTATTAGGCAACGTTCCCGGGAGTTTTCGCGACGTGGTTCGCGATGTGGTTCGCGATGTAGTCCGCGATGTAGTCCGCGACGTGCCGGTCGGCGGGCGGGATTCGTTGGCGGGTGGAGTTTGCTGGGGGCTGGTGTTTGGGGGCTGGGTTGCGGTTGGGCTGTGGGTTGAAAGGCGATTTTTACGGCCTTCGGTCATAGTTGTGCCGGTTCGGGGTTCGGGTCGGCGAGTATGCGACTTGGCTGCCGGTTTTCGCGTTCACGACCCCGCCGCACCTCAGGCCTCTTCAACTCCAGCAAGTCAGAACAAGGGCACAGGCAAGATCAAGAGCAGGATCAACGGCCACAAGCAAGATCAAGAGCTACAAGCAAGGTCAAGGGCCACAAGCAAGATCAAAGTCAAAAGCTGTGATGAAGGGCCGGGCCTCCGGCGGGCCTCGGCAACCTCAGGGAAACTAGCGCGGTTCCCTAGGGTGGCTGGGTCAGGGCTCAGCGGTGGCGGTTTGTGGGGTGGTGCGGTCCGTTCCCCTCGGTCGCGTCGTCAGCCCGGGGGGTACAGCACCGGTGTCCGGGGGTAAGGGCTCGTCGAAAAACAATGCGTCGGTTCCGGAAACAGGGCACGATGATGTGCTATGGCGATCGGTGAGGGTGTCGAGGTGGCGTTGGCGGCGAAGTTCCAGGCGGTGTTCCCGCATCTGGATGAG
>NZ_JAAFYZ010000221.1 GCF_018274385.1 Catenulispora pinistramenti | reverse complement strand
CCACCAAGCCCCGAACACCCTCCCCTCCGGCCACACCGCCGCCGCGATGGGCCTGTTCTTCGCGGCGCTCATCGTCGTCAGCCGCCGCTGGTACGTCCCGGTGACCGTGCTCGCACTCCCCGGTGCGGCCTTCGCCGGCGTGGCGACCGTGGCGGCCGACTGGCACCGGGTCTCCGACACCGCCGCCGCCGACCTGGTCGCGCTGGCGGTCGGGCTGCTCGGGCTGGCGGTGGCGGCGCAGATCGGTCTGGTGCGACCGGGACCGGTGGTCAGCCGCAGCAGCAGCCCCGGCCAGCGCCTGCTGTACGGCATCCTGCTGACCGTCGCGACGGCCGCGTTGGCCGTCGGCGCCGCCTACTTCGTGCGCTACCACGGCGCGACCTCGGAGTTGGCGCGCAACAACGCCGCTTACTGGGCCGCGCAGGCGTTCGCGCTCGGTGCGGCAGTCGCCGCGGCCGGCGCCATGCTCGCCGTGTGCCGGAACCTGGAGTCGGTGGGTCGGCGTCCGCCGCGCGGGCTGACGATCGAGGCACCGTGACTCACGGCGAGAGTTGTACGAGCCGTGAGCCATGAGTCGCGATCCGCGATCCATGAGCCGCGAGCGCGAGCCGCGACCCATGAGCCATGAGCCGCGAGCCAGGCCGCGCCACCCACCCGCTCACCCACAGATGGCGGGCAAGACGCGAAATGCCGCGTCCAGGCCCACCAGCCCCCTGACATAAGCATTCTCACCCGTTCGGGCGTACCGCTTCGGGGTGAACCGGATGCTCGGGGATCTATCGGGCATAACGCTGGTTAGGATCGGTCGCAGGCGTTGAACATCCGCGCCGTGTCGCCGACTCCGACGGCAAGACTTCTGCAACATCCGAGCGAGAAGAAATATGAGGATCGCGCATGGGCTCCGGGATGGCGGTCATCGGTCGGGACATCGCGGTGGACCTCGGGACCGCGAACACCCTGGTGTACGTACGCGGCCGAGGCATCGTCCTGAATGAACCCTCGGTGGTCGCGGTGGACACCACGACCGGCTCGGTGCTCGCGGTCGGCGCCGAGGCCAAGAAGATGATCGGCCGCACGCCCGGCAACATCGTGGCGATCCGGCCGCTCAAGGACGGGGTCATCGCCGACTTCGAAGTCGCCGAGCGGATGCTGCGCTACTTCATCCGCAAGGCGCACAAGCGACGCTGGCTGGCCCAGCCCCGGGTCATCGTCTGCGTCCCGTCCGGCATCACCGGCGTGGAGAAGCGCGCGGTGGAGGACGCGGCCAGCGCGGCCGGCGCGCGCAGCGTGCACCTGATCGAGGAGCCGATGGCCGCGGCGATCGGCGCCGGGCTGCCGGTACAGGAGGCCACCGGCAACATGGTGGTGGACATCGGCGGCGGCACCACCGAGGTCGCGGTCATCTCCTACGGCGGCATCGTCACCGCGCTCAGCGTGCGGGTGGCCGGCGACGAACTGGACAACGCGATCATCCAGTACGTCAAGAAGGAGTACTCGCTCCTGCTCGGCGACCGCACCGCCGAGGAGATCAAGGTGACGGTCGGCTCGGCCTGGGACGCCGGCGAGGAGACCCGCGCCGAGGTCCGCGGCCGGGACCTGGTCTCCGGCCTGCCGAAGGTGATCCTGCTGTCCTCCGGCGAGGTGCGCAAGGCGATCGAGGAGCCGGTCACGGCGATCACCGACGCCGTGCGCGACACCCTGGACAAGTGCCCGCCGGAGTTGGCCGGCGACATCATGGACCGCGGCATCGTCCTCACCGGGGGCGGCGCCATGCTGCACGGCCTGGACGAGCGGATCCGCGAGGAGACCGGCATGCCGGTGCACATCGCGGAGAACCCGCTGGACTCGGTGGTCCTGGGCTCCGGCCGCTGCCTGGAGGAGTTCGAGGCGCTGGCCCCGGTGCTGGGCACGCTGAACAACCGTCGCCGTACCGGGCGGAGGTAGCGCGGGAGCGTGCGTGAGGACAAGCGGACGAGGCTGCTGCTGGCGGTACTGCTGGCGGCGGCCTTCGCCATGATCACCGTGGATGCCCGGGCCGGGTCGCGTTCGCCGCTGCAGCCGCTGCGCTCCGGCGGCGAGGCGGTGTTCGGACCCGTGGAACGATCCGTCTCGGCGGCCGAGCGGCCGGTGGGCGATTTCGTGCACGGACTCGGCCACAGCAAGCGGGACCTGAAGGAGATCGCCCAGCTCAAGGCCCAGAACGCGGCGCTGCGGGTGCAGACCGAGACCGCGGCCGACGCCCGGGCCCGGGCCGCCGAACTCGACAAACTGCTGCACGTCGCCACGGTCGGCGGCTTCAAGACCATCCCGGCCCGGGTCCTGTCCTTCGCCCCGCAGCAGCAGGGCACGTGGTCGGCGACCATCGACGCCGGCACGCTGGACGGCCTGCGGCCGGGGATGACCGTGCTGGACGGCGACGGCCTGGTCGGCCGCACCGTCGCGGTCGGCCACGACACCGCCACCGTGCTGCTGGCCAACGACCCGCGCTTCACCGTCGGGGTGCGCACCCCGGGCACCGGCGGGGCCGGCGGCGGCCAGGTCGGCCTGGCCACCGGCGGCGGGGACGGCGGGTTCAGCGTGCAGTTCTTCGACCCGCAGGCCGACATCCCGCTCGGCACGCCGGTGCTGACCTTCGGCTCGGCCGGCGGCACCCCGTTCGTGCCCGGCGTGCCGCTGGGCACCGTGACCTCGGTGCAGCCCACGCCCGGCGCGCTGACCCGGACCGCGGTCGTGAAACCGTACGTCGCCTACGACGGTCTGCAGACCGTCGGCGTCGTGGTGGAACCGCCGCGCACCGATCCGCGAGACGCGCTGGTGGCGCACTGATCTGTACTGCCACCCGAAAATCTGTACTGCCACCCGAGGATCTGTACTGCCACCCGAGGATCTGTATTGCCGTCCGAGGATCTGCATTGCAGCCCGAAGATCTGTACTGCCGCCTGAAGATCCGTGCTAGCGCCCGGCCCGACCCCGAAGGAGTGTGACTCTTGAGACTCACCGGCTCCCTGGCCATGATCTGCGCCCTGGCCCTGGTCCTGGCGCTGCAGGACGTACTGCTGACTGCGGTGCACCTGCCACTGGCCGCTCCGGACCTGCTCCTGGCGGTGACGGCGGCGGTCGGCTTCGCGCGCGGCCCGCAGGCCGGGCTGCTCGTCGGCTTCCTGCTGGGCCTGGCCGCCGACATCACGCCGCCGGCCGCGCACGCGATCGGCAGCCAGGCGTTCGTGCTCTGCCTGTCCGGCTACCTGGCCGGCCGCGCCGCCGGGGCGGTGCAGGGCACGGTCCTGCGACCGGTCCTGATGGTCGTCTGCCTGGCCGCGCTCTCGCCGGTCCTGTACGCCGCGCTCGGCTTCGCGGTCGGCAGCGGCGAGTTCAAGGGCGTGCTGGCCGCCGCCGCGGCGTCCGCGCTGTACACCGGCGTGCTCGCCCCGTTCGCGATCCCGGTGGTCGGCTTCGTGCTCGGCCGCGGCGAGACCCGCGGCCTGCCCGCGCAGCGCTCGCACGGCCGCCTGCCGGGCGTCAAGACTCTGAATCGCCGCGCCTCGGCCGGCAGTACGCAGGTGTTATAGATGACTTCCGCTTCCAGTCGGCTTGCCGACCGGCGGCGCGCGCGGCTGATGGTGCTGCGGGTGCTGGTCCTGGCACTGCTCGGGACGCTGGTCGCCCGGCTGTGGTACCTCCAGGTGCGCACCGGCCAGACCTTCCGGGACGCCGCCGCCGCGAACGACGTCCGCACCGTGATCACCCCGGCGGTGCGCGGCGACATCCTCGACGACCTGGGCCGGCCGCTGGTCGACAACAAGTCGGCGCTGACCCTGTCGGTCGACCGCAACGCGCTGATGGGCACCAAGGACCACGGCGCCTCCACCCTGGCCCGGCTGGCCTCGGTGCTCGGCACCACGCCGCAGGCCATCTCCGAGCAGATCCGGCCCTGCACCGCGCAGGTGTCCAAGCCCTGCTGGAACGGCTCGCTGCTGCAACCGGTCCCGATCGCCCGCAACGTCTCGGTGCAGCAGGCGCTCGACGTCTCCGAGCAGCACGAGCTGTATCCCGGGGTGACCGCGGGCCCGGACACCGTCCGCCGGTTCCCGGCTCCCTACAACCTGAACGCCGCGCACATCCTCGGCTACCTGTCCCCGGTCACCGAGAAGGAACTGACCGCGGCCGAGGCCAAGGGCGAGGTGATGCAGCGCTCGGATCTGGTCGGCCGGGCCGGGTTGGAGGAGACCTACGACTCCTACCTGCGGGGCCAGGCCGGCCAGACCCAGGTCTCGGTGGACATCCTCGGGCACGCGCAGTCGACGCAGGCCAGCACCCCGCCGGTGAACGGCGACCACCTGGTGACCTCGATCGACGCCCGGATCCAGGCGGTGGCCGAGCGCGAGCTGAACAACGCGGTGAGCCGGGCCCGGTCGCAGATCTCGCCGATCGACGGCAAGCCGTACGTCGCCGACTCGGCGGCCACCGTCGTGATGGACGCCCGCACCGGCCGCGTGGTGGCGATGGCCAGCACTCCCACCTATGACCCCAACGTCTGGACCGGCGGCATCTCGCAGTCCGACTACGCCGCGCTGACCTCTGCCTCGGCCGGCACCCCGCTGCTGTCCCGCGCCTACCAGGGCCAGTTCGCGCCGGGCTCCACGTTCAAGGCCGTGACCACCGCCGCGATGCTCCAGGACGGGTTCAGCACCGGTACCTACGACTGCTCGCCGAACTTCTCCATCGGCGGGCAGAGCTTCCACAACATGGAGGGCGAGTCCTACGGCCCGATCTCGCTGAAGCGGGCGATCGAAGTCTCCTGCGACACCGTCTTCTACGGCGTCGCCTACCAGATGTGGCAGCGCGACGGCGGTCTTCACCCGATCGCCCACCCGCTGGAGCCGATCGCCACCATGGCGCACGCCTTCGGGCTCGGTGCCAAGACCGGCATCGACCTGCCCGGCGAGGCCGCCGGCGACATCCAGACGCGCGCGGAGAAGCAGTCGCTCTGGAACAACATGCACGGCATCTGGTGCAAGCGGGCCAAGGACGGCTACCCCGAACTGATGGGCTCGGACCCGACCCGAGCGCAGTACCTGCAGGCGATCGCCAAGGAGAACTGCGCCGACGGCTACGAGTACCAGCCCGGCGACGCCGTCATCTCGGCGATCGGCCAGGGCGGCGACCTGGTGACGCCGTTGCAGCTGGCGCGGGTGTACGCGGCCGTCGCCAACGGCGGCACCCTCTACCAGCCGCAGATCGGCCGGGCGCTCATCGCCCCGGACGGCAAGGTGGTCAAGGACATGGCGCCGATCGTGACCCGCAAGCTGCCGCTGTCCGGCTCGACGCTGGCGTTCCTGGCGGACGCGCTGCACGGTACCTCGATGGAGGGCACCGCCGGGCCGGCCTTCGCCGGCTGGCCGGAGAACGTGATCCCGACCTACGCCAAGACCGGGACCGCGGAAGTCTACGGAAAGCAGACCACGTCCTGCTTCGTCGGCTACGCCGGTACCGAGACCGGTCCGCGCTACGTCGTGGCGATGATGGTCTCCCAGGGTGGCACCGGTGTCGGGACCTCGGGGCCGTCGGTGGCGGCGATCCTGGCCGCGATCTACGGCGTGGACATGGGCCACCCGAACCCAAACAGCACACTTCCGACCGCGCTGCCGGTGGTGCGCCCCGACGGCCTGCTGCCCGCGCTCCCGCCGGCCACCTCGCTGCCGACGCCTCCGCCGCCGTCGCCGTCCCCCACCACGAACCAGTGAGCGCGCCGTGACCCTGAACCCCGCGATCAACAAGGGCCCGGCGGGCATGGCCATGCCGGTCGCCGAGACCCGGCGCCGCTCCAACCGGCTGCGCCGCTTCGACTGGACGCTGCTGGGCGCGGCGCTGGCACTGTCGGTGTACGGCGCGATCCTGGTGTGGTCGGCCACCCGCGGCCGCACCAACCTGACCGGCGGCGACCCGCAGTTCTTCCTCAAGCGGCACTTGCTGAACCTGGCGATCGGCGTGGTCCTGATGGCCGCGACCTCGCTGCTGTCCTACGCCTGGGTGCGCGCGGTCACGCCGGTCTTCTACGTGCTGGCGCTGCTCGGGCTGGTCGCGGTGCTCAGCCCGCTGGGCTCGACGGTGAACGGCGCGAAGTCCTGGATCGAACTCGGCGGCGGCTTCTCCATCCAGCCCGCCGAGTACTGCAAGGTCGCGGTGGTCCTGGGTCTGGCGGTGGTGCTGACGCTGCCGCCGACCAAGGGCGCGCTGTCCGGGATGTCGGAGCGGGACGACGCGGTCACCCCGCGCCGGATCGCCGCGGCCGCGCTGGTCGCCGGAGTGCCGACCGGCATCATCATGCTGCTGCCGGACCTGGGCTCGGCGATGGTGATCCTGGTCGCCACCGGCGGCCTGCTGGTCTTCGCCGGCACCAGCGGGCGCTGGCTGGCCGCGCTCGGCGCCGGCGCCGCGCTGGCCGCGGTCACCGCGACCCAGCTGCACCTGCTGGCCCAGCACCAGGTCAACCGGTTCGCGGCGTTCGCCGATCCGCACCTGGACCCGCAGGGCGTCGGCTACAACACCGCGCAGGCGCGGCTGGCCATCGGTTCCGGCGGCGTGCTGGGCAAGGGGCTGTTCAACGGCACCCAGACCAATGGCCGCTACGTCCCCGAGCAGCAGACGGACTTCGTCTTCACGGTCGCCGGGGAGGAGTTGGGCTTCGTCGGCGGGGTGGTCCTCATCGCGCTGTTCGGGGTGCTGCTCATGCGCGGCATCGCCATCGCCCGGCAGTGCGACGACCTGTTCGGCATGCTGGTGTGCGCCGGGGTGGTCAGCTGGTTCGCCTTCGAGACCTTCGAGAACATCGGGATGACGCTGGGGATCATGCCGGTCGCGGGCATCCCGCTGCCGTTCGTCTCCTATGGCGGGTCGTCGATGTTCGCCAGCTTCATCGCCATCGGGTTGGTGGAGAATGTGCGGTTGCGGTCCACCCGGCCGGCGATCACGGTGCAGTGAGCGCGGTCCGGAGATCTGATCAGCGGCCGGTAGTCGGCCGTCCGGTGATCGCGGGGGAACAGCCTGCGGGTAAGCGTTAGGCTGGTTGCGCGGCGTAGCCCGCCCGCCGGCGTGACTGGAGTCACATCGTCGGCGCGATCCCCGAGGTCAGTACCGTCGCCGAAATCTCCCAGAAAGCCCAAGGTCGAGTAGCCGATGCCAGTCGAATCCGTGTTCCCGCAGCTTGAAGCGGTCCTGCCGGGTGTGCAGAAGCCGATCCAGTACATCGGCGGCGAGCTGAACTCGACCGTCAAGGACTGGGACGCCTGTGACGTCCGCTGGGCCCTGATGTACCCGGACGCCTACGAGGTCGGCCTGCCCAACCAGGGCGTCATGATCCTCTACGAAGTCCTCAACGAGCGCGAGGGCGTGCTGGCCGAGCGGACGTACTCGGTGTGGCCGGACATGGAGAAGGCGATGCGGGAGCAGGGGATCCCGCAGTTCACCGTGGACGCGCACCGGCCGGTCAAGGACTTCGACGTGTTCGGCCTGTCCTTCTCCACCGAGCTCGGCTACACGAACATGCTCAACGCCCTCGACCTGGCCGGGATCCCGCTGGAGGCCGCGAGGCGGACCGAGGATCACCCGATCGTGCTGGCCGGCGGACACGCCGCGTTCAACCCGGAGCCGATCGCCGACTTCCTGGACGCCGCGGTCGTCGGCGACGGCGAGGGCGCGGTGCTGGCGATCACCGAGCTCATCCGGACCTGGAAGGCCGAGGGCCGGCCCGGCGGCCGCGAGGAGCTGCTGTTCCGGCTGGCCAAGACCGGCAACGTCTACGTGCCGCGCTTCTACGACGTCGAATACCTGCCGGACGGCCGCATCCGCCGGGTGGCGCCGAACCGGTCCGGCGTGCCGTTCCGGGTCGCCAAGCACACGGTCATGGACCTGGACGAGTGGCCCTACCCCAAGCAGCCGCTGGTCCCGCTGGCCGAGACCGTGCACGAGCGGATGTCGGTGGAGATCTTCCGCGGCTGCACCCGCGGCTGCCGGTTCTGCCAGGCCGGCATGATCACCCGGCCGGTCCGCGAGCGCTCCATCACCGGGATCGGCGAGATGGTCGAGAAGGGCCTGGCGGCCACCGGCTACGAGGAGGTCGGCCTGCTGTCGCTGTCCAGCGCCGACCACACCGAGATCGGCGACGTCGCCAAGGGCCTGGCCGACCGCTACGAGGGCACCAACACCTCGCTGTCGCTGCCCTCCACCCGGGTCGACGCCTTCAACATCGACCTGGCCAACGAGCTGTCCCGCAACGGCCGTCGCAGTGGTCTGACCTTCGCCCCCGAGGGCGGCAGCGAGCGGATGCGCAAGGTCATCAACAAGATGGTGACCGAGGAGGACCTGATCCGCACGGTCACCGCGGCCTACGGCGCCGGCTGGCGGCAGGTGAAGCTGTACTTCATGTGCGGGCTGCCCACCGAGACCGACGAGGACGTGCTGCAGATCGCCGACCTGGCCCGCAAGGTGATCCAGGCCGGCCGCGAGGCCTCCGGCACCCGCGACATCCGCTGCACGGTGTCCATCGGCGGCTTCGTGCCCAAGCCGCACACCCCCTTCCAGTGGGCCGGCCAGCTGGGCGCCGAGGCCACCGACGCCCGGCTGGTGAAGCTGCGCGACGCGATCCGCGCCGACCGCAACTACGGCAAGGCCATCGGCTTCCGCTACCACGACGGCAAGCCCGGCGTGATCGAGGGCCTGCTCTCCCGCGGCGACCGGCGGGTCGGCAAGGTGATCCGCGAGGTGTGGGAGCGCGGCGGCCGGTTCGACGGCTGGAGCGAGCACTTCTCCTACCAGCGCTGGGCCGAGGCGACCGAGACCGCGCTCGCCGACACCCCGGTCGACCTGGCCTGGTACACGACCCGCGAGCGCGAGTACAACGAGGTCCTGCCCTGGGACCACATCGACTCCGGTCTGGACCGGGACTGGCTGTGGGAGGACTGGCAGGACGCGCTGGAGGCGGCCGAGGGCGGCGGTGCCGAGGTCGAGGACTGCCGCTGGACGCCTTGTTACGACTGTGGTGTGTGCCCGCAGATGGGGACCGAGATCCAGGTGGGGCCGACGGGAGTGAAGCTGCTGCCGCTCACGGTCGTCTGACGTCTGGTCTGACACCTGGTTGGACGCGCTTGTCGGGGCGATGATCTCACCGCTACCCTGACCCCACCAGATCCGAACAGAATCAAACGGATCACAACAGCTGGGGTGAGGGTGGCGGTGAGCCTCGACACAGGATCGGTGACGTCGGCCGTGGACGGCGCGCGGCGTGGGTTCCTCGAGCGCTTCGGCGGCGAGCCCGCCGGGGTGTGGGCGGCGCCGGGACGGGTGAACGTCATCGGCGAGCACACCGACTACAACGACGGCTTCGTGCTGCCGATGGCCATCGACCGCGCCTGCTACGCGGCCGCCGCGCCGCGCGCGGACCGGATCCTGCGCGTCTACGCGGCGCAGCTGGACGAGATGGTCGAGGTATCGCTCGACGCCCTCGTCGGCCCTGGTTCGGCCGCCGACACCCGGGACGCCGCGAACACCGACATGGCGCCGCTGGCCGAACCCGCCGTCACCGGCTGGGGCGGCTACCCGGTCGGCGTCGCCTGGATCCTGCGGCAGGCCGGATTCCCGGTCGGCGGCGCGGACATCTACCTGACCAGCACGGTGCCGGTCGGCTCCGGGCTGTCCTCTTCGGCCGCCCTGGAATGCGCGACGGCGCTGGCGCTGGCCGGCGTCGCAGGGTTCGAGCTCACCACCCACGAACTCGCCTTGCACACCCAGCGCGCGGAGAACATCTACGCCGGCGTGCCCTGCGGCCCGCTGGACCAGATGTCCTCGGCGTTCGGCCAGGACGGCTCGGTGCTGTTCATCGACACCCGCAGCGGTGAGGTCCGGCCCCAGCCCTTCGACCTGACCGCCGAGGACGCGCTGCTGCTGATCATCGACACCCGGGTCTCGCACGCCCACGGCGAGAACGGCTACGCCGACCGCCGCGCGGCCTGCGAGCGCGCCGCCGAGTTCCTGGGTGTCAGGGCCCTGCGCGACATCCCGATGGAGGAACTGCCCGAGGCCTTCGCGAAGGTCTCGGTCGGCCTCGGCGAGACCTACGCGCGCCGGCTGCGGCACGTCGTCACCGAGGACGCCCGGGTCCAGCAGTTCGTCGCCATCTTGAACCACGAGCAGTTCTCGCTGCCGCCGCTGGGCCACCGGATGATGCAGTCCCACGCCTCCCTGCGCGACGACTACGAGGTCAGCGCCCCCGAGCTCGACCTGGCCGTGGCCACCGCCGTCGCGGCCGGCGCGCACGGCGCCCGGATGACCGGCGGCGGCTTCGGCGGCAGCGCCATCGCCCTGGTCGACCGGGCCGTCCTGGACGAGGTGCGGGACGCCGTCCGGGCCGCCTTCGCAGAGCACGGATACACCGAGCCCCAGTTCTTCCCCGCCGTCGCCTCGGCCGGCGCGCGCCGGATCCTGTGACGGAGACACCGAACCATGAACCTCGATCTGACCCGTACCGTCACCAAGCTCGCCGATGGCAGGGAGCTGATCTACTACGACGAGACCCCCGGCCAGGACCGCTCCGCCGCCGATGAGCGCGACCTGCCGACCGTGTCCACCACCAGCGAACTGCGCCGTGACCCGCTGACCGGCGAGATAACCGCGGTCGCCGGCCACCGCCAGGACCGCACCTTCCTGCCCGCGGCCGACCAGTGCCCGCTGGACCCCTCCCGGCCCGGCCACCTCAGCGAGATCCCGGCCGCCGACTACGACGTGGCGGTCTTCGAGAACCGCTTCCCATCGCTGGCCGGCGATACCGGCCGCTGCGAGGTCGTGGTCTTCAGCGCCGAGCACGCCTCCTCATTCGGCTCGCTGCCGGTATCGCGCATCCGCCACATCGTCGACGTCTGGGCCGACCGGACGGCCGAACTCGCGGCCCGCCCCGGGATCGAGTACGTGTACTGCTTCGAGAACCGCGGGGTCGAGGTCGGCGTCACCCTGCACCACCCGCACGGCCAGATCTACGCGTTCACCTTCGTCCCGCCCCGGATGCAGAAGATGCTGGACGTGGCGGTCGCGTACCACGAGAGCACCGGCGGCTGCGTGGCGTGCGACTCGCTGGCGGAGGAGAAGGCCGAGGGATCGCGGATCATCACCGCGGGGGAGTACTTCACCGCCTACGTGCCCTACGCGGGACGGTGGCCGTTCCAGGTGGACATAGTGCCGAACCGGCACGTGCCCGACATCCCGGCACTGACCTCGGCCGAGCGCGACGAACTGGCCGCCATCGGCAAGGACTGCGTGCAGCGGCTGGACGCACTGTTCGACGGCCCGATGCCGTACATCGGCTCCTGGTATCAGGCCCCTGTCGGTGCCGGTCGAACCGAGTCGCACCTGCGGTGGCAGCTCGCGGCGCTCCGACGCGCTCCCGGCAAGCTGAAGTACTTGGCGGGGACGGAATCCGGCGCGGGGGCGTTCATGAACGACATACGGCCGGAGCGGGCTGCCGCTATGTTGCGGGGCGAGGAATAGCCACCCACGTCAGTTGTGCGGCGAGGAATAATCACCCGCGCTAGTTGCGCGGCGTCCGAATCAGCAGACTGGCGAAGACGTCTTCGCCGCTGATCGCGGTGTAGGTGTGCGGGACGTCCGCTGTCCACGACACGTGCCCGCCGGGCCCGACCGTGAGGAGGGCGTCCGGCGGGCCAACCTTTGCCGTCCCGGTGAACACGGTGAGGTACTCCACGGTGCCCGGCGGGTGCGCGGGGGAGTGCTGCACATAACCGGGGCGGATGTGGAGCCTGAAGAGTTCGGTGTCGGTATCGGCGTCGGAGAACGTCTCCAGAAGCGAGGCTGACACCGCGGTTCCGTGGATCGTCTCCAGCGGCTTCTCGCCTTCTTGCGGCGGGTCGGGGAGCAGCGCGCCGATGGGGACGCCGAGGCGGCCGGCGATCGCGTAGAGCGTTTCGATCGTCGGGTTGCCGCGCGAGCCGTCCTCCAGGCCGGACAGGGTGGCTTTGCCTACGCCGGCGTCCCGGGCCAGGGCTGACAGGCTCACGTTCCGCTCGTGGCGCAGGCGGCGGATGCGGACGCCGATTCGGGTGGCGAAGTCTGGTGTCGTGCCGTCTCCCACGTTTGCAACCTACACCGAGAGGCGAGCTGGTACCTTGTTCCGTATACGGAACAGGGGAGGTCCGGCGTGGTTGGTGAGCGCTCCGCTCAGATTCCGGCGGCTCCGGCGATTCCGGCGACTCCGGACGCGCAAGCGCGCCGCCGGAACGCCGACCTCGGGCCGACGTTCGGGGCGGGCATCGTCACCGCCCTCGTCGGCTTCACGAGCTCGTTCGCGGTCGTGATCGCGGGCCTGCGCGCGGTCGGCGCCACCGAGCGCCAGGCGGCGTCGGGCTTGCTGGTTCTCAGCGTCCTGATGGGTGTCACAGGGATCGTATTCAGCGTCCGGCACCGGATGCCGATCAGCATCGCGTGGTCGACGCCTGGCGCCGCGCTGCTGGTGAGCGTCGGTGCGGGCCGTGCGCACGCCGGACATGGCGGCACGAGTGGCTATCGCGAGGCGCTGGGCGCGTTCGCGGTCGCGGGATTGCTGACCGTCGTGACCGGCTTCTCACGCAGGTTGACCAGCTGGATCGCACGGATCCCCGCTCCGATCTCGGCCGCGATGCTCGCCGGCGTGATCGCGCCGATCTGCCTGGAGTCCGCCCAAGCATCAGTACGCCTACCCCGCCTCGCGCTCCCGGCCGTCGCGGTGTGGGTGATCCTGGGCCGCTTCGCCAAGCGCTGGGCCGTCCCCGCGTCCCTGGCCACAGCTTTCGGCGGCCTCGCACTCGACCCCGCCACCCGCGGCCACCTGACCGGCGGGCTCCTCCCGACCCTCACGGCCACCACCCCCCGCTTCGATATCGGAACTCTGATAAGCCTCGCCCTGCCCCTCTACCTGGTCACGATGGCATCCCAGAACCTGGCGGGCATAGCAGTCATGCGCGGCTACGGCTACGAGCCCCCGATCCGCGAAGTCCTCATGGGCACCGGCGCCGCCACCACCCTCGGCGCCCCCTTCGGCGGCATAGCCATCAACTTCGCCGCCATCACCGCCGCCCTGGCCGCCAGCCCCGACGCCCACCGCGACCCAAACCGCCGCTGGATCGCCGCCGCCACCGCCGGCGCACTGTACGTACTGCTAGGCCTCGGCGCCGCAGCGGCGACAGCCCTCCTCATAGCCGCCCCACCCCTCCTGATCGAAGGCGTCGCAGGCCTCGCCCTCCTCCCCGCCCTCGGCGGCGCCCTGACCACAGCCCTCAACGACACCCGCTACCGCGAAGCCGCCACAGCAGCCTTCGTCACCACCGCATCCGGCATCACGGTCGCCGGCATCGGCGCCGCGTTCTGGGGCTTGACAGTCGGTCTCGGGCTGCTGGGCACCACACAGCTCCGGACAAAGACCACCACACCTGGAAACGTTGCCCACCAACGCAATGCGGCCTCGCCCCACAGCACCACCGAATGAACAACGTGTGACCGATGGCAACCATCACCTAGCACAGGGTGGACCCCAAGGCCCCAGATGGGTAGGCTGGCCCGTCGGATCTCAGCACCCAGATCTACAAGGGGAGAAGCAAAAGGTGTCCGCAAAGAAGCTCACGGCAGTCGCCGCGACAGCCCTCGCCGCAGCCACTTCTTTGGCGATGCCGGCGCACGCGACGAACACGCCCAACACGTTCCCGGGCGCGTCCAACGGACGGCTTACCGTCACAACAGGGGACAACCTCCTGCATTTCGATCCGAGCCAGAACGGTGGCATCGGCACCGAAGCGATGCCTTCCCATAAGGTCGTCGACGCGGAGTGGGCGCCGGACGGTAGCCGTGTTGCCTACATGGACGAGAACGGCAGCCTGATCACAGCTCGCTACGACGGCACTGACCCTGTGGTCGTGGCGACGGGTCTGGGCGGCGCTGCACATCCGACTTGGATGAGTGGTGGTAGCGAGGTTGTCTATGCCCATCAAGGGAACCTGTACCAGGTCCCGAGCCTCGGCGGCAGTGCTCCCGTTCTACTCGCGGCGGGGCATCAGCCGGGTGACACGGACTCGTCTCCGGAGGGCGGCCCTAACGGTTCCCTTGTGTTCCAGCGCGATCGTGGTGGTAACACCACGATTTGGATCTACAACGGGTACAACGGCACGGCCACCGGCCTGAACCACCTTGGTTTCTCGCCGTCGATCTCGCCGGATGGCAAGTCGATCGCTTTCATGCTTCCGGACAGCAGTGCCGTTCCGATCAACCAGATCTGGACCATCAACTCTGATGGGACGTCGCCGGTCCAGCTGACTCACGACACGACCACAGACCAGAAGTCGAATACACCGGTGTGGTCGCCTGATGGCGCGCAGATCGCGTTCAACGCCGGAGGCGATATCCGGGTCATGCTGGCGCAGCAGAACGCGCCGGAGACAGCGCGGATCCCGGCCATCACCGGTCGCCTTTCCTGGCAGCCCGAGGCCGATCCGAACAAGCCCGCGTCGGCCTCCAACCCCGTCAACCTCGTAGAGCGCCTAGACGGCCCCGACCGCATCGGCACCGCGGATCAGGTCTCGGGTTGGTCCTACGCCAATCAGCAGGCGAATGTTGTCGTGCTTGCGCGGCAGGACATCTTCGCTGATGCGTTGGCTGGGTCTGCGCTTGCTGCTCGTTTTCATGGGCCGCTGCTGTTGACGCCTACGGGGAACCTTGATCCGCGGACGCTTGCTGAGATGAAGCGGGTGCTGAAGCCGGGTGCGTTTGTGTACGTGCTGGGGCAGACGCAGGCTATTTCGGCGAAGACGTTTGAGCAGGTCGCGGCGGCGGGGTTCCGGCCGACGCGGATTGGTGGGCAGGATCGGTTCCAGACGGCGGTGGACATCGCTGAGACGATTGTTCCGGACTACAGCCACAATCCTGTGACCATTCTGACTGCGACTGGGCTTAACTACCCTGACGCGCTGGCGGCTGGTGCGGTGGCGGGTTCGCGGCCGAACACGGTGGTTGTGCTGACCTCCGACAAGAAGATGCCGCCGGAGACGCAGGCGTTCCTGAATGCGGTGCCGCAGCGGACTGTGTTCGGGGTGGGTGGCGAGGCGGTTTCCGCGCTGAGTTCCGCGCGGATTCCCGGCGCGCCTGTGTTCGGTGCGGACCGGTTCGTCACTGCGTCGATCGTGGCGCACACGTTCTTCGGTGGTCCGCAGGTTGTGGGGATCGCGACTGGTTACAACTTCCCCGACGCGCTCGCCGGTGGTGCGCTGGCCGGCAGTGTCGGCGGTCCGCTGCTGCTGACCGGTCCGACCGGGCTGCCCAGTGAGACGGCCGACTACCTGCGGAGTGCTTCGGGTTCGGTGTCCGACGCGGTCATGTTCGGTGGTCCCGCGGTCATCGACGACGGGCTGCAGAACCAGGTCGGCGACCTGATCGGTCAGCCCGGCCAGTGGGAGTACGCCGAGAACAACCCGTCGGCGCACGTCGGCCCCCGGTAAGCCGAGGGGCGATACCAGCCCGCCGCGAGCGGCATTAGCCAGCTTGTACGAGGGGGCGACGGAGCCGATGGGCGCCGTCGCCCCCTCGGCGTGTGCGCGGGGAGCGGTGAATGGTGGATACAAACCGCTGATACGCCTATATCGCGCCGGGACTCGGCTACCCACAGTAACCGCCTCACCAAACCGGCTATCCTGACAATCAACCAACCCGTACCCCCGAGGAGACCCAACCCCCGTGGCCCGCATGCCCGACGGACCGGCGCCGCCGCCGACCGTCCAGAAGCTCCGCATCCGCTACGCCAAGCGCGGACGGCTCCGCTTCACCAGTCACCGTGACATCCAGCGTGCCTTCGAGCGGGCGTTGCGGCGGGCGCGGGTGCCGATGGCGTACTCCGCGGGGTTCACGCCGCATCCGAAGGTGTCGTGGGCTGGTGCCGCGCCGACCGGAGTGGCCAGTGAGGCCGAGTACGTCGAGATCGGCGTGACGCGCGCTCTGGTCCCCGCCGAGTTGGCCGCCGCGCTGGACGGGTCGTTGCCCGCCGATCTGGACATCCTCGAGGTCGTCGAGGCCGCCACGCCCAACCTGATGGAGCGGCTGGAGGCCTCGGTGTGGGAGATCCGGCTGCCCGGGGTCGAGCCGAAGGCGGCGTTCGACGCGGTCGCGGCTTTCGTGGCGGCGCCGGAGGTGCTGGTCGAGCGGATGACGAAGAACGGGGTGCGGACGTTCGACGCGCGGGCGGCCGTGACCGCCATGGAGGCCGCGGGTGGCGAGTCCGACGGTGCTGAGCCGGCTGCCGATGGGGCCGGTCGTGCCGGTGGCGTCCGTGACGCCGCCGAAGGTGACGGCGTTTCCGCAGGTGAGAGCGGTGTCGGTGAGGGTGACGGGCGTCAGGATCGCCCCTGTGCGATACTGCGACTAGTCGTGCGGCACCTGACACCCGCCGTACGGCCCGACGACGTCCTGACCGGACTCGGTCGTGTGGCAGGCCTGGTGCCGCCCGTCCCGCCCCAGGTGACGAGGCTGGCGCAGGGGCCGCTGCGTGACGGATCCGACGCGACGCCGGCCAGTGTGAGCGTGGAGGCGCTGTCCGATCCCCTGGATCCGGACCGGGTCGCCGCGGGGTCGGCGGGCGAGAGGTGAGACGGCCGGTGACGTCGAGAGCACGACCTAACCAGACTTCTCGTCAGGTCGGCGGCCGGCCCCGTTAAGCGTCGGCCGCACCGGACAGACGAGGCGAAGAGACCACAACAGCCACCTGTGTGGCGCCGCAGAGCACCCGGATCTGTCAGGGATTCGCCGGCTGTGCCCATCGTCCGCCGTATCTGCGGCGACGATGTGGGGCACCGCTTCGCGCGCGCCCGGGGGGCATGACGGGAGAACCGCCCGGATGCTCGACAACGAGCCCACCGGCGTCCCCGGCGAACAGCCGGATTCGACGCCCGACGCGCAGGACGCGGCCCTTTCGGCCGCCACGAACGAAGGCGAGGCGCCCAAGCGCCAGCGCCGCCGGACGGCCAGCCGCCCGGCCGGACCGCCGCAGCCCCCGGAGGCGGGAGCCGAGGCCACGGCCTCGGACGACGCCGCCGCGGAGCCCGAGAGCAAGCCCAAGCGGGCCCGCAAGACGGCGGCCAAGAAGGTCGCCGCACCGGAGCCGGTCGCGGAAGCGGCGGGGGACGGGGAGAGCGAACCCGCTGCGAAGAAGACCACGCGGGCCAGGACCCGCAAGAAGGCTGCCGAGGCTGAGCCGGTAGCGGCCGCAGAGACAGCAGAGACAACAGCAGCCGAGACCGCGAGCACTGGGGCTGCGGGCCAGGCTGCCGTGACGGACGAGTCCGAGTCGGCCGCCAAGGCCACCCGGACCCGCACCCGCCGCCGGGCGACGTCCGATGGCACGCTCGCTGAGCAGGCGACCGAGGCCGACGCCGAGACTGCTGGTGGCCGGGGCGCCACCGCCGCAGCCGCTGAGCAGACTGACGCTGGTCGCACCAGCGCCGCCACAGGCACCCGCGCCGGCACCACGAAGCGCGGCGCCCGCTCGGCCGCCGACCGCGACCGGACCGCCGACCGCGACCGCGACCAAACCGCCGAAAGCACCGAGGCCACGCCCGGCGCCGACACCGCCTCCGGCCAGTCCGAACCGGCCGCCCGCACTCGCACCCGCCGCCGCGCCACCTCGGCCGGCACCGCCGCCGAGCAGGCAAGCGCCGCGCAGAGCACGGACGCGTCCGCAGCCGGCCGGCAGAGCGCCGCCGACGCGTCCGCGTCGAGCCAGCAGGCCGCCACCACCGAGCCCGAGGCCGAGGCCGACACGGCATCCCGCCCCGCCGCCCTCGCCTTGCCGTCAACCAACCCCTTCGCGGCCCCGCAGATCCCGGCCAAGGGCCCGAAGTCCGGCAAGCAGGCGAAGTCCGCGCAGGCCGCCCCGGCTGCCGCCACCCAGGCCGCAGCCGGCGCCGCCACCGCGCCCGCCGCCGACCAGCCCCACCCCGACGC
>NZ_JAAFYZ010000220.1 GCF_018274385.1 Catenulispora pinistramenti | reverse complement strand
GTGGGGCGGTGTTGGTACAGACAGCTTTGGCGCCGGAGGTTCGGTGGGATGAGGACGAGGCAGACTTAGACGCGCGCGAAGACAGTCACGCAGGGCAGCGGGCGGACTAGCGGGGCAGCGGACGGACTAGAGCACCAGCGAAAGCCGACCAGCTAGCAGGAGAGAATGGCCAAATGCTGGCCGCCGGAGCGACTGCCAGGCACAGGCACAGCGACCGGCGGGACTCCGGCCGCGAGAACATCCGCGCGCCTGAGAGCCAGCACCTCCGACGCTCCAACGCCGCAGCGCCTCAGCACGGCCTCCGCCCCGCAACCCGACAACCCCGCAACCCAGCAACCCCGCAGCCCGGCAGCCCGGCAGCCCCGCAGCCCCGCACCCAATCGGCGCGGCGACAAAGCCCAGTCAGGAAGCAGGCTCAGCAGGCATCTCAGCCTTACTAGGATCCAAAGCCGGCCCCATCGGCACCTCCTGCAACCACTCCGACGGCACCTCACACGAAGCGATCCCGTCGTACCCCAGCCGCAGGGCCGCCGAGCCGACGAGTTCGTAGCGTAGGCCGTTGTCGGTGACCAGGTAGTCCGGTGCGGTTGCGGGGTCGCTGCCGGATTCGCGGACGATGGTTCCGTGGCCGGGACGGACTGCCACGTTGCCGGCGTCCGGGGCCAGGGGTTGCGGTAGTGATGGGCGGACTGCCACCTCTGTGTGGGCACGTCCCTGCTGGTCGAAGACGCCGGAGAAGGTTGCGCACAGGACCGCGGCCGAGGAGTCGGGGTTCTGGGTGGCTGTGGAGAAGTGTGGTGGCTGGGTTGGCCAGGACAGTGTTTGTGAGGCGGCCATCGTCACCATCATGTCCGGGGTCAGTTTGCCCGGTGGCAGCGTCGTCTCCGTGAACCGGTACTCGCTCAGTCGCGGGTCGCGGCGGTAGAGGTCGTACATCGTCGGCGTTACCGCCGCTATTCCGTCGCCGGTCACCAGGTAGTAGTCGGCGACTGTGCCGCCGGGGCCCAGGGTTCGGCCGAACATGCCGATGCGGTTGAAGCCGGCGGGGGCGGGGCGTGGGTCCGGGCCGCCGTAGCGGCCGGAGATGTTTGGTACGCCGAGTACGTCGCCGGCGGAGAGGCCGCCGAGCCAGGTGGCCGGAACGTGGCGGGCCTTCAGTGCGCCGATGCCGAAAGCTACCGTTACCGAGGCGCGGTCGCCGACCCGGTACTTCAGGCCGTCGTCGACTACCCACTGTTGGCCGCTGTCATCCTGGACCAGGAGGGCGTCGGGGCCCGACAGCGCGCCGGGGTCCGAGGGGCCGCCGACCGGGAAGCCGACCTCGACCACTGTTTTACCGGCCGGGGTCACGCAGGCCGTCCAGTCCTTCAGGTCCAGGCTTGCGGCCGGTGGTACAGCGCCGGGGACCTTGGACAGGCCCACTGCCGGGCCGACGCTCCTCAGGTACGGCGCCAGCTGCGACGGCTTGGGCTGCGCCACTATGGGGGCCGGGCCGAGCATCAGTTGGGCCGAGGTCGTGTTCAGGATCGGGTGCAGGCGGCCGTCGAGCATCACGTACTGGGTGCCGGAGCCGTCGGCGATGAGGTCCTTCTGCCACGCGTTCTCCGGCGTGGGATGCAGATAGCCGACCACCACGGCCGCGCCGAGGGCGATCACGACCACGATCGCGGCGACGAACAACGTCCGGAACGGCCGCGGCACCCCCTCGCCGACCCCGCCCGCGCTCGGCCGCAACACCGCCCCGAGGACCCGGCGCCGCGAGAACTCGGCCGCGGTCAGCTGCTCCTTTCGCGTCGCCATTCCCCGTACGATATATCGTCATGCGAGCCTTCGCGGGGATGGGTCTGGCGTCGGCGGCCGAAGTCACCGCCACGGGTGGTCCGGCCGTGGCGTGGCGTCTGCGGGCCCGCCGTGAGCAGCCGGAAGCGACGATCAGCGGGACAACTGCGGTGATGCCCGGACGCGGCCGGGACCGCGCCGTCGGCCGCGAAGATCAAAGCTTGGATAAAGGCTCGAATAAAGACAAGAACAAAACCTCAAAGAAGCTCATCCCCGATCACATCAGCGCGGTGTTGGAGATCGAGCCGCTGGACGCGATCCTGCCCTCGCCCGGGCCGCCGACCCCGATCCCGCCGCACCTTTTGACCGACTTGCGCGCCGATCCGCTGCTCGGCCTGGCCGACATCCGACTCGTCCAGCACATCCAGCCGACCGGCCACATCCAACCGACCGGCGCCGGACTCGCGGAACACGCGCAAGCACAGAGACACACGCAGGCGCACGCACAGACCCAAGCACAGACCCAAGCACAGACCCAAGCACAGACCCAAGCACAGACACACGCGCAGGCCGAGGCGAGTGCGTCATACCAAAGCCTGAACCGCGACCTCGCCCGCCGCCTCGGCACCGAGCCGATCCCGGCCGCCCGCCTCACCTGGCTGGCCCTGCGCCTGGAACTGCCGGGCAGCCGCCGTCAGGGGCCGGCCGCCCGCGCCGCCGGACCGATCCTGGCCCGCGGCGGCGGGATGCTCGGTGCGCAGCGGACCCTCGACCGGGCGGCCCGGGCCGCGTCCGCCAAGCTCTCCCCCGCCGGCTACCACACGCTCACCCTCGCGGACAGCGACTACCGGCCCGGATACCGCAGCGAAATGGCGGAGACGCACGACTACCTCGACGCCACAGGCGTGACCGCGGCACCGGGCGGCGTACTGATCGGCTTGGACCCGGCACACCGTCCCGTGACGCTCGGCCTGTTCCGTCGCATGACGTTGAACGCCGCAGTCGTCGGCGGCAGGTATCTCGCCGAGACGCTGGTGCTGCGGTGTGCCGCGATCGGTGCCCGAGTGATCGTCGAGACCGCGCGCAAAGACGAGTGGGACCCTGTCCTATTGCACTCGGGTCTGGGCCGAGAACACCTGGCCCTACAACCAGTGGGACGTCCGGTCAGCAATCCCGGCTGGCCCGCGCCGAGCATGGCCGCGCCGCTGCTCGTGGTGCGTGACTGCGGCGCCCGGCCGCCGTTCGCGACGGTGCCGCGCGGACCGTGGACGACGATCGTCACCCTGCTCCCCTACTTCGATCCGCGCACCGCCGGTTACCTCCGCGACGCGGATCTGGTCGGCATGCAACGGATGCCTCGCGAGGAAGCGGCGATGGCCCGCCACCTGCTGGGGCTGCCCGACCAGGACACCGCCGCACTGCCGGACCTGCCCGACTCGATGGTCCTGTGGCGTTCGCGGAAGCGGAGTATGCGCTATTGCGAACTGGCACAGACGAGGTGGGAGCAAGCCTTCCTCGGCGAACCCCTGCGGTAGGCGAGGGATAGTTCACAACAGCCGTGGGGTAGTTCACAACAGCCGTTTCCGCCCCACCCCGGGCAAAGATCGAACGGCGTAGGGTTGGAGCATGACGAGCACCCCGGACTCCGAAGAAGTCCCCTACGGCGAGGTCGTCGGCTTCCTGCGCGACCTCATCCGGATCGACACGTCGAACCCGATCAAGCCCGAGCGCCCGGCGGCCGAGTACGTGGCCGAAAAGCTCGCTGAGGCCGGGCTGGAACCCCAGATCTTCGAGTCGGACCCGGGCCGGGCCAGCGTGGTGGCCCGGATCGAGGGCTCCGACCCGAGCGCCGACGCGCTGCTCCTGCACGGCCACCTGGACGTGGTGCCGGCCGACCCCGCCGACTGGACCGCCGACCCCTTCGGGGCCGAAGTGCGCGATGGCATGGTGTGGGGCCGCGGCGCGGTCGACATGAAGGACATGGACGCGATGATGCTCGCGGTCACGCGCCGGATGCTGCGCGAGGGCCGCAAGCCGCGTCGCGACATCGTCCTGGCGTTCCTGGCCGACGAGGAAGCCGGCGGCAACTACGGCGCCAAGTTCCTGGCCAAGGAGCACCCGGACCTGTTCGACGGCGTCTCCGAGGCGGTCAGCGAGGTCGGCGGCTACTCCTACGAGGTCTCGCCGGACCTGCGCTTCTACCTCATCGAGACCGCGCAGAAGGGCCTGGCCTGGATGCGCTTGCAGGCCCGCGGCCAGGCCGGCCACGGCTCGATGATCAACGACGACAACGCGGTCACCGCGCTGGCCGAGGCGGTGGCGCGGATCGGCCGGCACGAGTGGCCGGTGACCCTGACCCCGACCGTGACCACGTTCCTGACCGAGGTCACCGAGGCGCTGGGGGTCGAGTTCGATCCGAAGGACCCGGACTCGGCCCGGGCCGCGGTGGCCAAGATCGGCCCGCTGGCCCGGTTCATCGGCGCCACCCTCCAGCACACCGCGAACCCGACCAAGCTGGAGGCCGGGTACAAGGTGAACGTGATCCCGGAGCGGGCCTCCGCCGAGATCGACGGCCGGTTCCTGCCGGGGCTGGAGCAGGAGTACTTCGCCGAGATCGACAAGCTGCTCGGCCCGGATGTCACCCGCGAGTTCTCGCACTACGACATCGCGCTGGAGGCGCCGTTCGAGGTGCCGTTGGTGGAGAAGATGATGGCCTCGCTCCAGGCCGAGGACCCGGCGGCGCGGATCGTCCCCTACTGCCTGTCGGCCGGCACCGACAACAAGACGTTCGGCGTGATGGACATGGGACGCGGCCTGATCCGCGGCTACGGCTTCGTGCCGCTGCGGCTGGACCCGAGCCTGGACTTCGCGGCGATGTTCCACGGTGTGGACGAGCGGGTGCCGTTGGACGCGCTGGAGTTCGGCTGTAAGGTGCTGGACCGGTTCCTCACCGCGGCATGATGCCCACATCCTGATCCAAAAGGCCTGACAGTCGAGGCCTAATTCTCGCAAGACATCGCGAAGGCCCGGCCCCGGAAGTGATCCGGGGCCGGGCTTTGCTGCTGCCTGCGGATTGTCAGCTGTTCTGCTGCGGCCACCGCTTCAACGGATCGTCCGACATCGCTTCATGGGTCGACTGCTCGGGAATCTGTTTCTGACCGGACAGCGACGCGGGATAACCACCGCTCGGCTGGAAGGAACTGAGCTGCTGGGTCCGCGTGTTCGGATCGGCGACCATCGACGGGACCTGGACCGTGCGGCGGTGGTCCTCGTCCATCGCCTTCGGATCCACGCCGGTCTCGTTCAGCGCGTGCCGGGTGGCCTTCTCGTAGAGGTTCACGTAGCCGCAACGGATCGTGAGGCACTTGGCCAGCCGACCGGTGATCGACTCGAAGAAGTCCTTGCGGTAGGCCTCGTCGGTGACCGCCGAGACCGCGAAGAAGAACGCGGAGAAGGTGGTCAGCAGGATCGCAGTGCGCAGCAGCGGCTCGGAGAACAAGAGGTTGGTGCCCGGGATCCGCGCCGGGAAGCCGAAGAGCCGGCCGGGCTGGATGATCTTCAGCCAGGTCGCGCCCTGCTCTTCGGTGCTGAAGTGGCACGTCTGGGCGACGGCGGCCGCGTTTTCGTGGGCGAGCTGGGACGCGTGGACACCCGGAACCGTGCACTCCGGCGACTTCAGCCAGTCCGCGATCTGTCCGTCGGTCACCGCGAGCTTGCCCAGGGAGACGAAGTAGACGAACACCACGACCGACAGCAACAGGATCTGGATGACCTGCGTGAAGGCCAGCACGAACAGCATGTTGACCCGTTGCCGCCGGTCGGTCCGCAGCTGCGGCAGCTCGTCGTCGAGTTCGCCGACGTGCTCGTGCAGCGGGGTGTCGGCGGAAGCGGCGACCACCGCCTCCAGGTAGTAGTCGCCTTGCAGGTTCTTGACCTCGCCGGGCAGCCGCACCATCAGGAACAGGAGGGTGATCGCGGCGAAGAACAGCGTGGTGTACCAGAGCTGGCTGCGCTTGTCGAAGGACGAGGCGATGTGCCACATGTCCACGTTGAGGAACAGGAACGTCCCGAACAACGCGAGCATCGGCAGCGCCTTGCTCGCCAGGTTGCCCAGGTTGCCGAGCTCTTCGAAGGAGTGCTTGAGCGCCCACTTGAGCACCGGCAGGATCGCGTAGGCGACCAGCAGATACACCAACGCCAGCACCAGGATGTTGGCGACGAAATCGGCGACCACCGCGCCCCAGCCGGCCCCGGAGAGCTTGCCGACCACCGGCCCGAGCAGCACCAGCAGCGTGATCTCGGCCGGCCCGATCTTGCGCGGCCAGCGGTACCAGCGCTGGGGCTGCCGGATCAGGTTGGCGACCAGGATCACCACCACGACCGCGGCGAACCCGATGGCCCCGCCGATCAGCCGGTCCTTCCAGGTCACCGTCTTGCTGGTGAGCTCCAGGCCCATCTGGACGACGACCAGCACCACGAACAGCGGCAGCGCTCGGTTGAAGACGTCCTCGGTCGGCTTGTAGCTCTCGATGAAGTGCGGAAGTCCGCGTTTGATGAACCATTTCTCGACGTCGTCGAGGTGCAGATGCGCGTCGGCCAGAGCGCGTCGTTCGTCGCGCTTGGCCGCCATGGCACGCGCGCCGCGGGTCAGGGTGGGCGTACTCACGGTCCCCCCGGAGAGTGAGCCTATTGAGGCAGGGGCTGGATGAAGACCCGCCGATCCTAGAGCATGCCAGCCCCCTGTTTCGCCACCGTGGACCGCTCCCTCAACGCCACCAGCACGGCGAGCGCAAAGCTCTTACTCAGCTGCCAATGGCACCACTAGTTCCGGTCCGTTGTTCCGCACCGAGTTCACCGCCGGCGAGACCGGATAGGTGTCCAGGTGCGGGTCGCGGCCGGGGTCCAGAAGACCGAGCAGGGCGTCGGCTTCGCCGTCTCCGGAGCCGTAGTCGGGGTCCAGCCACGCGTCGAAGTTCGCCCGGGGCACGATGACCGGCATCCGGTCGTGGATGTGGTGCAGGCCGCCGACCGAGGCGGTGGTGAGGATCGTCGCCGACCAGAGCCAGGCTGCCGGGTCCTCCTTGTCCTCGATCTCCGGATCACGCCAGAGCTCGTACAGCCCGGCGAAGGCCAGAGCGTCGCCGGAGCCGTCATGGATGAAGAACGGCTGCTTGACAGGCTTCGGGCCGGCGGGCTTGTACCACTCGTAGTAGCCGTCCGCCGGAAGGATGCAGCGGCGCTTCATGAAGGCGCGCTTGAAGGAGGCCTTCTCGGTGATCGTCTCGATGCGGGCGTTGAACATCTTCTGCCCGATCTTGCGGTCCTTGGCCCAGGACGGCACCAGACCCCAGCGGACCTCCCGGAGCTTGCGCACCGCCTCGGTGCCGGGCCCGGCGTCCCGCGGATGCCGCTCGATCGCGGCCACGACCTGGTCGGTCGGTGCCACGTTGTAGTTCGGTTCGAAGGCCTGGCCGACCTGCTCGAACATCTCCGGCTGCCCGATGCCGAGCTGGTCGGCCAGCTGCGAGGGGTCGGTTCGGAGCACGTAGCGTCCACACATGCCACCGAGCTAATCACGGGACGCCCACAGGAACCTCCCGTCCGGGCGGAAACGGGGCGGAAAACGGGGCCCGCACGCAGGGGAACCGGCGTCCGGCACCGCCAGCAGTGATCGGCCATACCGACTAGCCTTGACCCATGACCTCCGCCGAGAAGACCCTGTGGTCCGCGCCGCCCGCCAGCCGTCCCGTCACGGCGAACGTGCGGGTCCCGGGCTCGAAGTCGGCGACCAACCGGGCGTTGCTGCTGGCCGCGCTGGCCGACTCGGCCTCGACCGTCACCGGCGGGCTGCGGGCCCGGGACTCGGTGCTGATGGTCGGCGGGCTGCGCGCGCTCGGCGTCAAGATCGAGGCCGGGGCCGAGCTCGAGGCGCCGGTGTGGCGGGTCACCCCGCCGGAGCGGCTGCACGGCGGCGACGTGGGCGACGTCGCGAAGGTGGACGTCGGCCTGGCCGGCACCGTCATGCGCTTCCTGCCCCCGGTCGCGGCACTGGCCGACGGGCCGGTGTACTTCGACGGCGACCCCTACGCCCGCTCCCGCCCGATGGGCACGCTGTTGCAGTCGCTGCGCGACCTGGGCGTGCGGATCGACGACGGCGACCGCGGCACCTTCCCCTTCCTGGTCGAGGGCACCGGCTCGGTGCCCGGCGGGCTGGTGGAGCTGGACGCCACCGCCTCCTCGCAGTTCATCTCGGCGCTGCTGCTGGCCGGCTCCCGGTACGAGCGCGGGGTCGAGGTGCGCCACGTCGGCGGTCCGATCCCCTCCCAGCCGCACATCGACATGACCGTGGAGTTCGTCCGGGCGGCCGGCGGCACCGTGGACGCCACCGAGCCGGGCCGCTGGGTCGTCACCCCTTCGGTCCTGCGCGGCCGCGAGTGGAGCATCGAGCCGGACCTGTCCAACTCCGCTCCGTTCCTGGCCGCGGCCCTGGTCACCGGCGGGACCGTCACGGTCGCCGACTGGCCGGCCCGGACCACCCAGGCCGGGGACGCTTTGCGGCACCTGTTGCGGGAGATGGGTGCCCGTGTGGAACTCACGACAGCGGGGCTGACCGTCTCCGGCGGGGCCGGTGTGCACGGCATGGAGGCCGACCTGCACGACGTCGGCGAGCTGACGCCGATCCTGGCCGCGATCGCGGCGCTGGCCGACTCCCCGTCCCGGTTCACCGGCATCGGCCACCTGCGCGGGCACGAGACCGACCGGCTGGCCGCGCTGGCCCGGGAGATCAACGGGCTCGGCGGCGACGTCGTCGAGGAGCCGGACGGGCTGCTGATCCGCCCGGTGCCGCTGCACGGCGGCGTCTTCGGTACCTACGCCGACCACCGGCTGGCCACCGCCGGCGCGCTGCTGGGCCTGGCCGTGCCCGGCGTCGAGGTCGAGGACATCGCCACCACCGGCAAGACCCTCCCGGACTTCCCGGCGATGTGGGCGGCGATGCTGACCGCCGACGACCACGAAGCCCCCGCCCCGACCGGAGCGCGCAGCTGATGTCGGGCGCCGGCCGGAAGCTCGACAGCTACGACGAGAGCGATGTCCGGGTTCGCGCGAACCCGAAGGGCAGCCGGCCGAGGACCAAGAGCCGACCCGCGCACGAGGACGCGGCGACCGGCATGGTGATCACCGTCGACCGGGGCCGCTACACCTGCCTGGTGCCGGACAAGAAGAAGACCCGCAGCGTGGTCGCGATGACCGCGCGCGAGCTGGGGCGGCAGCGGATAGTGGTCGGCGACCGGGTGGGCCTGGTCGGGGACCTGTCCGGGTCGCCGGACGCGCTGGCCCGGATCGTGCGGGTCGAGGAGCGGCAGACCGTGCTGCGGCGCACCGCCGACGACACCGATCCGGTGGAGCGGGTGCTGGTGGCCAACGCCGACCAGCTGGTGATCGTCACTTCCTTCACCGACCCCGAGCCGCAGCCCCGGATGATCGACCGCTGCCTGGTCGCCGCCTACGACGCCGGGATGGCGCCGCTGCTCTGCCTGACCAAGGCGGACCTGGTCATAGCGTGGGAAGAGGACGCGATCCTGGAGATGTACCGGCCACTGGACATCCCGATAGTGGTCTCGGCGAACGCCTCGGGGGCGAAGGATCTCGCGGCGCGGTTGGCCGGCCGGACCTCGGTGCTGGTCGGCTCCTCGGGAGTGGGGAAGTCGACGATCTTCAACAAGCTGGTGCCGACGGCGTTCCGGGCGACCGGCCGGGTGAACGCGGTGACCGGACGCGGCCGGCACACCTCGTCCTCGGCGCTGGCGCTGGAGCTGCCCGGCAAGGCCGGCGGCTGGGTGATCGACACCCCCGGCGTGCGCTCGTTCGGGCTGGCGCATGTGGACGTCAACCGGCTGATCGACCACTTCCCGGACCTGGCCGAGGGCACGGAGAACTGCCCGCGCGGCTGCCAGCACGACTCGCTGGCGCCGGAGTGCGCGCTCGACGCGTGGGTCGCCGAGGGGCACGCCGGCGCGGCTCGGCTGAACTCGCTGCGGCGGCTGCTGGACGCGCGGCTCGGCGGGGAACCGGCGGGGGTCGTCGTCGAGGACTGAGGCGGGACCTGTCGGCTGGGCTGTCGGCTACCGCGAATGTGAACGTGCCCGCGAACGCGCCCGGGACGCCGCCGGACGAGCTGCGGAGCCGGATCCACACTGCGGGCTTCGGGATGATGCCACGGCAGAAGAAGCAGCAGCCGCGGAATGCCGGCGGTGGACCGGTCGTTGGCAACGGCCATGCCATCGATCGACGTGCACGCGGCCGCGAACCTGTTCAGCGAGCAGGACGAACGGGCCTTGGCCGCGGAACTAGCGGCAGCCGCGCTCCGCGCCGAGGGCGGCTGGGGACTCGCCGGGCGGACCGGTGCGCGGCTCGTCGAGTGGGCGATGGAACGCGCGGCTTCCGCTCCGGACACGCCGGCGACCTGATCTCGGGCTTGTCAGAAGGCGGCCTACGAGCTGACGGGTGCGTCGCGACACGCCCCGTCTGAGATGTAGGGGCTCGGATCGATGCTCACCGGATCGGAGGGCAACGCAGTCGAGTCGGGAGTAGCGCTCGCCTGCTCCGCGGCCGCGACGTCGGTGTCCGGCACCGTGACACACACCGAGCGGTGGTTGTCCTTGTCGTAGATGGTGACTTCGCCGTTCGTGGAGAAGGACGGCGAGTAAATGAACTCGACGGAGATGAGGTACACCCCCGGGTCGTCCGAGCCGGCCTGGTCCTGTGCGTACTCCCGGGGCGAGCTGTCGCAGTTCGCCGCGTTCGGCAGGTACGGGCTCGAGGCCAGCGCCGACGGCAGCGACATCCCGGACTCCAGGGCTGCCTCCTGCCGGCAGTCGGCCGGGCCGTTGACGGCGCGCGACACCAGGTCCGAGGCCGCCACCATCAGCTGGCCCTTGTCCTGGCTGATCCGCGAACTGGTGAACCCCAGCATGATCAGGCCGAACAGCGCCGGCACCAGCCCGACCACGACGATCTGCCACCCGGCCTTCTCCTTCGACGCCCGCGGCGACTCACGCTCGGAGTCCTCCGTGCCAGCCCGGCGTTCCACGTCCTCGCGCTGGGCCTGGTCCATGACCGGCGCGGGCTCACCGGCCGCCGACGGCGAACCGGGGTCCGGCAGCGAACCGGGGTCTGAGCGCGACGCCGCCACCAGCACGCCGAACCCGATCAGCACCACGCAGGCCCCGATGATGATGATCGTCCAGGCGGCCCCCGTCCAAGCCCCGTCCGGCCCCGGTTTGCAGGTGTCGCACCTCGCCGGTAGGTAGTTCGCCCACGGCACACCGGCCATCGCACTCATCGAATTCCCGTTCCCCCTTGTGAGACCGACCCTACCCGCCGGTACCTACCGCAACGAGCGAATAACCCAGCTCCTTGACGCACACCTGAGCCGCCGCACGACAGCAAACGGCCGGGACCCGCTTTCGCAGGTCCCGGCCGCTCACCAGGCCGTCAGCCCTCGCCTCGATCGGCGTCGCTACATCGGCGTCACTACATCGACGTCGCCCGCAGTATGGCGCTGATGGTCCGCATCGCGACCGACAACGTCCCCAGGTCATACGTCCCGGAGGCCATGATCTCGTCCAGCACCGCGCGCGAGCGCTCCACCGCCGCCCGGTCCTTGTCCAGCCAGGCCTCGTAGCGCTGCTCCGGGGTGTCGTCCTCGGTGCCGGAGGCCAGCAGGGCCGCGGTCAGGCCGGCGTGCGAGGCGTAGAGCTCGTCGCGCAGCGCCGCGCGGGCCATGGTCTGCCAGCGGTCGGCGCGCGGGAGCTCGACGATCTTCTGCTGGATCTGCGCGATCCCCATGCGGTCGGCCAGGTCGAAGTAGACGTCGGCGACGTCCAGGACCGGCTTGCCGCCGGCCCGGGCGGTCTCCACGATGTCCAGCGCGCCGAAGATGGACGGCATGCCGGCCACCGCCGAGGCCAGCTCACCGGGGACGCCGGCGATGATCAGGTCCTCGCGCTGCTCGGAGTAGCGGGTCAGGTGCGGACCCTTGAGCAGCTTGGGCAGGTGCGCGGCGATGTCCCGCACACCCTCCCGGAGCTGCTCGATCTGCGCCGGGATGTCCAGCGGGTGCCGGCGGTTCTGCAGGAACCAGCGGGAGGCGCGCTGGGTGAGCCGGCGGATCTCCATCCGCATCGCGGTCTGGACCGCGGCCGAGACCTTGTTGTCCAGGTCCTCGATGGCGGTCAGGTAACCGCCCATGTCGAAGACCTCGTTCGCGGCGCTGTAAGCGCGGGCGATCTGCTCGGCCGAGGCCCCCGACTCCTCCCGCATCCGGAAGGCGAAGGTGATACCGGCCGCGTTCACCAGGTCGTTCACCACCTGGGTGGTGATGATCTCGCGGCGCAGCGGGTGGGAGTCCATCAGGCCCCGGTAGGTCTCGCGCATCGGCGTCGGGAAGTAGTTCGCCAGACGCTGGACGTAGTACGGGTCGTCCGGCAGCCCGGAGGCGAACAGCTCGTCGGACAGCACGATCTTCACGTACGCCAGCAGCACCGACAGCTCCGGCTGGGTCAGCCCGCGGCCCGCGGCCCGGCGCTCGGCCAGCTGCTTGTCGCTCGGCAGGAACTCCAGCCCGCGGTCCAGCAGGCCGTCCTTGACCAGCCGGCGCATCAGCCGGCCGTGCGCGTCGATCAGCTCCGGGGCCTGCCACTGGGCGTTGGCCAGCGCGATGTTCTGGTCGATGTTGTCCCGCAGGACCAGCCGCGCGACCTCGTCGGTCTGCTCGGCCAGGATCTTGTTGCGCTGCTTGACCGTCAGGTCCCCGGCGTGCACCGCCTGGTCCAGCAGGATCTTGATGTTCACCTCGTGGTCGGAGGTGTCCACCCCCGCCGAGTTGTCGATGGCGTCGGTGTTGATCTTGCCGCCGATGTCGCCGGGCCCGCCGGAGGCCGCGTACTCGATCCGGCCCAGCTGGGTGAAGCCCAGGTTGCCGCCTTCGCCGACGACCCGGGCCCGCAGCTCGGAGCCGTCGATCCGGATGCCGTCGTTGGCCTTGTCGCCGACCTCGGCGTGGCTCTGCGAGGAGGCCTTGACGTAGGTGCCGATGCCGCCGTTCCAGAACAGGTCGACCGGCGCCTTCAGGATCACGTTCAGCAGCTCGTTCGGGGGCAGCCGCAGCACCGAGGCCTCCAGACCGAGGGCCTGGCGCACCGGCGCGGAGATCGGGATCGACTTGGCGCTGCGCGGGTAGACCCCGCCACCGGCGCTGATCTTGGTGGTGTCGTAGTCGGCCCAGGACGAGCGCGGCAGGTTGAACATCCGCTTGCGCTCGGCGAAGGAGGTCGCCGCGTCCGGCTCCGGGTCCAGGAAGATGTGCCGGTGGTCGAAGGCCGCGACCAGCCGGATGTGCTCGGAGAGCAGCATGCCGTTGCCGAACACGTCGCCGGACATGTCGCCGACGCCGACCGCGGTGAACTCCTCGCTCTGGGAGTCCACACCGAGCTCGCGGAAGTGCCGCTTCACCGATTCCCACGCGCCGCGCGCCGTGATGCCCATGCCCTTGTGGTCGTAGCCGACCGAGCCGCCGGAGGCGAAGGCGTCGCCGAGCCAGAACCCGTAGTCGATGGCCAGGCCGTTGGCGATGTCGGAGAACGTCGCGGTGCCCTTGTCGGCGGCCACCACCAGGTAGGTGTCGTCGCCGTCGTGCCGCACCACGTTCGCCGGCGGCACCACCTCGCCGGAGACCAGGTTGTCGGTGATGTCCAGCAGACCGCTGATGAAGGTCTTGTAGCTGGACACGCCCTCGGCCAGCCAGGCGTCCCGGTCCACCGAGGGGTCCGGCAGGTTCTTGGCGTAGAACCCGCCCTTGGAGCCGACCGGCACGATCACCGAGTTCTTCACCATCTGCGCCTTGACCAGGCCCAGGACCTCGGTGCGGAAGTCCTCGCGGCGGTCGGACCAGCGCAGGCCGCCGCGCGCCACCTTGCCGAAGCGCAGGTGCACGCCCTCCACCTGCGGGGAGTAGACCCAGATCTCGAACTTGGGCAGCGGCGCCGGCAGGTCCGGGACCAGGTGCGGGTCCAGCTTGAAGGACACGTACGGCTTCGGGTCCCCGTTGGCGTCGGCCTGGAAGTAGTTGGTCCGCAGCGTGGCCTGGATGACCTTCAGCAGCGAGCGCAGGATGCGGTCCTCGTCCAGGGACTGGACGTTGTCCAGCGCGCCCTCGATCTCCTCGACGATACTCTCCCACAGCTCCGGCGTCTCGTGCGAGTACGCCGGGGAGAACTTCGCCTCGAACAGCTTCACCAGCAGGCGGGCCACCCGGCGGTTGTTCGCCACCACGTTCTCCACCAGCTCCTGGCTGGAGGTCATGCCGCCCTGGCGCAGGTACTTCACGTAGGCCCGCAGGATCACCACCTGCCGCCAGGTCAGACCGGCCAGCGGCACCAGGGTGTTGAAGCGGTCGTTCTCGGCCTTGCCGGTCCAGATCGCGGTGAACGCCTCCTGGAAGCGCTGGCGCGCGACCTCGTCCATACCGAACTCGGCCACCGACGCCGGGTCGCAGTGCAGCCCGAAGTCGTAGATCCGGGAGTCCGGCTGGTTCGCGGTGTCGATCTCCAGGTCGTAGGGGAACTCGTCGACGACCTCGACGCCCATGCGCTGGAACACCGGGAGCACCTCGGCCAGCGAGACCGAGGAACCGACCCGGTAGATGCGGAACCGGCGGTCGCCGGGGGCGGAGTCGACTTCCTCATAAAGCCGCACCGCGCTGCTGTCGCCGGAGATCTTCAGCCCTTCCAGGACCTTGACGTCGGCGACGGCCATCTCCGGCCGCTCCTCGGCCTTGTACGACTCCGGCAGCGCCGCGCCGTAGGCCTCGCGCAGCTCGCGGGCCTGCGCCTCGCCGAAGTCGCCGAGCAGGGCCTCGGCGAAGTCGTCGTCCCAGGTGCGGGTGGCGGCGGCCAGCTTGGTCTCGATGGCGTCGGCGTCCGCGTCGGCCAGCGTGGTGCCGGGAGCGACGCGCACCACGAAGTGCAGCCGGGTCAGCACCGACTCGGTGTTGCGTACCGTGTAGTCGATGACCGCGCCGTTCAGCTCCCGCATCAGGATGTCCTGCATCGCCAGGCGGGTGGAGGTGTCGTAGCGGTCACGGGGCAGGAACACCAGCGCCGAGTAGAACCGGCCGTAAGCCTCCTTGCGCAGGAACAGGCGCAGCCGGCGGCGCTCCTGCAACTGCGAGACCGCGATCGAGATCTCGGCCAGTTCCTCAGTGGGGATCTGGAACAGCTCGTCGCGGGGGTAGGTCTCCAGGATCTGGAGCAGTTCCTTGCCGGAGAAGGAGTTCTGGTCGAAGCCGGACTCGGCCAGCACCGCGCGCACCTTGCGCTGCACGACGGGGATCCGCAGAACCGACTCGGTGTAGGCGGGGGCGGCGAACAGGCCCAGGAAGCGGCGCTCGCCGACCACGTTGCCCTCGGCGTCGAACTTCTTCACGCCGACGTAGTCCAGGTAGGCCGGGCGGTGCACGGTGGACCGGGTGTTGGCCTTGGTCAGCACCAGCAGCCGGGTCTCGCGGGCCTTGGCCCGGGCGTCCGGGCCGAGCTTGCTGAAGCTCTGCGACATCGGCTGGTCGGCGCGCAGGATGCCCAGGCCGGTGCCGGGGACGGCGCGCAGGGTCTCCTCGCCGCTGTCGTCGGTGGTCAGGTCGTACTCGCGGTAGCCCAGGAACGCGAAGTGGTCCTCGGCCAGCCAGCGCAGCAGATCGGAGGCGTCGGCCAGCTCCTCGGTCCGCACCGGCGGCTTCTGCTCGTCCGAGGCCGGGTGCAGATCCTGGGCCAGGGACAGCGCGGTGGCCCGCATCTTCGGCCAGTCCTCGACGGCCTCGCGCACATCGCGCAGCACCCGTTGCAGGTCCGCCTCGATCTCCGAGTAACGCGTCCCTTCGGCGTCCTCACGCGTGGAGAGCCGGTCGATCTCGATGTGGAT
Organism: Catenulispora pinistramenti; assembly: GCF_018274385.1. Taxonomy (GTDB): domain Bacteria; phylum Actinomycetota; class Actinomycetes; order Streptomycetales; family Catenulisporaceae; genus Catenulispora; species Catenulispora pinistramenti. Next base: position 2,309 of record NZ_JAAFYZ010000220.1, on the reverse strand, counting down.
CCAGGACTCCTCGGTGACCTCCGGGCCGGACTTGTCCTGGTCCGGGGCCAGGATCTCCAGCAGGTCGCCGGCCAGGTCGCGGCGGACGTGCATCACCGGGTGGATGATCACGTGGATGCCGCGGTCCTGCCGGGACAGCTCGGAGGTCACCGAGTCGACCAGGAACGGCATGTCGTCGGTGATGATCTCGACCACGGTGTGCCCGCTGGACCAGCCGGTGGTCTCCACGGTCGGGGTGTGCACCCGGACCTTCGCCGTGCCCTGCGGCCGCGACGCGGCCAGCGCCGCGTGCGACAGCGCGGCCGAGCGGATGTCCTTGGCCGCGGTACCGATCAAGTCCTCGGGGGCCGCATGGCGGTAGTACTCGTCGAGGTAGGCCTCCATGGCGCCGTCGGCGCGGGCCGGCATCAGCACCGCGGCCGAGGCCCCGCCCCCGGCGTCGGTGGCCGGTTTGGCGGCCTGACTCAGCAGGTCGGCCTTGGCCTGATCGAGCTTGCCCAGTTTCGCACCCGTATACGTGCTCTGCATGGCCGTGTGAACTCTATTCTGTCGCGCGCCGTTGCGTGACTAAGTGGTTTTCGAGGGGACTCGCGGTACCGCGTGTGAAGTTGTCGGGCTGGGCCGGCGCACTAGGGGTCATATACAAAAAGACGACAGACACGCCGAAAAGTCACCGTCTAGAGGAAACTTCTGAGCTCCCACAGCAGCGGGAAGTAGTGCAGCCCGAGGCGGGACCGCAGGTAGGGAGCGCCGGTCGAGCCGCCGGTGCCGGACTTCGTCCCGATCTGCCGCTCCACCATGGTCACGTGCCGGGCCCGCCACAGCGCGGCGGCCTCGTCGTGGTCCAGCAGCGCTTCGGACAGCTCCCACAGCTCGCCGTGGCCGTCGCGGTCACGGGCCACCTCGACCAGTGAGTCGCGCAGCTCGTCCTCCGTGCCGGCGGGCAGCCCGGACTGGGCCACGGCGTGTACGAAGCCGTCCCACAGACTCGGGGCTTCCAGCCGTTCGGCCAGCCGTTTCTGCTCGGCGTCGGTCAGGCCGCGGAAGCGCTTGAGATACGTCGGGTCCTTGGCCCCGGAGGCGAACTCCAGCTCGCGGAACTGCGCGGACTGGAATCCGGAGGCCGGGGACAGCAGCTCGCGGAAGACCAGGAAGTCCTGCGGGGTCATGGTCTCCAGGACGGCGATCTGGCGGATCAGCACGTCCTCGATGGTCGCGACCCTTTTGAGCAGGTGCTTGGCCCACCACAGCCGGCCGCCGAACATCGCTTCGGTGGCGGCGTCGACCTCGTGCAGGAGCTGTTTGAACCACAGCTCGTAGACCTGGTGGATGGTGATGAACAGGAGTTCGTCGTGCGCCGGCGGATCCGACTCCAGGACCTGGGCGGTCAGCAGCTGCTCCAGCCGGAGGTACGAGCCGTAGGTCAGCTTCGCCCCCTCCTCGCCGAAGTGGTGGCTGGTGACCGTCTCGTCACCGAAGTCGGAAGAGGCGCCTACAGGACAGCCGACGACGCTGTCGGCTGACGGTTCATTCGTCACGCCTGCCAGGCTACCGCCGCCCGGGCCGGGCTCCGACCCGCTTTGGGATGACGGAATGGCTGCTATTCGGCACCGGGCTGTACACGTTGGCCATGGGTGCCCGGATGATCCACCGACAGTGACAGGAGGCGAAGCGGATCAGCGCAGATTGCGCGTGGGATCAGTACAGGTCCGGGGAGATCAGTACAGATCGAGAACCGCCACCGTCTGGTCCCCGGCGGACTCGCCGTTCGGCTTGAAACCCAGGCCCTGGTAGAACACTTCCGGGCCCCCGGGCCCGGGGTGGTAGCTGACGAACATCCGGTCGCCGCCGCGCCGCCGGATCTCGGTCGCGACCTGCTCCACCGCGAACCGGCCATAGCCCCGGCGCTGCTCGCCGACCGCGATGTTCAGCCGCCAGAGCCCGGAGCGCAGGTCCGATCCGCCGTCCTCGTGCCAGTCGATGCCGACGAAGGCCATCAGGAAGCCGACCACGCGGTCGCCGTCCAGGATCAGCCGCGGCCAGGCCGCATCGCCGTAGACGTAGGCCTGCGCCAGCGACTTCATCACCGGCGCGACCAGGTGTTGCTGGTCCACGCGGACCTTCACGGCCACCGCCGCGTCGAAGTTCTCCGGCGTCACCGGCGTCAGCCGCCGCCCCGAAGCCGCCTCGGATCCGCTCATCGCCCCGCACCCTCCCCGGTGATAAAGAACCGCCAGCCTAGCGGGGACAGCGAGGCGGCGCGGCTCCGCTTGAGCGAAGCCGCGCCGCGTCCCCCCGATGGTCCCCCG
>NZ_JAAFYZ010000022.1 GCF_018274385.1 Catenulispora pinistramenti | reverse complement strand
CCCGCCCACTCGTGCCGCCGCTCCGCCGCCGCTGGGCGGTCCGCCGCCGCAAGGCCCGCCGATCAGCCCGCCGCCCGGCGCCGTCACCCAGATCGACGGCACCCGGCTCGGGGTGCGGCCGCCGTTCGGCGACCCGCGGACCACCTACATCCTCAACGGCGCTGGCTGGCCGGCCGGGCAGACCGTCACCGTCACCTTCCTCAACGCCGCAGTACCGCCGGACAAGACAGTCGTCGACAGCAGCGGAACGTTCAGCGTCGCGCTCGATCAGGGGGCTGGTTCGTTGCTGCTGCCAGACGGGCGCTACCACGTGCGGGCCTCGTCGGGTGCCCGGTCGCTATCGGTGTCGTTCGTGGTCGGGCCGCCGCTGAACTAGCGGTACACGGAACGCGGAACACGGAACGCCCTACGGGGTCCCGTAGTCTGCGTCGCATGCGGCGTGTCTGTTTCCTGTTGAAGGTGAAAGCCGAACTCGTAGCCGAGTACCGCACACGGCACGAGACGGTGTGGCCAGAGATGCTGGCGGCGCTGAGCGAGTCAGGCTGGCGGAACTATTCACTGTTCCTCCGGCCGGACGGTCTGCTGGTCGGCTACCTGGAGACCGACGACTTCGCCGGAGCCCTCGCGGCGATGGCGCAGACCGACGTCAACGCCAGATGGCAGGCTGAGATGGCGCACTACTTCGAAGGGCTCGACGGCGACGCGGCAGACGCGGCGATGGTTCCGCTGACCGAGGTCTTCCACCTGGCCTGAGCGCTTCCGTTAAAGCAGAGTTCTGGGAAGATTTGCCGGAAGCTCAGAGCTGGCGCCGCGCCGCCACCGCTTCACCCCGATCAACAGCTAGCACCCCACAGCCCTGTACACGGATGCTCATCAACCGTGCCGGGTAGCTGATATGCAGCGGGTAGCTGATATGCAGCGGGTAGCTGGGTCGTGTCGAGGGGGCTCTAATGGATCTCTGGCAATCGCTCGTTCTTGCAACCGTCGTCAGCACGCTTACGCTCCTAGCGTCCTTGTTCGGCATGCATTCGCAGGTGAAGGAACAACGCAGAGTCCGAGACCATGACCTCACGCGAGAAAGCCAGCTCCGTCTCCATGCCGACCGAGTCGCCACCTACACCGCGTTCTATCGCGAGGGCGGCAACATGCGACATGCCCTGGGACTGCGGACCGGCGCACCTGACGATCAGGATCTCAAGGCGCCCGCCATAGAGCAGCGAGCAGCCCTGTGGCGCGCATGTACATCCGTCACTCTCGTCGGCTCCCGCGAGGCTGCCCTGGCCGCTTGGGACTTACTCGACTATGCGACCAACGTCGTGAAGTACAAGACCGAGCTCGACCTGCGCCAATACACCAAGCTCATCTGGGGCTTCGTCGACACGGCACGACGCGACCTGCAATTTCCAGATGCACCGGACACACCAGCCGTCGGGCTTTGGGAACGGCGTCACGCAGCGAAAGCGCTCGCCGAGACCGAAGCCTTTCCTCCTATTAGCTGAGTCCGGAGGCGCAGGCTACGCAGCGTCGAGTGTCGCAAGCCAAGCCTGGTAGTCCTCGATGCCGTGCAGATACCGGCCCGGGGGACGCACTTGGCGTACACGGCCGGCCCCGTCCAACGTCTCATGCCAGGTCCGCTTGGCACCGGTCGCCGGATCCCATTCACGGACCAGGCGACGGCCCACCATTTCGCCGGGGTTCCTGGCCGGATCGACTTCGCCGTAGTAGCGGATACGACCATCCTCGAGTTCCTTGAACCCGTCCTGACCATATTTTTTGGCGCTTCTGACCTATGTGTGGGTCACGGAGGGTGGCGAGAGTGGGGCACGCCGTCTCTGGCCTAGGGTTTTGGACTGTCTAGGTTCAAAACAGCAGGTTCGGAGAACGGCGTGCGAAACAAGAGCATATAGGGTGCCCTGCTCGGGCTGGAAGACGCGGTGGTCGAGGACGTCGCGCTTGATGAGGTATCCGGGCAGGTCGTGGTGCATGTTCGGGCGGGGTGGCAGGCCCGGCGGCGGTGCCGTTGGTGTAGAGCTCGCCGTATTGCTGGCCTGTGTTCTTGTCGTAGCCGACCGCTGTGATGCCGCCGGGGGGCTGTGGCGGCGAAGATGTCGTGGGGGCTGAGGGTGGTGACGCCGAGGAAGCCTGCGGACAGGGCGTTGGCGGGGGCTGGCCTGGGCCTGGTGCCAGGCGTTGCCGTCCCAGTGCTCGGTCAGGATCGGTGCGCCTAGTTGGCCGGAGTCGCCCGGGTCGTTGTCGCCAACTAGGCAGGCGTCGTGGGGACTGGCGGCGAACAGGGCACTGATTCCGCTGCGGGTGGAGTCCATCGTTCCGGGGCGGTGCCCGCGGGTCGCTGAGCTTCAGCGGCTAACGTCGGCGTAACGTGCAGTCGTTCGAGGCTGGGAGTGGCGGAGCTGTGAGATTCGGACTGCTGGGGCCTCTGACCGTGGTCACGGACGAAGGGCTGTCGGTCACGATTCGGGGCAGGATCAGGCGCGCCGTTCTGACCTGCCTGCTGCTGGAGCCCAACCAAGTGGTGAGCGTGGATCGGCTGTGTGGCGCGGTGTGGGGCGACGCGGTGCCGTCGGCCGCCACGGCATCGCTCCACAATCACGTCATGCACGTACGGAGGCAGCTCGGATCCCAGGCGGGTGCTCGGATCCGCACCGAGTCGCCGGGCTATCTGGTGGAGGTCCGGAACGCGGAGCTGGACGTCGAGGTCTTCGAGAGCCTGTGCGCCGAGGGGCATCAAGCCGCGCTGGCACAGGACTGGGGCCAGGCCTCCGTCGTGTTTCGGGAGGCCCTGGTCTTGTGGCGCGGCGATCCCTGCCCCGATCTGGTGGAGGCGGGGACGGCGGCGTCGCAGGTCCACGGGCTGTCCGAGACCCGGCTGGCCGCTCTGGTGGCGCGAATAGACGCCGAGCTGCGCCTGGGACGGCACGGAGAACTCGTTGCCGAACTGCGGATGCTGATCAACGAGTATCCGCTGCGGGAGATGCTGCACGAGCTGCTGATGCTCGCCCTCTGCCAGGCGGGACGCCGGGTAGAGGCGATGGACGCGTTCCTCCAGCTGCGCAAGACGCTGGTCGACGAGCTCGGCGTGGAGCCGTCCGCGAGGATGCGGGACCTGTACCGGCGCATGCTGGACGCGGATCCGACGCTCGACACCAGCTCCGAGACCGATGTCGGCCCCGATTCCGATTCCGACTCAGGCCCCGACGCCGCCCAAGACCAGCAGCCAACCGCCGCGTCGACCCTCCCAACCTCCAGCATCCACTTCAGCGGACGAGCGAGAGAGCTCCGCGCGATATGCGACCACCTGGCAGCCGCCGAGCGCGAAGCCCACACCGTCCCCATGCTCGTGCTCTCCGGCCTGGGCGGAATCGGCAAGAGCGCACTGGCCGTTCGCGCCGCGCACACCCTCTCGGCCGACTACCCGGACGGCCAGCTCTTCATCAGCCTGCACGGCACCAGTAGCGTGCCCCGAACCGCCGCCGAAGTGCTCGGCAACCTGCTGCGCGAGCTCGGCGTGCCGAACTCTGACCTCCCGTCCGACGAGGAAGGACGCGCCGCCCGCTTCCGCTCCCTGACCTCCGGTCGCAGGCTGCTGATTGTCCTGGACGACGCTCGGGACGCGGCCCAGGTCCGTCCGTTGCTGCCCGGTAGCGGCTCGTGCGCCGTCCTGGTGACCAGCCGGCGGCGCCTGCCCGGACTGGTCGACGCCATCCCCATGCACCTGGACGCGCTGGCCCCGGCCGAAGCCCTTGAGGTGTTCACCGGCATCGTCGGGACCGGGCGGGTGGACGCCGAACCCAGGGCCACCGCTCAAGTATTGGGCTACTGCGGCGGCCTGCCGCTGGCGCTGCGGATCGCCGCGGCCCGGCTGGCGTCCCGGCCGGCCTGGACCGTGGCGATGCTCGCGACCCGGCTGGACGGCGAGCACCGCCGGCTGGACGAGTTGCGGGTCGAGGACCTGGCGGTGCGGGCCAGCTTCCAGATGAGTTTCTCGAACCTGCCGGGGCAGCCGTCGTCGGAGCCCTCGGCGGGCGGGCTGACCTGTGCGGTGGCGTTCCGCCTGCTCGGCCTGCTGCCCGGTTACGAATTCGACGTCCACGTCGCCGCGGTGCTCTTCGACCAGAGCCTGGAGCAGGCCGAGGACCTGTTGGCCACGTTGACCGATACCAGCCTGGTCGAGACGACCGTCCCCGGCCGCTACCGGCTTCACGACCTCCTACGTGTGTTCGCAGTGGAGTTGTCGAGCGCGGAGCTGACCGAGCAGGAGCGTGACCGTACCTCACGCCGCCTGCTCTCCTGGTACGCCGACGCGCTGTTGGCCGCGGTCCGCCTGATCGGCAGGAGCAAGCGGATGCCGCCCGGCACCGAGCAGGCGATGGGCGAGCCGCGCTGGCAGGTCCCGGAGTTCGCCGCCCACCGGGACGCCCTCGCCTGGTGTCAGGCCGAGGAGGACCATCTGATCTGGGCGCTGCACACGGCTTCAGCGCGGGAGTGGCACGATGTCGTGGTCCGTATCGCAAGCCTGATGTGGTTCTACTACATCGTCGCCGGAAGTCATGCGCCGTTCGCGACGACCCAACGTCTGGGAGCCGACAGCGCGCTGGCGCTCGGCGACGAACCCGCCTACGCCTGGCTGCTCACCGGGCTGGGCAGCGCGCTGAAGCAGGCCGGCGACTACGAAGAGGCGATCGACTGCTTCCGCAGTGCCCTGACGATCAGGCAGCGGCTCGGGGACGAGCGGGGCCTGGTGAGCGTCCAGAACAACATCGCCAGCGCGCGCTACCTGCAAGGCCGCTACGACGAGGCGCTGGTGTGGTTCGGCCAGGCCGAGGCCGGCGTCACCGCGATCGGCGACCTGGCAGCGCTCAGCATCATCCTCAACAACGCCGCCGAGACCTGCAACGACATGGGCGACCTGCCGGAGGCCGTGGCCAAGTACGAGCGCTCGATCAAGCTGTGCGTCCAGACCCGGAATGTGCATCAGGAAGGCATGGCCCGGACCGGGTTCGGCGAGACGCTGCGCCGAATGGGCAGGCTCACCGACTCGCTGGAACAGCACCGGCTGGCGCTGGCCATCCAGGACGAGCTCGGCAGCGATCATCGTCAGCTGCTGACCGCCCTGGACCGGCTCGGCGCCACGTTCGCGGACCTCGGTCGCGTCGAGGACGCCCGGCATTCGTGGCAGGAGGCGCTGGCCCTTGCCGAGCGGACCGCAGACCTGCGGGCCGCCGAGATCCGGGCCCGGCTTGAGAGCTACAACTGACCCGAGTCAGGCTTCTGCATAGGTCACGCGGCCCGCGAACCCGTCCGTTCCCGAACCGCGAGCAATGGAGCAACGAAATAGGGCACCAGGACGACCACCGCGCAGACGATCGGTTCCCAGAAGCCGAAGGTGCCAGGCGAGTGATCCGCCAACGCTGTCCGCAGCCAGCTGCCGACGTGCCAAACGCCGGGGATGACGATCACGACGAGGCAGGCGGCGGACAGGACCGCGCCGACCAGGAGCAGCCAGCTGTACCAGCGAGCCACCCGCACGTCGGCCCGACCGGCCCGGTCCAGTTCGGCCCGCTGCTCGCCGTCGAGCCGGCCGAACTTGGCGCGCAGCGTCAGCCGGGCCACCCGGCTCAGGTCCAGGCAGTCGAAGCCGAGCACCAGCACGCCGTACAGGTCCGAGCGCAGGAAGATGACCAGCTGCATCGACATCGCCAGCACCTGCATGTCCGCCTGCCCGGCCAGGAAGCCGAGCAGCGTGGCCGGGGCGTGCCAGTGGTGGTGCAGCGCGGTCCAGCGCAGTGCGAGGTTGGCGGCCAGGACCGTCGAGTCGAAGGCCAATCCGGCGAGCAACGGCCCGAACCTGGCCCGCCGCGACACGGTTCGCAGGGCACTGAGATCGGTTTGCAGGACCAGGATGTAGCCGCGGCGGCCGACCGCGATCCCGGCCGGTACTCCGGCTCGGCGACCGGCGATCCAGTGCGCGCCTTCGTGCCCGAAGGCCAGCACGATCTGCGTCGCGGTGAGCAGGGCCAGGCTGAGCAACGGGTCGTGCAGGAAGTACAGGGCCGCACCGGATGGCCGCAGGGCACGGTCGAAGACGAGCGCGAGGAAGTCGGCGACGAACACCAGTGCGTAGAGGGCCCATGCCGGGCGGCTGAACGCCGGGCCGAGCAACCGGACCGCGGCCGTGCCCCAACGGCCTCCGGTCCGGTCCGAGGCGGCGGCCGCGGCGGTCTCGACGTCGCCGACCTTCGCCACGAAGCCGAGACCGATCAACGCCTCCGCGAAGTCCGCCACGTCGATCTCGGTGCCGGTGGTGGCCAGCACGTGCGCCGCGGTCTCCTCGATGGTGCGGCCCTCTCCCAGCGCCTCGATCACCGATCCGGCGACGGCCGGCAGGACGACGAACTCGCCCTGCGCCGGATCGCCCACCATGATCTCGTCGTCGGTGCCGTGCGGCTGAATGCTCAGGGGGCGCAGGACCAGGCGGATGTCGCCGGTGAGGGCGGGCGCCTCGGTCTGCTCGCCGGCAACGGTCTCCTGGGTCTCCTCACCCGCCACGGCCGCCTCGGAAACGGAGGTCATCTCAGCCTCCTTCCACAGCGGACCGCGCGGGGGCCGTCGCGCAGACCGGGCAGTCGGCGACCCGCTCCCACTCGCGCTCACTGGACTGCCCGGACGCCAGATCCACGATGTGGTAGCGGCCCGCGGACACCGGCTCGGCGAACCGCGTGAGATAGCGAACGATCTCCAACGAAATCAGCCCCATGAGATGGAGCACCACCGGACCGGTCGAGCGGTTCGCGGAGGGCAGGTCCCCCTCGAACCGGTTCACCAGAGCGGCCAACTCCCCCGCCTTCGCGGCCTTCTCCGACGACTGGCAGCGCCAGCAAGCCGAACGGCCCGGATCCACCGACCAGTACGCGAGCTGGCTGCCTTGGCCGCCGCCGGAAACGTAGGGGATGCCCGCCGCCACGCAGGCGTCGTTGACCCAGTCCGCGGCCGCGACCGGCTGGTCGATCCCGGCGAGCACCAGATCGGCGCCCGCGATCAGCGCCGGTACGTCCTCGGGGCCGCTGACCCGCTGGAAGACCGTCTCGACCGCGATCTCCTGGTTGAACGCGCGCACCCACTCGGCGGCCCGCTCCACCTTGGGCCGACCGATGTCCTCGGCGCGATAAGTGAACTGGCGCACCAGATTCTTCGATTCGACCAGATCGAAGTCGACGAGCCGCAGCCGGCCGACGCCGAGGCCGCACAACGCCTGGAGCGCGGCGGACGCACCGCCCACCCCGAGCAGCACCACGTGCGCGTCGAGGAGTTCGCGCTGGAAGTCGGCGGGACGCCGCGCGAGTGAGGCGTAGGTGGCGAAGAATTCGAGGTTGCTCGAGTAGCGCTCACGCTGCCACTCGGTGAGGCCGTCGGGCGAGGCGTCGAAGAGCAGCCCCAACTGGTCGAAGACTTCGAGCGCCTTCTCGACGTCCGACGCGTCGAGCTCCCAGGGCCCGGCGGCGGCGAGCGCCGTCGCGAGTTCGGCGACCGGTCGGCCGCCCTCGGCCAGAAGCTCAACGAGCCGTTCCAACTGGCCGGCCTCGTCGCCGAGCACGATCTCCTCGACCGGGTCCTCCACGAGGATCCGCAGATCCGCGCCCGCACGCTCCCACAAAGCGTGTTTCAGCTTCGGGATCATCGGCCCTGCTCTCCTTGCGTCTGGTCCGGCCGGTGGCACGCGACGAGCGGCCGGGCCCGGTGGGTCCGGCCGCCGTATGCGTGGCGTCGGAGTCCCCGTGGCCCCCGCTGTCGCGATTAGAGCTTCGGCGGCGGCATGTAGATGGTCGCCTGCACCTTCTCGACCTTCTTGACCTCGATCTTCATGGTGTTCCCTCCTTCCCGTGCTCGCTGTGGCCAGCTTGGCGACCAGGCCTAACAAGCGCGTAACACCGGTGTATCAACGCATCGGCCCGCCCGGCCGGCGGGCGTTGTCATAGCGCGGTTGCGACCGAATCAATACGCTGTGTCGTGGTAGTCGACGTCCTGTTCGATCCATCCAGGTGGGGAACCGTGACCAGTCTGATCATCCAGCTTCCGGACCGCTTGTTGGAGTTGGAGCGGGAGCAGGAGGTGAGCTTCGGGCGCGGGGGCCGCGGCGGGGCGGTGGACGTGCGGTTCGACGATCCGGCCGTGTCGCGGCTGGCCGGGCGGATCCGCGCGGTGCAGGACTACTGGACCATCTCCAACTTGAGCTCGCGGGCCACCTACATCGTGGAGAACCCCGAAGGCGGCGGCGAGTTCCTGAAGGTGGCGCCGGGGCGGCTGAACATGCCGGTGCCGTTCGAGATCTCGCGGCTGGTGGTGCCGGGCCGGGACGGCCAGATGTCGGTGACCGTGTTCGCGCCCGAGCACGTCTACGTCACCGACGCCACGCACCACGGCGCGTTGACCACGCAGGTGGCGTTCGTCCTGAACGAGAGCTCGAAGTACTTCCTGGTCCTGGTCGCGTTGTGTGAGCCCCGGCTGCGCGACGGGGCGTCGGTGATGTTGCCGAGCGTGCCGCAGATCGTCGAGCGGCTGCGGCATCTGGAGTCCTGCCGTGATCTGACGCGGTCCGCCGTCAACTTCCACATCGACTATCTCGCGCGCACCAAACTGCGGGTGCGGGACGCCGTCGCGGAGAGCGGGGAAGAGAAGGCCGACTGGCAGCGGGCCGCCCTGGTGTCCACCGCGCTGCGGTTCAACCTGGTCCGTGAGGAGCATCTGGGACTGTTGCCGTCGCGGGTGCCGCGTTCGGGAGCGGCCCCGACGGAGATCGCCCATCCGCAGATGATCGAGACGATCGCGCCGCGCAAACGGAGGTGAACGCCCCCGATCGGCAAGCCGTCCGGCTCCGGGATCGGCGGCCGACCGCAGGTCAGCGACAGATCGGCGGGCATCCTGGAGGCTTACAGGTATCGGCGCGCGCCGCCCGGTGCTGCCATGAAGCTGTGATGGCTGACATCACGCCACGGCGGATACGGGAGGCGGAACGATGGGGAGTGCCGACAGGCTGACGGGCGACCGGCTGGCCACCTGGTTGGAAGCGCTGAGCCCGGTCCTGGACCGGCTGGCCTGGTTCGTGCCGCAGGACTTCAGCCACGATTTCTCGGTGGAATCGCTCGACTCGCTGGAGTGGGTGCTGGCGACGCAGCTCCCTGACTTCGGCGCGCCGGAGGCCGTCGACACCGGGCTGGCCGACTCGGCGGCGGCGTATCTCGGCGAGGCGCTGATGCGGGTCGGCGGCGGGCGTTGGGTGTGGGACGAGGATCCGGCGGGCCCGGCGGGGAGTCGGCCGGTGGTCCGGTTCGACGACGCACTCGGCCTGCCGCCGATGTCCCCGCTTCAGCTCATGGCCCGGGCCCGGGACGCTGGCACGGGGACGGTGTTCCGGGCCGCCCTCGCCGATTTGCAGGAGACGGTCGGCGGGTATCAGGCCTCGCATCCGGGCTGGACGCCGACGACGGTCCACAGTTCCAGCGTCGATCCGGTGGCGTTCGACGAACTCCCCCCGCCGGACCCGTGGCTGAGCCGTTGGTTGGCCTCGCGCGCGGCGGACTTCCCGCGTTGGGCGGACGAGACCGGCGACCCGCGGGAGTGGCAGTTCACGCTGGAGACGATCGACGGGCTGGAGCGGCTGTTCCTGGACCGGTTCGGTACCGTCGAGAAGTTCTCGGCGCCGGCGAGCCAGGGCTTCGTCGCCACCGCCTCGTGGCTCCTCGGTGAGATCTTGCGCAGAGCCGCCCCGGACAGCGTGTTCTGGCGCTACTACCCGGTCCCGCCCGGGTACGCCGATGCCGCCGACTACTTCAAGCAGGTCGGCTACCCCTGTGTCGGCTCGCCGGTGATCGGGCGGTTCCCGGACCTCGAACTCCTCGACCCGCGGGTGCTGCTGCAGATCGTGGTCGAGGAGCGCCGGCCGGGGTGGCTGCGGATCCGGATGGACGATTTCCTGACGCCGGCCGTCCCGGAGACGGGATCGGACCGGATGACGACGCGCTCTTGAAGCAGACCCGTCCCGGATGACGGCGCCTTGCACGGCGCCTCACCGGACCCGGACCGTCCCGGATGACGGCGCGTGCTGCCCGCGATGTGGACAGTGGCATGATTATTCGGCGAGTCGTATATAGTTACACCCATGTCCAAGGTCCTCACGTCTCTGCCAGCAGGTCAGCGCGTCGGCATCGCCTTCTCCGGCGGGCTCGACACCTCGGTCGCGGTCGCGTGGATGCGCGAGAAGGGCGCCGTGCCCTGCGCCTACACCGCCGATCTCGGCCAGTACGACGAGCCGGATCTGCCCGGCGTGCCCGGGCGCGCCGAGGCCTACGGCGCCGAACTCGCCCGCCTGGTCGACTGCCGTGCCCCGCTCGTTGAGGAAGGCCTGGCCGCCCTGGCGTGCGGTGCCTTCCACATCCGCTCCGGCGGCCGCGGCTACTTCAACACCACCCCGCTGGGCCGCGCCGTGGCCGGCACCCTGCTGGTGCGGGCGATGCTCGAGGACGACGTCCAGATCTGGGGCGACGGCTCGACCTTCAAGGGCAACGACATCGAGCGCTTCTACCGCTACGGCCTGCTGGCCAACCCGGCGCTGCGGATCTACAAGCCGTGGCTGGACGCCGACTTCGTCAGCGAGCTCGGCGGCCGGGCCGAGATGTCGCAGTGGCTCACCGAGCGCGACCTGCCCTACCGGGCCAGCGCCGAGAAGGCCTACTCCACCGACGCGAACATCTGGGGCGCCACGCACGAGGCGAAGTCCCTGGAACACCTGGACACCGGCTTGGAGATCGTCGAGCCGATCATGGGCGTCCGGTTCTGGGACCCGCGGGTGGAGATCGCCGCCGAGGACGTCACCATCGGCTTCGAGCAGGGCCGCCCGGTCAGCATCAACGGCAAGGTCTTCGCCACCGCCGTCGATCTGGTCCTGGAGGCCAACGCGGTCGGCGGCCGGCACGGTCTGGGGATGTCGGACCAGATCGAGAACCGGGTGATCGAGGCCAAGAGCCGCGGCATCTACGAGGCCCCCGGGATGGCCCTGCTGTTCATCGCCTACGAGCGCCTGGTCAACGCCATCCACAACGAGGACACCGTCGCCGCGTACCACAACGAGGGCCGCCACCTGGGCCGGCTGCTGTACGAAGGCCGCTGGCTGGACCCGCAGGCGCTGATGATCCGGGAGTCGCTGCAACGCTGGGTCGGCCGCGCCATCACCGGCGAGGTGACGCTGCGGCTGCGGCGTGGCGAGGACTACTCGATCCTCAACACGACCGGCCCGGCACTCAGCTACCACCCGGACAAACTGTCGATGGAGCGCACCGAAGGCGCGGCCTTCGGCCCGGTCGACCGCATCGGCCAGCTGACCATGCGCAACCTCGACATCGCCGACTCGCGGACCAAGCTGGAGCAGTACGCGCGGCTGGGGATGGTCGGCGCCGGGGCGGGACCCGCGGCGGCGGAGCTGTCCGGCGGCGGCACGTTCCCGAGCGAGCTGATCGGCGCGATGACGGACGGCGGGGCGCAGACCATCACGGCTCGGGCCGGTGCCGAGGTCGAAGACGAGGAGCTGCTGGACCACGCGGCCTTGGAGGCTGGGAACGACTGAGCGTCCGACGCGGCAGGAGTCGCGTCGGAAGTCACGCTTGAGCCACGTCGCAAACCACGTCGCAAGCCACGTCGGAAGTCACGTCGCAAGCGGTGTCAGGAAGCGCGTCAGGAATCGAAGACCATCTCGGTCACGATGCCCGGCACCCGCGCTCGCAAGGGATAGAGCACCGTAGCGTGCCCTTGATGCACCCCTCGCGCAGCGCCGGTGCCGGCCGTCACGGTGAAAGTCACGTCCTCGCCGTAACGGCTGGTCACCCGTGACGTCACCTTGACCGTCGACGGATCCAGCGTCCCGTTGTAGGTGAACGACCGCGCGAGCCCGACCCAGTCCCACGAGCTCAGGTCCCCGGGATACATCACCACCGTCCCGTCGGCTCCGCGGTGGCCCCACTCCGGATCGGACGACGTCAGCGGCCGGTAGCGCATCGGATGGCGCCAGTCCGCGTAGATGAGGAACACCGAGGAGTTGTTCCCCTTGATCAGTTCCTCGGCCTGCGTGAACTCTCCCGACAGGATGTCCTCGGCGGGCACCGCGCGATCGGGCAGCTCGGCGTGCGGATCCCCGGCCAGGGCCGCGGCCGCCGACGGCGCGGTGGGCACGGCGCCGGCCATCGACGCCGAGCCGTGCGTGGCCGACCATCCCACGAGCACCGCAAGAAAGGCGACGCTGGAAAGACCCAGAGCCGGAACCCGACGCCGACCGCGCTGCCACCACGTGTCGACCGCCGGAACCCGGTCCGAGCGCAGCGTCCCGTCGCCGACCGCCCCGCCCCGCAACGCGGCCGGGGCCAGCCGGTGGAACAGCGCGCCGACCGCCAGCCCGGCCACCGGGAACATGATCGCCTCGTACCGCATGTGCGAGGGGCTGACCCCGGCGAGCATGACGAGGTAGGTCCCCGCGATCGCCCCGAGCAGGACGCCGGAGACGACGTCGGTGAACCGGATCAGCACGAAGATCAACGCCCCGGCCAGCAACGCCGACAGCGCCTTGTCCCCTTGCAGCATCCCGAGCACGTCGACGCGCGTGATCGTCCACGCCACCTGCCCCGGGTCCGCGGACACCTGCGACATCTGCGATCCGGTCCCGCTGCCCGCGAACCGCCCCTCCAGCAGGTGGACGAACACCGTCGTCCCGACCACGATCGCGGACGGCCACAGCCAGTCGTTGCGCCACCGGCGACTCCGCCCGCGTCCGGGGAACGCGACCGCCCACGCCCAGCCGAAGAACGCCAGACCCGCGGCGGTCGGCATCACCTGCCGGCTCAGCTCCAGCAACACCGACAGCAGCGCCAACAGAATCAAGTTGTGCGGGCGAGCGCGCCGCCCCAGCGGCAGGTTCAGCAGAATCAGCGCCAGCACCGCGATCGCGACCGGATCGGTGACCGCCTCGGCCAGCGTCATCATGAACCCGCACGCCCCGAGCACCCCGCCCGCGGCCAACGCCGCCGTCGGCCCGTAAAGCCGCTGCACCAGCCGGGTCACCGCCCACAGCATCACCGCGAACGCCACCATCGCGGCGATCGGCATGCCCTCGGTGATACCGAACACCGCGACGAACGGCACGGCCAAGAACGGGTACAGCATGCGCGACTGGACCATCAGCCACGTGGGGTCGCTGTGCGCGAAGTACCAGGACTCGGCGACGGTGCCGGAGTTGGCGAACTGCTTGCGCAGCGCGTCGGCGTCGCTGAAACCCAGGTCACGCAGCGCCATCGTGACGTAGTACCGGCTGTCCGGCGGGAAGGCGTATGCCGAGTAGTGCAGCCGCGCGTAGTAGCCGAAGACCAGCGGGACGAGCACGATCAGCAGCACCGCGGCGTTGACGCCGAGGATGTCACGGTGCACCAACCGGTCGAACCGCGCGGTGAAACGGTTACCGGCGCCTACGGGATCGGAGGCGGCCAAATCCTCTTCAACCGGTTCCGGCTTTGGCTCTGGAAGCGAACCGGCCGCAGCGGCGAGCTCAGTATCCGACGTCATGCCCCGCCCCTGACTGTGCCCCGGTTGAGTGCCAGGAAGCTATCACGCGCTTCCACGACTAGGTCACAGGACAACGCCTGTATAGGTGGGCAGGGCCTCTCGCGCGGCTAGGGTGCCGCGGCGTCGCCCTCAGAGCCGAAAGCGGACTGGTCTTCTTCCTTCGGCTCTCCATGTCCGGCCAGCCCGCGGATCTCGTGCGCGAGCCCGAAGGCCGGGCCGCCGATCAGCTCCCAGGTGCGGGCGATGCCGATCAGGAAGAACACGATGACCAGGATCGCGACGTTGTCGACCGCGTCGGTGTCGTGCGGCTTGGCGATGATGGCCAGGCCGAAGCCGAGCTGGAAGGCGAAGGCCGCGGTCAGCGTCGCCAAGAAGGCGACGTCCCGCCGGTACCGCCACTTCAGGGCGTGGGCCCGCACCAGCGAGATCATCGACGCGGCGACGAACATCAGCCCCACCACCGACACGCTCACCGTCGTGTATCCGACCTTCTTCCCGGGCAGGATCGCGAACAGCGAGACCGCCAGCGCGTTGGTGAAGGCGGTCAGCGTGCCGGACGCGCGGAGCCGGTAAGCCCGGGCATCGACATGGTGGGAGAGCCGGTCACCGGAGACCGAGATCGCGACGAACAGCAGACCCACCAGCGCCCCGGCGACGCCGGCGGATGTGGCGAAGAACGAGTTCAGATCTGACGGTGTCACAGATGAAGTTTCTCAGACCTCGGGCCAAACGATGACCGCCGCGCCCGGCACGTCCACCTCGCAGCGGTCGCCGATCTCCGGCTCCTGACCGCTGGGGACGGTGACCGTCAGTTCGTGGCCGACGGTGTGTCCGATGCTGTCGATCGCGTCGCCGTCGCTGTCGATCGCGTCGCTGCCGTCGTCGCCGCCGAGCCGGAGCAGCAGCTCGGCGACCGGCCCGAGGTGGGCCACGTCGTCCACGATGGCCGCCGTCCCACCGGCGGCGACCAGGCGGACGTCGTGCGGCTGGACGCACCAGGCGACCGCGGTGGGCGCCTTCGTGTGCTGCCATGCGGGAGTGTTGAGGGCCGCCTCGGGAAGCGCGATGCGCAGCGGCCCGCTTGCCAATACCCCGTCGGCGCCGACGTGGCCGTGTGCGATGTTGCGGACCCCGAGCAGCCGGGCCGCCGCGGGGCCGGCCGGGTGGGTCAGCACCGCGCGCGTGGGGCCGTCCTGCAGCACGGCGCCGTCGGCGAACAGCAGCGTGTCCTGCGACAGCAGCGCCGCGTCGTCCGGATCGTGCGTCACCAGCACCGAGGTCAGCGTGGTCTCGCGCAGCACGGTGCGCAGCAGCCGGCGGAGTTCGTCGCGGACCGGGGCGTCCAGGCCGGCGAACGGTTCGTCGAGCAGGAGCAGCCGGGGCTCACGCGCCAGGGCCCGGGCCAGGCCGACCCGCCGCGCCTGGCCGCCGGAGAGCTGATCGGGATAGCGATCGGCGAGGTCGGTCAGCTTGAGCCGGTCCAGCCAGAACGCCGCCAACGCCGGATCGGCGCCGACGCCGAAGGTGACCTGCTCCCAGACCCGCAGGTGCGGCAGCAACGTCGGGTGCTGCGGAAGGTAGCCGATGCCGCGTCGCTCGGCGGGCAGCGCGGCCAGATCGCGGCCGCCGAGGGAGATCTCGGCGGCCTGCGGCTTGAGCACTCCGGCGAGCAGGCGCAGGGTCGCGGACTTGCCGGAGCCGGAGGCGCCGAGGATGGCCAGGTTGCGGCCCGCCCCGCGATGCTCGACCGCCAGTCCGAAGCCGCCGAGGCGGGCCGCCATCGCGAAGTCCAGGACAGGGCCCTGCGACAGAGCCGGGGGGCGGGGGGCCGGGAGCCGGACCGGTCGGCGCCGGTGCGCGCGCCGGGCCGGCCCGCGGTCGGCGATCAGCAGGACGACCAGGGCCGCGCCGAGCGTCACCAGCACCGGGACCGTGGTCGCGGCCAGCCCGGTGCTGCTGAACTGGACGTAGGTGAACACCGGCAGGGTGTAGGGGTGGTAGGCCAGCACGATCGTCGCGCCGAACTCGCCGAAGGCCCGCAGCCAGGCCAGCAGCATCCCGGCGCGGATGCCCCGCGCGGCGATCGGCAGCGCGACCCGCAGCGTCCGGGACAGCGTGCCGTGGCCCAGGGTCGCCGCGACGTCCAGTTGGGCCGGGTCCACCGCGGCGAAGGCGGAGCGCGCCGAGACCACCAGGAACGGCGCGGCGACGAAGCACTGGGCCAGCACGACGCCGGTGGCGCTGTCGGTGAGCGCGCCGTTGAAGAACTGGCCGATGGTCGTGTACGGGCCCACCAGGTAGATCAGCAGGATGCCGCTCATCAGTGGCGGAAGCGCCAGCGGCAGCTGGACCGCGACGCCGAGCGCACCGGCGGTGCGGCTGCTGGAGCGGGCCAGCAGATAGCCCAGCGGCACGCCGAGCAGGGTGACGACGGCCGTGCTGATGGTCGCGGTGATCAGCGAGGTCCGCAGCGCGTCGCCGACGCCGGGCGCGGCGGTGGCCGAGCCGCCCTGGCCCGGTGCCCGGACCAGGAACGCGACCAGCGGGACCAGCAGGTAGGCGACCAGCAGTGCGGCCAGCCAGGGCAGCGGGGTGCGCAGCATCCGCGCTCCCGGGCTCCCGACGGCCGACCGCGCTGTGCCCGCTGTGCCCGCTGTGCCCGCTGTGCCCGCTGTGCCCGCTGTGCCCGCCACTGTGTCAGTACCCGGCTTCAGGAGGTTCAGCCGGCGCTGAGCAGGGTCTGGAGCTGTGCGGGCACGGATCCGGCGGCGCCGGTGACCTTGACCGGCAGCAGCTGCAGACCGTGCTTGGTCATGAAGGCCTTGCCCGCGTCGCTGAACAGGTACTGCACGAACGCGATACCGGCCGCGTTGTCCGGCGCCTTGTTCAGGACGCTGACGGTGTACGTCGCCTGGAGCTTGATGTCGCCGAGGCTGACCGTCGGGATGTTCAGATCAGCGGCCTCGCTGGAGTAGAAGAAGCCAGCGTCCAGCTGCCCGGACTGAAGGCGACCGACCAGCTGCTCCTCGGGGAACACCTGCACCGCCGAGGAGGGGATGTTGTCCTTGGTCAGCGCCTGCGCGGCGAGCTTGCCCTTGGGGTCCAGCTTGGGGTCGGTCGAGCCCATCTTGAAACCGGCCTCGGTGATGACCTGGTTCCACGGCTTGGACTTGATGTCGGCGGCGAACTTGCTCTTCGGGTTGTAGGCGATGACCAGCGGGGCGGTGGCGAAGGTGGCGTACCAGGTCTCCCAGCCGCCGTTGGCGTCGCCGATCAGGCCGGTGTTGGCGTCGGTGGCGGCGCTGATGAAGACGTCGGCCTGCTTGACCTTGCCCTTGATCTCGCTGACCAGCTGGGTGGAGCCGGCCGCGTCGCCCTGGAAGTCGCCGCCGGTGGCCTTGTCGTAGGCCGGGCCGAGGTCGTGTTCCATCAGGTTCGCCAGCGAGGCGGCGTAGGCGACCTTGACCGGGCCCGGTGCGGACAGCGCCGAGGAGGATCCGGTGGCGGCCGAGGACCCGGAGGTCGATGCCGAGGACGGTGACGACCCGCTCTTCGGCGTGCTCTTCGAGCTGCTGCACCCGGCTCCGGCCAGCAACAGGCCGACGGCGATGGCTGCGGCGACTGGCTTCTTCACGAACGCCCCCTTCGGGTCTTCACGATCTTCTGCTGGCTTCTACTAGCGGCTGCTGGCTGCTGCTCGACGGTCGCGGACAGCGCGCGGCCTCCCGCACTCCGGCCAGCGGGCCTCAGCCCTCGTCGGCGTGCTTGCGGGCGGTCCCGGCGCGTTCCACGACCACGGTCGTCGACTTGATCACCGCGACCGCGGTGGCGCCGACCCGCAGATCCAGCTCGTCCACGGCCTCCCGGCTCATCAGCGACACCACCCGGAACGGCCCGGCCTGGATGTCGACCTGCGCCATCACCGCGTCCTTGGTCACCGCGGTGATGATGCCGCGCAGCCGGTTGCGGGCCGAGGACACCTCCGAGCGCTCGTCGGCGGACGCCGCCAGCGACGCGGCGAACGAGGCGAGCTCGGGGCCGGGGATCACCCGGTGCCCGTTCTCATCCCGCTGCGCGGTCAGCCGGCCGGCGTCGGCCCAGCGGCGCACGGTGTCGGCACTCACGCCGAGCAGTTCGGCGGCCTCACCCATCCGGTAGACGTCCACGCCGGTGAGCTTACATCGCAGACGCGAGGGGGAAAGGCCTGAAGACCTTGCATTTCCATTACGAATGGCGCTTAGTGACCCGCAGGTGCTTTGACACCCCTTGCTTCCGGCCAGGTGCGGCCTACTGTGGATCGTGGGCCGCACCGCCGGTGGGACGCGAGCGCGGCCGCGAGGAGGGATCCCATGGTCGCTGAGCACATCGGCGCGATCGGACCGGCCGTCGACGGGGCGGCTCGGCCAGCTCAGCCAGCCCAGCCGGGACGGCTCGTACGGCTCGGCGGCGAGGTGCGGTCGCCCCGCGTCCTGAGCGTCCCCGAGCTGTGGTCGCTGCCGCGCCACGAGTGCGAGGTGGAGTTCACCTGCCGCAAGAGCGGGCCCCGCCGGCATCGGTTCGCCGGGCCGCTGTTGCTGGACGTCGCGCGGCTCGCCGAGCCGGCTTTCGTACCCGGGGAGCGGAAGGACCGGCTGCGGTTCCTGATCTCGGTGCGGGCCGGCGACGGGCACCGGGTCGTGTTGTCGTGGGCTGAGATCGATCCGGAGTTCGGGAACGTGCCGGTGTTGCTCGGGCTCGCGCGGGACGGCGGCGCCTTGGACGCGGAGGGACCGCAGCTGGTCGTGCCGGGCGACGTCTGCGGCGCGCGGCATGTCAGCGGGGTCGCCGACGTGCGCATTCGGAGCGATTCAGGGGACTGATCGTCGGCCCGCGGCGTGTTTGTCGGGTGCGGCGGCGCGTTGTCGTGTGCGGCAGCGTGCTTCAGCGCTTGTAGGCCGGTTCCGGGGCCGGAAGCGGGTCCGGGTTGGCGAGCACCCAGCGGACTGCCAGCTCACTGAGTCGCCTGACGTGCTCGTCGGGGTTGTTGCGGCCGTAGGCGGAGGCCAGTTTGGTCGCCTCGGCGAGTTCGGCTTCGGGGAGCGGGACGCCGCAGGCCAGGAGGGTGGGAACCGTGCGGGCCATCGTCCGGAAGTCCTGATCCCAGTTGATGCCGCCGTTGTCGAGGACTTCGTGGGCCAGGCGGCCGGTGACGCGGATGGCTTCGCCTTGGGCGGTGGCGGCCGGGCCGCTGCTCGGGACCAGCGTGTCCCAGAGTTCCTGGTGTTGGTCGGGCCAGGTTGCGGCGGTGACGGTGATCGGGGACGTGCCGTCGTGGGTGCGGCGTGGCGCTACCGGGGTGACGTCGAAGAGCTCGTACAGGCGGGTCAGCGCGGCATCGGTCTCGGCCAGGTAGTCCGGGTTGAAGCCCGCACGGTGGAACTCGAAGCGCTTGCCGATCTCCTCGACCCGCCGGCGCATCCGCTCGTTGGTCGGGGTTCCGGCCGCGAGCAGGACTTCCGTGATCTCGGCCATCCTGGGCAGGTCGGCGTTGGAGCAGGACGCGAGTGCGTTCTCCAGCACGGACCGGCCGCCTTCGAGCTCCAGCGGGTCGGCGCCGCGGGCTAGGAGGAGGCGCACGGTCGCCGGCTTGTGGCCTTCGGCGGCTGCGCGGAGGACGGGGCGTCGTGAGGAGCGGAGGTCGGCACCGGCGTCCAGGAGGGCGGTGACGACCGGGTCGTTGCCTATGCGTGCGTGCTGCCACAGCGGGGTGTGGCCGTAGTGGTCGGGGGCCTCGATATCGGCGCCCTGGGCTACCAGCCAGCCGACCAGGGCCGGCGGGATGTCGTACATCCCGAGTGCGGTGGGGCCGTAGGCGTCCTGGTGGGCGTCGAGCTCGGTGGTCTCGAAGACTGCTTTCGCCGCGTCCAGGTCGCCGGAGCGGAGCGTGGCGTCGAAGTCCTTCGGCAGCCGCTTCTTCTTCCTCGCCATGCGGGCAGTATAGGGAGGGCCGCAGACATCAGGGTCCGGCGGTACCGCCGTTCCGGACCTCGGCGGTCGCCGAGCGATAGGCCTCGGTGGTGCGCCGGTACATGTCGAGCATGACCATGACCTGGTCCAGCGAATAGTGGGCCGCGACCTCGGCCAGGTGGCGCTGGGAGATCTCGGCGGCGGCGTGGTAGTCGGTCATGCCGTCCGGGAGGAGTTCGACGTAGACCGCGCGGCGGTCCTGGTCGCTGCGGACGCGGCGGACGTAACCGGCCTTCTGGAGCCGGTCGATGACGCGGGTCGCGGAGGCGGAGGGCAGGCCGAGTTCTTCGGCGATCGCGCCGACCGGCATGGGGCCGCGCGATTCGAGCAGGATCGCGGCGGCGATGTCAGCCGACTGCAGGCCCAGGCGGGCGGCGACGGCTTCGTTGTGGACCATGAGCGCGACCAGGAACTCGCGGAAGATGTCGGCTTCGGCGGGACCCGGTTGGAAGGCGGGGGCTTGTGCTTCGGCCTCTGCCGCTGTCTCTGCTTCTGCGTCGCTCACGGTCGCATTCTACTTCGGTTCGATGTATCTTCGAAATGGAGAGAATTCAAAGTGGAGATACACCGCAATGGAGGGGTTATGGACGTCATCGTGATCGGCGCGGGGCTCGGCGGGCTGGCCACGGCCCGGCGGTTGCTGGCCGACGGACATCGGGTGCGGGTCTTCGAGCAGGCTTCGGAGCGGCGGACCGGCGGCGCCGGGTTGGGGCTGTTCTGCAACGGACAAGCCGTGCTGCACGATCTCGGCGTGCGCCTCGACGGGCTCGGGCAACGGCTGGACCGGATCGACGCGCGGACTGCCGGCGGAACGCTGCGGACCCGGGTGAACCTCGTGCACGCCGCGCAGACGTACGGGTTCGACAGCCGTGCGGTTTCGCGGGCCGAGTTGGTGGAGCGCTTGTCGGAGGGGCTGCCCGCGGATCTTGTCGCGTACGGGAAGGCGTGCACGGGGGTGAGCCAGACCGAGCGCGACGTCACCGCGACCTTCGCCGACGGCACGTCAGCCACCGCCGACCTGCTGATCGCGGCCGACGGCCACCACTCCGCGGTGCGCCGACAGCTGTGGGGCGACGGCGCGGTCGTACCGGCCACGTTCGGGACCTGGCAGGGCCGCGGCCCGATGGACACCGACATCACCGACACCCATCTGCACTACATGATCACCGGCAAGGAGGGAGCCTGCGGCCTGATGCCGGCCGGGGGCGGGCTGGTGCAATGGTGGTTCGACGTGCGCTGGCAGCCCGGCGACCCGCGCCCCGAGAAGCCCCTGGAGGACCTGCGCCGCCGCTTCGGGCACTGGGCATCCCCGATCCCGGAGGTACTGGCCGCCGCCACCGACGACACCCTCGGCTTCTTCGGCCACCACTGGAACAAGGTGCGCCCGGTCTGGGGCGAGGGACGCGTCACGCTGCTCGGCGACGCCGCGCACACCATGCCACCGACTCTGGGGCAGGGAGCGAATCAGAGCTTTGAGGACGTGTGGGTCCTGGGAAAGGCGCTAGCAGCGGCCGAGCCCGCACAAGTGCCCGAGCGACTGCGCGAGTACGAGCGGGCGCGGTACCCGCACGCCGCGCTGGTGTCGCGGATGGCCAAGCGGAACCCGGCCAACCAGCGGATCCCGGCGTTCTTGGGGCGCCGGATTCCGGAGACGTCCTACACGCGGTTGCTGCGGAAGTTCAGTAATCGGCTGAGCGAGGCGGGCTGAATGCGGCGGCTGGGGTAATCGGGAGAGCCACCGCGATCAGCCGTGGAGCAAGTCAGGCGTCGAGGTCGGTGAAAGCCCGGCGATAAGGCGGCAGCACCCAGGCCAGCCGCCGGGGAGTCCACGATTCGGCGCTGTCGCTCAGCGTCAACGCGCCGGCCTTCCGCACAAACCAAGCGTCTTCGAACTCCCGGTGCAACACCGCGTCGCCGGCGACGCGGTCCAGCAGACCGAGCGAGAGGCGGACCCGCGAGTCCCTGACCCGAAGCCACGTCCCGTTCGCGGCGGTGATACCCGCCGAGAACTGCTCTGGTCCAGCCTCAGGATCGACCAAAGCCAACTCTCGCGCGACCACCGCGACCGCCGCAGCCACTTCCGCAGCATTCTGCGAAGCCCTGATCTCAAACGTGTACTCGATCGCCGTCCCCACACCCCCAAGGCCACCGCGCCGTGTCCCCCGCCTCGATGAGCGGGATGGGCCTGAACGCCGCGTCGCTGAGGCCGCCGAGAGCGTAGCGGCGGGGGCCGGAGGTGTGGCCTTGGGCGTAGCCGACGAGGTTCCAGGTGTAGACGGGGACGTCGTTCGGGATCGGGGCGAGGACGTCCTTCGGGGCGCCGAATGCCTGCTCGTCGGTGATGATGACCACGCGGTCGTGGCCTTTGTAGTGCTGCTTCACGGCGAAGGCGGTGTTGGTGCCGCCGCATTCGGTGAAGCGGCCGACGGTGGTCAGGAGCGAGTCCTGCGGGTCCGGATCGACGCGGCGGCTGCCGGTGCCGAACTCGACGAGGTCCGCGGTCTCGGAGCGGACCGCCAGGGCGGTGCCGAAGAGGGCCGCGGCGTCGGCGCGGGTGAGCTCGGTCTGGCCTTCGGTGGCCCAGAACATCGAGTCGGAGCGGTCGATGAGGATCAGGGTCTTGCCGGGCAGCGCGGGGACGTTGCCCAGCGAGTGCCCGAGCGCGGCTTCCAGAGCGGCGCCCCAGCGGGCGGCGTCGGCGTGCCGGTGGGCCGACAGGAAGCGGAACGGGAATTGGCGGGAGCGGGCCACCTCGGCGGGATCGGAGAGCCGGCGAGCGACGGTGGCCACCGCCGCTTCGCTGATCCCGGCCTGGTCGAAGTTGCGCAGGTTGCGCACCAGCGCCATCGCGCCCATCGACGGGATGACGGCCTCCCACGCGGCGGCGTCCATCGGCCCGTGCAGCCAGCCCGCCAGGGACTCCCACGTCATCCCGGCGGCGGCCAAAACCGAGGCGGCGTCGGGGAAAGCCACGACCGCACGCCGCGAAGCCACCGGCATCGACATCAGCGCGTGGTGTGCGACAAGCAGTTCAGAGTCGGCCGGAGGCATCGCCCGAGCGGGATGGTGCCGACGGTCCAGCGCGTAGCGGAACACCGCCGCCTGCCACGGACGCTCTGGATCCGGCGACGGATGCGTCAGCTCCAGCACATCGCCGAACCGGAAGGCGGCGGAAGGGGTGTCGTACTTCAACAACGCGCGCCCGGTATACAACCGCCGCACCGCATCGGCGACGCCGCGCTTCACCGGCATCGGCAGCTTCCGCCCGTACCGGCTGATCCAGTGGCGCATGAACTCGCCGGGTTCATCAGGACGCTGAAGCACCGCTGAGACGGCCTCGCGGGAGTAGCCGTGTAGTCCCTCCGCTTGCCGGGCGTGCGCGAAAACCGCAGCGCCGACAAGGGAAGCGGCGCGCATGCCGCCCGCGTCGCGCAGCCATCGCAGTAGCCCGACTGTCCACTCCGGGTCGAGGAGCGCGTGCTGCCGGACCAACTGGGAGAAGCGGATGTCGCGTGCCACGGCCGCCTCGTAAAACGTCTCCTGGCCGGCCATGTTCGCGACGGCGAGAAGGAAGAGCTCTGTCTTGGAGTCGCGCGCGCAATCACGCGCGAAGTTGGCCTGGTGCGGCCGGTAGACCTTCTCGGTCTCCCACGTAGGGCGCACCATCACGGCGCCGCGAGCCTGCTGCCAGGGTGCCAGATGCCGCACCGTCAGTTCCGCGGCATCGCGCTGGATCTCCTCACGCGTCGCGGACTTCATCTGCTGCCGGTTGAAACGAGCCATCAGCGGTCTCCCCATAGACGCCGGCACCTCCCGAGACCCAAGTGGCGCACCGGCTGATGTGAGTTTCAGAAGTAGCCGGGGCGCCGCGCAACGGGAGGTGCGAAAGGAGACGTTACCCACGGCCGCCGGAGCGAGCATCTGATTTACGGCAAGCTTCTGTAGTAGGCACTACAGAATGTGGTACGGTTTTTGTGTAGCGAGCGCTACATATCCTTGTGAGGGGTCTTCCATGCCGGTCATCAGCACGCCAGCCGCCGCTGCCGCACCCGCCGCTGCCCAGCCCGCCGTCACCGGACGCGCCGACGCCAGGCCCGCCGACACCGACACCGCACCCGCCACCGAGCCGGCCGCCGCCGTCGAGCCCGTCCTGGCCCGCACCGTCGGCGGCACCGGCCCCGGCCTGCTCCTGGCACACGGCGCCGGGGGCAGCGTGGCCCTGAACTACGGGCCGGTCCTGGACGGGCTGAGTACGGGGCACACCGTGGTCGGGGTCGACTACCCGGGGACCGGTCGCAGCCCGCGGGCCGGCGGGCCGCTGAGTGTGGACTTCCTCGCCGACCAGTTGGTCGCCGCCGCGGATGCCGAGGGGTTGCAGCGGTTCGCGGTGGCGGGTTTCTCGCTGGGCGGGCCGGTGGCGATCCGGGTGGCGGCAAAGCATCCGGAGCGCGTTAGTGCCCTGATGCTCACTGCGACGTTCGCGCGGCGGGACACGCGGCTGGATCTGGCCGCGAAGCTGTGGGGTGAGCTCTATCGGGCCGGCGACAAGGTACGGCTCGCGGAGTACCTGACGCTGGTCGCGCTCAGTACCGAGGCGCTGCGGGCCACCCCGGCACCGGATCTGCGCGGGGCGATCGAGGGGCTGGCCAAGCTGATCCCGGCCGGCACGCCCGAGCACGTGGACCTGGTGCGGCGTGCGGATGTGCGGGCCGATCTGGCCTCGATCGCGGCGCCGACGCTGGTCATCTCGACCACCGGCGATCCGCTGGTCTCGCCGCATCTGCACGAGGAACTGGCAGCACAGATCCCCGGCGCGCGCCTGGCCCGCATCGCCACCGGGCACCTGCCGTTCGCCGAGCGGCCCAAGGAATGGCTCGGGCTGATGACCGGGTTCCTCGCCGAGCACGCGGTGTGAGCGGGAAGCCTTGGAAGCCGCGGCCTGAAGTGCGCAACGAGCAGGCGCGCAGCCGCGGGGGTGCGGCGCGCCGATCCCGGTCTCAGCGGGCGTGCAGCCGCGGGGGTGCGGCGTGCCGATCCCCGTCTCAGTGGTGGAAGCCTCAGTGGTGGAACACCGACCGGTCGGCGTCCGGCAGCGGCTGCGTCAGCTTGTCGAGGTAGGCGACCGTCTCCTCAATGTCCGCCACCAGGTTCGTGGCCAGGTCCATGCTCATCCCGTTGCGGACCACCACCCGCTGCACGACGGTGTCGGACAGGTTGTCCGGCATCGGATACGCCGGCACCAGCCAGCCCTTCATCCGGAGCCGGTCGGAGACGTCGTAGAGCGTCCAGTTCGGCCCGTAGCCGGGTTTCTGGCGCCAGGCGAAGACGGGGATGTCGTCGGCGTCGTTCCACAGCTCGAAGCACTCCATCGCCCCGATGCGGTCGGCGAGGTACTTCGCGACCTCCATGGACGCCTTCTGGACCTCGTGGTAGCCCAGCCGTCCCAGCCGCAGGAACTGGAAATACTGCACCAGCACCTGCGCGGCCGGACGGGAGAAGTTCAGGGCGAAGGTCGGCATGTCGCCGCCGAGGTAGCTGACCTTGAAGACCAGGCTCTCCGGCAGCAGGTCGCGGTCCCGCCACAGGACCCAGCCCAGGCCCGGGTTGACGAGCCCGTACTTGTGGCCGGAGGTGTTGATCGAGGCGACACGCGGGACCCGGAAGTCCCACTCCAGGTGCGGCTGCAGGAACGGGGCGATCATCGCGCCGGAGGCGCCGTCGACGTGGATCGGGATGTCCAGGCCGGTCTCGTGCTGGATCTCGTCCAGGGCCCGGCTCACCTTTAGCACCGGTTCGTACATGCCGGTGTAGGTGACGCCGAGGATGCTGACCACGCCGATGGTGTTCTCGTCCACGTAGGACTTCAGGTTCGCGCCGTCCAGGGTCCGGTGTTCCTCGGTGATCGGCACGAAGCGGGGCTCGACGTCCCAGTAGTTGCAGAACTTCTCCCACACCACCTGCACCGCCGAGCTCATCACCAGGTTCGGCCGGTCGGTCGGCTTGCCGGCCGCGCGGCGGGCCTCCTGCCAGCGCCGCTTGAAGGCCAGGCCGCCGAGCATGCAGGCCTCGGAGGAGCCGATGGTCGAGCAGCCGATGGCCCGTTCCTGGTCCGGCGCGTGCCACAGGTCGGCCAGGATCCGCCAGCACCGCTCCTCGATGGCCGCCGTGCTCGGGTACTCGTCCTTGTCGATCATGTTCTTGTCGGAGGCTTCCAGGTAGAGCCTTCGCGCCTGGTCGTCCATCCACGTGCCGACGAAGGTGGCCAGGTTCAGCCGGGCGTTGCCGTCGAGCATCGCCTCGTCGTGGACCACCTGGTAGGCCGTCTCCGGCAGCATCGGCAGGTCGGCCAACCGGGTCCGGGGACGGCTGCGCAGCTCGCCGGGCCGGGCGAACAGCGGGTTGACGTCGACGTCCCCGCGCAGATCGCGTTCGCGGTTGTTATGCGGCATGCGTGCGCCTCCTAGAGAACAGACTCCCCGAACAACGCTCTCCCGCACCGCACCGGACGGCAAACCAAGGCGTCCGCCCGAGAACCCTTCGCCGGTGCCCGGGAAACGCGAAAAGACCCCGGGCCACCAGGCCCGGGGTCCTCAGCTGGAGTGCGTCAGCGGTTGACGCAGACGTTGCCGGCGCTGCCGAGCAGAGCCGACAGGATGCCCACGTTGTCGCCGCAGACGTTGATCGGGATGTTGACCGGCACCTGGATGTTGTTGCCGGACAGCAGGCCCGGCGAACCGATCGCGCCGCCGATGGCACCGGCACCGGACGCGGAGGCCGTGCCGGCGAAGCCCACGACCGCGAACGCTGCCATGGCGGCGGCCACGATGGTCTTGCGCATGCTCATTGAAGCTCCCTGACGTTGGAAGGTGCGAACGTCGGGGGCTTTACCCCGTCCGGCCGCTGCTCATCTCCGGTCTACACCGTCGGCCGGATGGTGCGTCAACCCGGCGAATACCCGCTCTCAGCGATATTTCAGCAGGTCAGAGCATTGTGAAAGGGGGTTAAAAGTCACCCGTACGGGCGGATCAGAATGGGTGAACAAGGGGGCGCCGCCATTATCGGCAGCGCCCCGAGAAAGCCATTCATGAGACCTTGGTTAATCAGACAGTCATTTCCTGGAGGACCGGTTCGGTGATAGCAGATCCGACCTGCGCCGCCGGCTGCTGAGCGGCCGATGCGGCCGTCGCCGAGACCGACGCCGAAGCCGTCGCCGTCCCGGTCGACCGCATCGCCAGCACCAGCACCGCCAGCGCGGCGAAGACCACGGCGGCGATGACGCCGGTCACGTGCACGCCCGCGGTGAAGGCCGCGCGGGCCGTGTCCAGCGTCGCGACGGCCTGACCGGCGCTCTGGTGACCGCTCGCGGCGAGCGCGGCGGCCAGCGAGTCGGAGCTGCCGTGCGCGTGGGCCCGGTAGACGACGGCGGCGACCGCGCCGAGCAGGCCCAGGCCCAGGGAGCCGCCGAAGTAGTTGCCGGTCTCGGACATCGAGGCGGCGCTGCCGGCGCGCTCCGGCGGGACGCTGCCGATCACCAGTCCGGTGCCGAGGGCGAACAGCGGGCCGGCGCCGAAGGCCAGGACCGCGATGCCGGCCATCAGGAGCGGCAGGCTGCCGGGGCCGTGCACGGCGACCAGCGACAGGGCGCCGAGGGCGGAGATCGCCAGGCCGCCGGCGATGGCGGTCGGCTGCCGGAGGCGGCGGCTCAGCATCGGAGCGGACATGGTGCCGACGGCCACACCCAGGCCCATCGGGGCGAACAGGGCCGCGGCCGCCATCGGCGAGTGCCCGAGCACGCCTTGCAGGTACTGCGTCACCAGCAGCCCGACCCCGGCCATCGCCAGGCCGGCGAAGACCAGCGCGATCAGGACCGCGGTGAACGGACGGCTGCGGAACAGGCGCAGGTCCAGCAGCGGCGTGGTCAGCCGGAACTGGCGGCGCACGAATACCGTGCCGATCGCCGCCCCGACGATCAGCGCCGCGATCGGAACGGTCACCGCGTGCGCCACCGTCAGCTGCTTGATTCCGTAGACCATCAGCAGCACGGCGGACAGCGAGAGCGCGACGCTCAGCGGGTCCAGCTTCCCGGCCTGCGAACCCCGGTACTCCGGCAGTACGAACGGACCTGCCAGCACGAGCACCAGCATCGCCGGCACCGCGGCCAAGAACACCGAACCCCACCAGAAGTGCTGAAGCAGGAACCCGGCCAGCACCGGACCGACCGCTCCCCCGGTGAACTGGCACGTGGCCCAGATCGCGATGGCGCGGCCGCGGGAGCGGTCCTCGCCGAACATGTTGGTGATCAGCGCCAGCGTGGACGGCGCCAGGGTGGCCCCGGCGACCCCGAGCAGCGCCCGCACGATGATCAGCATCAGCGGATTCACCGAGAACGCCGCGACCACCGAGAGCACCGCGAACGCCGACGCCCCGATCAGCAACAGCCGGCGGCGGCCGATCCGGTCGCCGAGCGTGCCCATCGTGATGACCATCCCGGCGACCGTCAGTCCGTAACTGTCGCTGATCCACAGCTGCTGCACGGGGCCGGCACCGAGGTCGGCGCTCAGGTGCGGCAGCGCCAGGATCAGCGCCGTCATGTCCATCGCGACCAGCAGGGTCGGCAGCATCAGCAGGACCAGTCCCCACCAAGCCCGGTTCGTTCGCATCGCCGTACTCCTTCTCTCGACCTCTCTCGACGTGTCACCGGGCAGTCGGAGCCGGTTGCCGATCCTTGACACCGCCGCGCCGAGAATCTTCCAGAACAGGCCGCGGAAAAAATTTCGGGCCAAGATGTCGGCCAGGATGTCAAGGACGCCGCAGCGGCTCCGACCACCAGGTGACAGGGCCCCGCCGGGCGCCCCGCGACACGAGGAGTGACGAGATGAAGTTCGTGATCAGCATGCACATCAACCCCGCCGTGCTCGACGCGCTGACCGATGACGAGAAGGCGGCGATCGGCGAGGGCCACGGCAAGTTCATCCAGAACCTGAAGGACCGCGGGGAACTGATCCTGACCCAGGCTCTGGTCGACCCGTCGCAGGCGGCCGTGGTGCGGATCCGCAACAGCCAGCCGGTGGTGACCGACGGTCCGTTCCTGGAGGCGAAGGAGTACCTGGGCGGCTTCTACCTGATCG
Source organism: Catenulispora pinistramenti (assembly GCF_018274385.1). GTDB lineage: Bacteria > Actinomycetota > Actinomycetes > Streptomycetales > Catenulisporaceae > Catenulispora > Catenulispora pinistramenti. Next base: position 47,689 of record NZ_JAAFYZ010000022.1, on the reverse strand, counting down.
ACGTCGAGGACAAGGCGCGCGCGCTGGAGCTGGCGGCGCAGATTCCGGACGCCGCCATCGACGGTTTGGGCGTCGAGGTGCGCCAGGTCATGTTCTCCGATGGACAATTGGAGGCATGACGGCATCGGCGATCGAGGACCTGCTCCGTGAGCTCACCCCGCAGGTCCTCGGTGCGCTGGTCCGCAGGTACGGAACGTTCGAAGGCTGCGAGGACGCCGTGCAGGAGGCGGTCCTGGCGGCCAGCGTGCAGTGGCCGGCCGAGGGCGTGCCGGCCAATCCGCGCGGCTGGCTGGCCACCGTCGCCTCCCGCCGGCTCATCGACCAGGTCCGCAGCGATTCCGCCCGGCGCGACCGGGAGGAGCAGGTCTTCGCCGCCGAGGTGCCGCCGGAGGAGGTCCCGGACACCGACGACACCCTGGTCCTGCTGTTCCTGTGCTGCCACCCGACGCTGACCGCGGCCTCCCAGACCGCGCTGACGCTGCGCGCCGTCGGCGGCCTGACCACCGCCGAGATCGCCCGCGCGTTCCTGGTGCCCGAGGCCACGCTGGCGGCCCGGATCAGCCGCGCCAAGCAGCGCATCAAGGCCGCCGGGAGCTCGTTCGAGCTGCCCGAGGGCCCCGAGCGCGAGGAGCGGCTGCGGGTCGTGCTGCACGTGCTGTACCTGATCTTCAACGAGGGCTACACGGCCTCCTCCGGCGAGGATCTGGACCGCGTGGACCTCGCGACCGAGGCGATCCGGCTGACCAGGATGGTGCACGCGCAACTGCCGGCCGACGGCGAGGTGACCGGGCTGCTGGCGCTGATGCTGCTCACCCACTCCCGGCGCGAGGCCCGGACGACCGCGAGCGGCGATCTGGTGCCGCTGGAGGAGCAGGACCGGGCCAGTTGGGACGCCGGCCTGATCGCCGAAGGGCTGGAGCTGGCGAAGAGTTCGCTGGGCGGGACGGAGCTGGGGCCGTACCAACTGCAGGCGGCGATAGCCGCTACGCACGCCGTCGCCACGGACGCCGCGGACACCGACTGGAAGCAGATCCACGCGCTGTACCTGATCCTGGAACGCATCGCGCCGAACCCGATGGTCACGTTGAACCGCGCCGTCGCGCTCGCCGAGCTCGAAGGGCCGCAGGCCGGGCTCGCCGTGCTGGCGGCGTTGGACGCGGACGAGCGGATGGCCAAGCACCACCGGCTGTTGTCGGTGCGGGCACATCTGCTGGAGATGGCCGGGGATTCGGACGGCGCGTATGAGAACTATCGGAACGCTGCCAAGGCGACCGCGAGTATGGCTGAGCAGCGCTACTTGGAGTCTCGGGCGAAGAAGCTGCGGGACTCTCCCGCCGTGTAGCAGGGCCCTTATTCCAGATAGACCGTCTCGATCCACTCCGGCGGGCGGCAGTCGATGAAGTTCCCTTCGTCGTCGTAGCGGGCGAGGGGGCGGCGGCTGGTCGCGAAGATACCGGCGACGATGCGGCAGCCCGGTTCCTCTGCGGGCCACGGGGTTCCGCCGTCGGTGAGGACCACGGTCACGTCGGGGCGGGGCACGCGCCTCATCGCCGCGCGGATCCCTCTCCGCAGATCGGTACCGCCTCCGCCGACCAGGTTCAGGTCCTCGGCGCGGCAGACGTTCTGCGCGGTCTGGACCGCCGCGTCGCAGGTGTAGACGGCGACGTTGTTCCCGGTGACACCGACCGCGCGGGTGATGGCGGCGACCTCGGTCAGGGCACTGCCGAGGTCCACGTCGGAGACCGAGCCTGAAGTGTCGATGACCACGGCCACCTGCGGGAGCGGGCGGCGCAGGCTGGGCAGGACCAGGCGGCCGCCCAGACTCGCGGTGCGGCGGCTGGGGCGGCGGTAGGTGTAGTCGCCGGCGCCGGCGGCCGCGCCGAGGCTGGTGCGGAATGCGGCGCCGAGGAGCGTGCGCCAGTCCTGCGGCGCTCTGTCGTAGCGCTCGGCCCAGCGCTGCCAGCCGGCCGGGGCGGTGCCGCGGCCGGCGGCGATGGCGTCGCGGACGCTGATGCGGATGGCGGCGGCCTCGTAGTCGCCGAGAGGGTGGGCGCCGGCGGCGTCGTCTTCCCAGGGGGCTGGGAAGTTGTGGGCACCGGAGCCGCAGTCGGGCCAGTGTTCGGCGACCATGGTCGGGGTGACGTAGACGAGGTACTCCTCGAAGAGGTCGCGTTCCTTCAGGAGGAGCCGGTCAGGGGTCAGGGCACCGGCCGGGAGCCGCGGCCCGGTGTCGGTGGGGTCGTCCAGGCCCTGGAAGAGGTCGTCGTTGATCTCCAGGTCCATGGCGATGTTGAGGCGGGCCTGCTCGCGGCGCGGGTTGTCGGGGTCCAGGCGGGGATCGCCGGGGCGGCCGGCGGCTTCGTGCCGGGCGCTGGCCTCGGTGAGGCGGCGGGCCCGGGTGTGGTGGTCGCGGACCAGGTGCGCGATTTCGTGGAGCCAGACGCCGGCCAGGTCGCGGACGGGGATGGCGCGGACGAACGCGGGGTTGACGTAGCAGCGCCAGTGGCGGTCGACGCCCATGGTGGGGACGGCGTAGGTGGGGACGACGGCTATGGCGTGGAGGGGGACGGCCAGGTAGGGGCAGGTGGTGACGGCTAGGTGGCGGGCGGCTAGGAGTTTGGGGGTGTCCAGGGCGGTGGCGGCGTCTTGATCAGGATTCTGATGCTGGTTCTCGGGACGCGGCGGCAGGTCTTGGGGGCGGGCGGAGAGACGGCTTGGGCCGGCCATGACCGCCGGTGATGGTTTCAATGGGCTCATTCGCTCCACACCAGCAGGGCTTCGAGGGCCGCGAGGCCGTCCAGTTGTGCGGGGAGTTCCCAGTGGGGTTCGCGGAGAGCGGCCAGTTGCATCGCGGGTGCGGCGAGGAGGTCGACGGGGACCGTCTTGGCCAGGCGGGCGATGAGGGTCCAGCCGGCTTCCCAGCGTTCGCGGGTGGTGATGGCGTTGCGGCTGCCGTCGCGGCCTACAGCGTTGCGGCCGACGGCATCGCGGCCGACGGCGTCGATGACCGCGGCGAGTGTGGCGTGGACGAGGTCGCCGCGTTCGGGCAGCTCTACGTGCTCGGGATCGGCGAGGACCGCTTCGGGGTCGGGGAGGTCTTGGCGTTCCAGGAAGGCTAGGAACTCCAGGCCCGCGCCGTCGCCGACGGCTCCGCGGATGGCGATGGCCACGACTTCGCGTCTCGCGTCGGCCGCGAAGCCGAAGGCCAGCAGGCGCAGAGCCATCTCCCAGGTGCGCGGTGACGGCCAGGCGCCACCGCGGGCGGCGGCCGTGCCCGGCATCCGGTGCGCGTAGTCGGGACGCACGGTCAGGAACGCGCAGATCGCGGCGCGAGCCCTGGCCACCGAGCGTTCCAACGCGGCCGGGTCGAGGCGGGGCAGCGGCACGTGGGGCCAGACGCCGCCGAGGCCGCGCACCACCACGTCGGGATCGTGGACCCACGCCAGGTGCACGAAGCGGTTGGCCAGCGGCGGCGCCAGCTGCCACCCGTCGGCCGCACTCCCCGCCGGATTCGCGGCGGCGACGATCCGCACCGGCGCGGGCAGCGCGAGGCTGCCGACCTGCCGCTCCAACACCACGCGCAACAACGCGGCCTGCACCGCCGGCGGCGCGGACGAGATCTCGTCGAGGAACAGCAGACCGCTGCCCGCCCGACGCAACCGCACGGCCCAATCCGGCGGCGCCATCGCAATGCCCTGCGAGGCAGGATCCGCACCGACGATCGGCAGCCCCGCGAAGTCGGACGGATCATGCACGCTGGCGATCACAGTCTCCAGCGGCAGGGCCAGCCCGCGCGCGAGCTGCACGAGGGTGGAGGACTTGCCGATGCCCGGCTGGCCCCACAGGAGGACCGGCAGGTTCGCCGCCACCGCGAGAGCCAGCGCCTCGACGTGGGGATCGGCACGCGGCTCGGTGGTGGCGGCGCGGGTGAGGGAGATGAGGTGGTCGGCGGCTTGGAGTTGGAGGTGCTCGGGGGCGAGAGCGGGCTGGGGTGCGGCGGCGGTCGGAGCCACCGCGAAGTCAGCAGGCGCGGCAGCCGCCGAAGCGGCGCCGATCGTAGCTGTCGCGGTAGTGATATCCGGCGCAGTGACCGGCATGTCAGAAGCCTGCGTCTTGGAAGCCTGCGTCTTGGAAGTCTTTATTTCAGGAGTCTGTATCTCAGAAGTCAGTGTCATGATCACCAGTGAGTTCGGGCCGGAACCCCCTTTCGGGCACGCCGGCGGTGGTCGATGCGGTCGGGAGTGCGGGTGGCGTCGGCGAGGATCATGCGGTGGCGCAGGGTGTTCTCGCGGAGCGCGGCCAGGGCGGCGGCGACTGTGCCGCCGGCGGGCAGGTCGATGTGGCTCAGGGTGGTGCTCGCGCCGGCGTGGGTGCGCAGGAGGTCGCGGATGTCGGTGGTGCGGCCGTGGTGCAGGAGGGATTCGATGAGGTCGATGACGTGGCGGCCGGAGGACAGATAGTCCAGCGCCTGCTGGCAGGGGTTGGTCGGGCCGCCCAGGCGGGCCAGGAGGGACTCGCGGCCCGAGTGGGCGCGGTGGTCGAGGATGTGCCATGCGTTTCGGTGGTGGGCGATGCGGTGCCGGGTGGTTCCGCAGTGGATCCACAGGGCCGGGATGCCTTCGGCGTTGTGGCAGGGTCCGGCGATGAAGGGGACCTCGCGGTAGAGCCATGCGTCGGGTTCGGGGACGGCCGGCTGCGGGCCGTCGAGGAGCGCCGAGGCGATCAGCGGGTGGAGCTCGTGGTCGCCGAGGTGGCCGAGGCGGAGCAGGTCGGCGTCCAGTACCCGCGACCACACCGCGTTCGGGACGATCGGCAGGTCGAGGGCCGCGCGATCCCCGGCCACCCGCGCGCCGGCCGTGGCCGCGTTCAGGCCGGAGAGCGCCAACGCGCCGACGCCGGAACGCACCACGGCTTGGTCCACGCCGGGCAGCGCCGCGCGTACCCGATCCGCAAGTCCGGAAAGGCGAATCGGCAGGGCCGCGAGCCAGCGCTGCTGAGCAGCCGACGCGGGGAGCTGGAGCTCGATTCCGGCTGCCTGCCAGGCTTCCGCGGTCAGGCCCGCGTCCTGCAACCGGCAGATCTGACGCTCGGCAGGCGTGGCGTCACCCAGCCCCGCGAGCCCCGGCGCCCCTTCCGCACTCCAGAACATCGAGTGACGCAGCAGGCTGAGACGCTCCGGATACTTCAGCCGCACAGCCTCCAGCACCGAGCGCGTCGCCCCGTCATCACGTCCGCCGAGCACCACCAGCACGATCCGCTGCCCGGCGTCGAGCGCGAACTGCGGGGTGGCGGCCGCCAGCGTCAGCCGCCGACTGCCATCGGTGAACTCCGCCAGCGGCACGAGCAGACCGGCGAGCAGATCGCCCGAACCGTGTCCACGTCGCGGTAGGTGCCAGCGCAGCAGATCCGGTGCCAGGTCACACAAAACGCGCGACGCCTGGTCGGCGATCTCGGCGCCGTAGTCTCGCCGGAATGAATCAGTTCTCAGACACACATCGACGTCAGCAGCGGCACAAGCACCACGCCAGTCGCCCGCGGCACGCCGCTCGGCGACCGAGGCGATCATCGTGGGCGGAACCCCGTACCGGCGTGCCGCGACAGCCGCCCGCGCCCGGGTTTCGGAGAGAATCGCTGAAGTGACGGGTGCACCTGCACCGGAATCACCAGAACCAAAGGGGCCGGCAAGCGACGCAACAGCGCGCGAGCCCGCACAACCAGCCGTCCGCACCGGCTCCGTTCCCGTCATGGGGCTACGGTGGTGTCGGCGGCCTCCATTCTCTGCATCAGCATTCTTCGTTGGTGGTCATCGGGGACGATGGACACCGGAATCATGCACCCCGGCCTCCCGACCGCGCAACCGTCCCCCGGCCCAGCTGCGGAAACGGACCGGCCGCCCCGCCCCGAAGGGCGAAGCGGCCGGTCCGCTCTAGAGCGCGGGCTCCATCACCGTCAGGTGATCAGCGCCCGGTGATCAGTGGCCGAACCCGAACGACCGCAGGAACCAGGCGTTCGGCGAACCCACGCCGGTGGCCTCGTCGTACCCGCGAGACGCCGGCAGGCCCTCGTCGACGCCGTACTGGATCAGCCGGTACTGGCCGGCGATGCCGGGTCCGCTGCTGGTCGGGTACTGGAACACCACCGAGTGGGTCGGGGAGCCCGAGATCTGCTTCGGGTTCTGGACCACGTCGTTGGTCAGGAACGAGCGGGCGTAGATCGCCGGGTTGGCGAAGCCGACCGGGATGCCGTACTGCGCCTGCTGAGCGTCGGCCAGGATGCCCGCCCAGGACGGCGCCGACACCGAGGTGCCGCCGTAGCCGGCCTCGCCGTAGGCACCGTTGGTGGTCTGGCCGACCAGGGTGCTGCTGAAGTACAGGTCGCCGTTCAGCGAGATGTCCGGGATCGTGCGCATCGGGTGGGCGGCCTTGGCGCCGCTCATCAGCGTGGTGGACTCGCTGTTCGGGACCGTCCAGCTCTGGTACCAGGGCTGGGCGATCGACTCGCTGACGCCGCCGCCACCGCCGAACGTCTCACCGGCCGGCACCCACGAGGTGGCGCCCGGTGCCGTACGGCCGCTGCGGTTGTCGCCCATCGGCGCCTCGAAGCCGTAGCCGCCCTGCTTGTTCAGCGCCAGCGCGGTGCCGCCGACCGAGGTCACCCACGAGGAGCTGGTCGGCCACTCGACCTGCGCGCGCGAGGAGGTCGGGTCGCAGTTCAGGCCCTTGGAGATGGAGTAGGCGTCGTTGTTCATGCAGTCGCCGGAGGAGAAGTCGAAGGCGATGCCCTCGGCCGCGCCCTCCATGAAGACCTGGTCGTAGGCCTGCATCTGGGCCTGGGTCATGTCTCCGCCGGTGGAGTACATGATCTCGCCCCAGCTGTTCGACACGATGTCGGCCAGGTGGTTGTCGACGATCTTCGCCTCGGCCGCGATCAGGTCGCTGTCGAAGCAGGAGTTCGCGGCGACCGTGATGACCTTGGCGTCCGGCGCCAGGCCGTGCGCCATGTCGACGTCCAGCGACTCCTCTCCGTAGTCGCCGAAGCCGCAGGCGGCCTGGTTCGTGTACTGCGACGGGTCGTTGACCTCGGAGTACTGCCCCGGGGCGAACGGCTTGTCACCGTGGTTGACCGCGTACTGGTTGGCGTCGGACTCCATGGTCGGGGAGCCGTACCAGTTCACGATCGCGATCGTAGCGCCCTTGCCGGTCAGGCCGGTGTTGCTGACGCCGTAGGCCTGGCGGAGCTCGGAGGGGACCAGCGAGCACTGCGCCAGGGTGGCCGGGGTGGTGTAGCCGGACGGCACGGCCGGCGTCGTGGACGGCGCCTTCTTCTGGCCGTAGTAGTCCGAGCAGGACGGGTCGTTGTTGGAGACCGGCCCCTTCTTCGCCGTCAGCGGGTCCGTCTGGTGGTTGGTGACCGCGTGCGTCGTGCTCTGCGACAGACCGGTGACGCCCAGGATCACGCTGGACAGCGCGGCGGGGATCTTCGCGTCGCTCTGCGGAGCCCGCAGCGTGCCGTCGGATGTGCGGTAGTTGTGCAGTTGCGTGCCGAACGCCTTCTGCGTGGCGGCCACGGTACCGGTGACGTCGATCCAGTGGGTGTTGCTGCCGGCGACGGTCAGGCCCGCGCTCTTCAGCCAGGTGCTGACCTGGTCGATCTGCTTCTGCGAGGCCCCGAAGCGCTGCTGCACCTGAGCGGCGCTCAGGTAGTGCTTGTAGGTCGCGCTGGACGGGTCGCTCACGGCGCGGGCGAAAGCTGCCAGCCCGGCCTGGTCCTGGCCCGCGAGGTACACCCGCACGCTCAGCGTCGCGGCTGTGCCGCTCTGCCCGAGGTCGGCCGAGGCGGTCGCGTAGGCCGGGGTGCTGCCGGCGAGCGTCGCCGAGCCGGAGTCCGCGTTGGACGGGGCCGCGAGCGCGACCCCCGCGGTCACGAACGCCGCGACGGCCGTCATGGTCGTGGCCGTGGCTATTCGTCGGCGGTGCCGTGGTACGGCATTGGTCATGGTGCGTGTTCCCTTCCCGAAAAGAGGGATGAATGTTCCCAATGCCCGAATCAACGCTTCGTGGGCAGTGGGATACGAGCCCGCGTCGGTCATTTCTATAGACGGCCCACCGAGAAACACAAGGGTAAGAAGCACATGAGTTTGATCGGCCCACGCCGAGTTGATCAGAATTTCACGAAGCGGTCACCGTGGGTTGCCGGACGAGCCCGATGAAACCGTCATGAACTGGGCAATCACCACGGTTATCGAGGCCACGCTTCGTAACGGCGCAACCGGAAGACGGCAATTTTTCGGTGGCCGGCCGGCACCGGATGAGCGAGGATCCGCAGATGTCCGAAAGTGTTCCATCGGGTTCGGTACTGCGGCCCTATCCGAAGATGGCGTCGAAGGGGAAAGGCAACACCCCCGCCGCCCGGGAGTGGGTCGCGACCGAGAAAGTCCACGGCGCGCATTTCGCTCTGGTCTGCACCGTCGGCGAGGACGGCACCGCCGAGGTACGCCCGGCCAAACGCCGGGAACTGCTCGGCGAGGACGATCTCGACGGATTCTTCGGGGTGAGCCGGATCTGGCCGACACTGTCGGTGGCTGCGGCACGGTGTGCGGCGTTGTTGCGGGACGCCGCCGATGGCGTCGTGGCCTTGTACGGCGAATTGGCCGGCGGCCGTTATCCGCACCCTGATATTGCCGAGATCGACGGCGCACAGCCGGTGCAGACCGGAGTCTGGTACGCGCCAGACCTGTTCTGGCTGCTCTTCGACGCACAGCTGACGGTCGGCGGGCGCCGGTGGTGGGTCGCGGAACGCGAGCTGCGCACGGCGGCTGCGCAGGCGGGGCTGGCGAGCGTACCGGTATTGGCACGCGGCGCGTTGAAGCAGGTGCAGGACGTGCCGGCGGCGTTTCCGAGTCGGGTCCCGGCGTTGTTCGGGTTGCCGGAGTTGGCGGACAACCTGGCTGAGGGCTATGTACTGAAGCCGGCCGGCGCTTGGGAGGAGGGTCCCGAGCGGCCGGTACTGAAGGTGAAGCAGAAGGCTTTCGCTGAGGACGAGCGGTTCGCGGGTGCGCGGCCTTATATCGCGCCGCCGGAGGGTGCGGCTGGAGTGCCGGCTTGGTTGGTGGTGCAGGCAGCCGCCTTGCTGACGCCGACGCGGGCCGCGGCCGCGGTGAGCAAGCTGGGGCCGGGTGCGCCGATGGATGTGGTGGCGAGCGAGATCGCGAAGGACGCGGCGGAAGAGGTCTCGGAAGAGCTCGGCGGGTTGGAGCCGACCGCGGTATCAGGTCTCTGCGACGCGCTGATGGCCGGTGCTCGGACGTTGGCAGAGTTCGATGCGGCGGACCGGAAGCGCGCCGGTCGACGCTGAACGCTGACGCCAACGCCGACCGGGGCCACAGCGGCCTACTCCCCCGGAGTCCCCTGCTCCGCCGCCCGGCTCAGTGCCCAGATATCGGCGACCGGGCCCACGTGCGCGAGCTTGTCCGGGTTGACCAGCGCGTGGATGGCCTGGATCCGGCCCTCGGCGACGTCCAGTGTCAGCACGCTGAGCACCTTCCCGTCCGGCGCGTGGCAGATGGCGCCGGGCTGCCCGTTGAGGGTGCGCGGCTCCAGGCTGACGCCGATCCGGTCAAAGCGCTCCAGCACCTGCACCATCAGTCCAGCGACCGTGTCGGCGCCCCACGCCTCCTGCGTGATCAGCGGGGCCTTGCCGCCGTTGTCGCCGACCAGGTGCACATCGGCCGCCAGCAGTTCGCGCAAGGCCGCGACGTCGCCCTCGCGGAAGGAGTCGAAGAAGCGGCCGGCCAGTTCCTCGCGTTCGCGGTGGTCGGCCTCGAAGCGCGGCCGGCCCTCGCTCATGTGCCGCCGGGCCCGCACCGCGAGCTGCCGGCACGCCGCCTCCGAGCGGCCGACCGCCGAGGCCACCTCGGGGAAGCCGAAGCCGAACACCTCGCGGAGCACGAACACCGCGCGCTCCAGCGGGGACAGGCGTTCCAGCAGGAGCAGCGCGGCCGTGGACAGCGAGTCGGCCAGTTCGGCCGCGCGCTCGGGGTCCTCGTAGGGGTCGGCCAGCAACGGCTCGGGCATCCACGGCCCGACGTAGGCCTCCCGCCGCACCCGTGCCGAGCGCAGCACGTCGATCGAGATCCGCGTGACCACCGCCGAGGGGTAGGACTTCGTCGAGACCGGCTCCGTGGACGTGGCCTGCCAGCGCAGCCAGGTGTCCTGCACCGCGTCCTCGGCTTCGACCACGCTGCCCAGGATCCGGTACGCGATCGAGAACAGCAGCGGTCGCAAGTCCTGGAACTCCTCGTCGCGCGTCATACCGGCCCCTTCCCTCGATCCCGGCCCACTCGACAGCCCTGTCATCGCACGAGACGAGACGGCCTCCCCGCCTGTGACATCGGAACTCAAGCGGGCTGCGTGGAGTCGATCTCGACGACGACCTTCCCGAAGCTGTCCTCATCACGGTAGGAGCGATAGGCGGCGATCGCGTCGTCGAACCCGAAGGCCCGGTCCACGATCGGCCGGATCCGGTGCGCCGCGAGCGCCTGGCACAGCGCTTCCAGCTCCACCCGATTGCCGACGAACTCGCGGCGGATGGTGGCCAGCGAGCCCATGAGGTCGTCCTCGGTGATGGTCAGGACTTCCGGCCGCGGGGACGCGACCCAGAGCAGGCAGATCTGAGCGTAGGTGGCCGCTGCTCGCAACGACTGGCCGAAGGTCGCCGGACCTTGGGTCTCCACCACCAGATCAGCGCCCGCGCCACCGGTCAGCGCGCGGACCTCTTTCGACCATTCCGGCGTCGCGACGTAGTCGACCACGTCGTCCACGCCTATACCTCTGAGCCGCTCGGCTTTCGCCGCGCTGGACGTCGTGGCGATCACGCGGCAGCCCATCGCCTTGGCGAGCTGGGCCGCGAACAGGGCGACGTCGCCGGTTCCGAGGACCAGCACCGTCTGTCCGGCGGTCAGCGTCCCGGGCCGGGTGAGCGCGTTCCAGGCCGACACCCCGGCGCAGGGCAGCGCCGCGGCTTCGGCCCAGGTCAGGTGCTCGGGCACGGCCACCGCCGCGGCCTGGTCGAGCAGCGCGTACTCGGTCAGCCAGCCGTCGACGGTGCAGCCGAGCTGGTCGACCACCTCCGGCCGGAGCCGGCCGCTGATCCACCGCGGCCAGTACGAAGCGGTGACCCGGTCGCCGACGGCGAAGCGGCGGACGGCGTCCCCGACCGCGACGACCTCGCCGGCGCCGTCGCTGAGCGGGATCACCCCGGCCCGGGTCGGAAGCGGATAGCGGCCGGTGATGATGAGCAGGTCGCGGCGGTTGACCGCCGCGGCCCTGGTCGCGACCAGGAGTTGGTTGGGGCCGGGGGTCGGCATGTCTTCGGTGGCGAGCTTGAGGTCGTCGAGCGGGCCGGGTCCCGGCAAACGGTAGGTACGCATGGCTTCAGCGTGCGGCGGCGCGGGCGGTGATCCAATTCCCTGGAGGGAATGGACCGGCGTCGGTCAATAGCGAAGACTTCCGGTGTGAGCACCGCGATCTCCGACACCTCGCCGATTTTCGGCGCCGAGCTACGGCGTTGGCGGACACTGCGCCGGGTGAGCCAGCTGGAGCTGGCCAACCGGGCCGGCACCACGCAGCGCCACCTGAGCTTCATGGAGCAGGGCCGCTCGCATCCGGGGCGGGCGATAGTGCTGCGGCTGGCCGAATCGCTGCGGCTCACGCTGCGGGAACGTAACGCCCTGCTGTTCTCGGCCGGATACACGCCGGCATATGAGGAGACCAGCTACGACGCCCCGGCGCTGGCTCCGGTCCGCGAGGCGATGGAACGGGTGATCGAGGGACATCTGCCGTATCCGGCGCTGGTGCTTCGGCGGCCGGGACGCGTGATCGCCGCCAACCGCGCCTTCTCCGTGTTCTTGGAAGACTGCGCGCCGCACCTGCTCACCCCGCCGATCGATCTGCTGCGGGTCATGCTGCACCCCGACGGGATCGCGCCGCGGGTCGCCAACCTCGCGCAGTGGGGCCGGCATGTCATCGACAATCTGCGGTTGATGGCGATGCAGAGCCCGGACCGGGGGCTGGACGCTCTGGTGGAGGAACTGGCCGGGTACGTGCCAGAGGCGCCGGCCGACCAGGCGTACCTCGGGTTCGCGGTGCCGATGCGGCTGACCGTGCCCGAGGGCGAACTGCGGCTGATGACGGCGCTGACGTCGTTCGCGACGGCGGTGGACGTCACGGTCGCGGAGTCGGTCCTCGAATCCTTCCTTCCGGCGGACGCCGAGAGCACCGAGATCCTGGCGGCCCGGGACCGGCGGGCCCAGGAGCGGGGTGAGCCGCGGTTGCTCGTCGGGCTCTGAACCGCGTTCTGAACCGGCCTCTGAACCGGGCTCTGAACCGAGCTCTGAACCAGGATCGCCCTCCTGGCGGCGCACCATTCGGCCCACCACACATGCCGCCGCCCGCGCGCCCGACCACGATGGCAGAGGCGAACACCGTGTCCCGAATGCCCCGCCCCGAGCGCGCCAGAATGCGAGCGACCGATGCAAGGCTTCTCCCGCGAACCCGGCACCTCCGGGCCGATCACCGCCATCACGCTGCCCAAACGGGGCGAGCGGCGGGTGTGGGGATGGGCGATCATCATCGCCGTCGGCGGGTTCTTGTTCGGCTTCGACACCGGCGTGGTGTCCGGCGCGCTGCTCTACATCGCCAAGGACTTCCACCTCTCGAACTCCGAGAAGAGCAGCGTGGTCAGCGTCCTGCTGATCGGCGCGATGATCGGCGCGCTGGTCGCCGGCCGGATCTCGGACTCCCTCGGCCGCAAGAAGACGGTCACGCTCTTCGGCCTGGTGTTCGCCGTGGGCACGCTGATCGCGGTCGTCTCGCAGAACTACGGGACGCTGATCGTCGCGCGGTTCGTCCTGGGCCTGGCCGTCGGTGGCGCCTCGGCGCAGGTCCCGGTCTACCTCGGCGAGATGTCCCCGGCGAACATCCGCGGCCGCATCCTGTCCCTGAACCAGCTGCTGATCACCGTCGGCATCCTCTGCTCCTACCTGATCGACCTGGCGTTCTCGCACAGCGGGAACTGGCGCGCGATGTTCGCCTTCGGCGCGATCCCGGCGCTGGTGCTGAGCCTGGGCGTGTGGTTCCTGGTGCCGGAGTCCCCGACCTGGCTGTTCGGCCGGGGCCGGATCGAGCAGTTGCGGCAGGGGCTGCTGAAGGTCACCGACGGCGAACAGGCCGACGAGATCATCGAGGTCTACCGGCAGCGCACCGAGCAGGCCGCGCGGCAGGAGGCGGCGCGCGGCGCGGACGAGAAGGGCTGGCGGATCCTGCTCACCCCGGCCGTGCGGCCGGCGATGATCGTCGGGGTGACGATGGCCGCGCTGCAGCAGTTCGGCGGCATCAACACGATCATCTACTACGCCCCGACGATCATCGAACAGACCGGCCGCAGCGCCAGCAACTCGATCATCTACTCGGTCTACATCGGCATCATCAACTTCGTGATGACGGTCGTGGCCATCAACACCATCGACCGGCTGGGCCGGCGCCAGCTGCTGCTGATCTCGCTGGCCGGGATGGCCGGCTTCGTGGCGCTGCTGGGCTTCAGCTTCATCTGGAACTGGAACTCCAACCTGACGCTGCTGTTCATGGTCGCCTACATCGCGGCCTTCGCCGGCGGCCTCGGGCCGGTGTTCTGGGTGCTGGTCGGCGAGATCTTCCCGACCCGGGCCAAGGCCGACGGCTCCAGCGCGGCGACCACGGTGAACTGGCTGTCGAACTTCATCGTCAGCCAGTCCTTCCTGACCGTGGCCAACGGGATCGGCCAGGGCCAGACGTTCCTGATCTTCGCCGGGGTGTGCGTGGTCGGGCTGATGTTCGTCGGGCGCTACGTGCCGGAGACCAAGAACCGCGACACCGGCGAGGTGCAGACCGCGCTGTTCCGGCGGTTCGGGATGAAGCCGGTGCCCGAAGCACGCGCTTCGACGTCCGCTTACGACGCGGGGCGCGCCGACGCCGGTCCGGCGGTCAATCCCGCTGATCGTCGCCAGGATCGCCGGTGAACCGCGGCCGCCGGAGCCGCCGCCTCCGGTGCAGCTCGGCCGGCGGCTCCGGCGGCGTCGAACGCAGCACCACGAGTTGGTCGCCGGACCGGATGACCCCGAGCCCGGGATCGTCGTAGAGCACCGGTTTGCCCTCCCGGACCACGGCCATCACCGCCTCCCGGACCTGCTGCGGCACCAGCCCGATCTCGGCCGGCGCCGGATCGCGCTCCAGCACCCGCAGGTCCAGGCCGGAGAGCATGTCCTCCATCACGATGCCCACGGTCGGGTTCACCGCGGCCGTCCCGACCAGCTGCCCGGCCACCTCCGAGGAGGTGATGACGACGTCCGCGCCGCTGTCGCGCAGCAGCGGGGCGTTCTCGGTCTGCTTCACCGAGGCGGTGATCGCCACCCGCTTGTGCATCCGGCGCACGGTCAGCACGGCCAGCACCGCGGTGTCGTCGCGGCCGGTGGTCACCATCACCTGCGCGGCCTTGCGGACCTCGGCCCGGTCCAGCACCGCGGTGCGGGTGCCGTCGCCGACCACCCCGACCAGTCCGACCCGGTTCGCGTCCTGGACCGCCTCCCGGTCCACGTCGACCACCACCACGTCGCGCGGCCGCCAGCCGCGGAACAGCAGCGTGTCCACCGCCGCCCGGCCCTTGGTGCCGTAGCCGATGACCAGGGCGTGAGCGCGCACCTTGTGCCTCCATTTCTGCTCGCGCCACTGCGCCCGGGTGCGCTCGGTGAGCGCCCGCAGCGTGGTACCGACCAGGATCAGCAGGAAGCTGAGCCGCAGCGGGGTGATGACCAGGGTGTTGACCAGGCGCGCGGTGTCGCTGACCGGGACCACGTCGCCGTAGCCGATGGTGGTCAGGGTGACGGTCGAGTAGTAGAACGCGGTCAGCCAGCCCACCGGCCGGCCGGTGGAGTCGCGGTAGCCGTCCCGGCCGAACCAGACCACGACCGCGCCCAGCACGACGATCCCCAGGGCCAGCGCCAGCCGCCAGGTGATGGTGGTCAGCGGAGGGTGCACGCGGCGCGGGATCCGCAGCAGGGAGCGGCTTTGGTCGACGGAGCACACCCGGCCGTCGGCGCCGCCGGCGGGGGTGACCGGCACGTGCCGAGTGTAATCGGCGGATAGCCGGACATCAGGGAGCGAACCACCGCACCCTGGCAGTGGTTCGCTTTCCCGGTCGGTCCGACTTCTTCTTCGGCGCGGTCTGTCCTACTTCTTCTTCGCCGCGGTCCGGCCCTTCGGCACGGTCTGTCCCTTCGCCGCGGCCCGGCCCTTGTCGTAGGCCGACAGCTTCGGCGCGGCCGCTGCCTCGGCCTGGACCCGCGAGTCGTCCAACAGCTCCTCGGCCGGGTTGTGCCAGCCGTCCGGGCCGGGCAGCTTCGCCGCCTGGTCCGGGCCCCAGCTGCCGGCCTTGTAGACGGTCGGCTTGGTGCTCTTGAGGATGTCGCCGACGATGCGCCAGCTCTCCTCGATGGCCGGGAAGAACGCGAAGCCGCTGGAGTCGCCGACGATCGCCGCGTAGAGGATGTTCTCGTAGGGCTTGGCCTGCCCGCCGAGCACCTTCTCGAAGTCGATGCCCATCGGGAACGCCACCGGCAGCTCGCCGCGCTCGCCGCGCCGGGCCATCAGCTCGAACGCGATCCCGGCGCCGGGCTCCAGCCGGATCCGGATCAGGTTCGGCGGGACGTCGCCGGCCAGGCCCCGGAACAGCTCGGACGGCGGCCGCCGCAGCTGCACGCACACCTCGGTCGCGGTCACCGCCAGCGCCTTGCCGCTGCGGATGTAGAACGGGACCCCGGCCCAGCGCCAGTTGTCGATCCACAGCCGCAGCGCGATGTAGGTCTCGGTCTGCGAGCCCTTCTTCACGCCCGGCACGTCGAGGTAGCCCTCGTACTGCCCGCGCACGACGTCCGCCGCCTCGACGGTCCGCACCGAGTGCAGCAGCCGCCACTTCTCCAGGGCCTGTGCCTGCGGGTCGGCGATGGTCGGCGGGTCCATCGCGAGCAGGGTCATGACCTGGAACAGGTGGTTCTGGACCACGTCGCGCAGGCAGCCGACGGCGTCGTAGAAGGAGCCGCGGTCGGCGACGTCGAAGTCCTCGGCCAGGGTGATCTGCACGTTGTCGATCGAGGAGCGGTCCCACACCGGCGCCAGCAGGGTGTTGCCGAACCGGAAGGTGCCCAGGCCCTCGACGGACTCGTCGCCCAGGAAGTGGTCGACGCGCAGCAGGTGGTCGCGGTCGAAGTACTGCTCCAGATCGGCTTCCAGCTGCCGCGCCGAGGCCAGGTCGTCGCCGAACGGCTTCTCCACGACCAGCCGGGCGTTCTTGTTCAGCCCGGCCCCGGCCAGCCCGGCGGCGACCTTGTCGAACAGCGAGGGCGGGATCGCGAGGTAGTGCGCGGCGAAGCCCTTGCCGGCGATCGCCTTGCCGACCTTCGCGTAGATCGCCGGGTCGGTGAAGTCGCCGGTGACGATGCTCAGGTCGGCGGCGAACTTCTTGAACACCTTCTCGTCGAGCTCGTAGCCGGCGTCGATCACCGATTGGCGGGCGTGCGTGCGCAGCGCCGCGTCATCGAAGTCCGAATAGGCCACGCCGACCACCGGGACCTTGAGCAGGCCGCGCTCGGTGAGCTTGTACAGCGCCGGCAGCAGCATCTTCTTGGCCAGGTCGCCGGTGATGCCGTAGAGCACCAGGACGTCGGCGCCCTCCATGTCGGCGTTGTGGGTCGAGGTCACGGCGGGGGACAACGGCATGAGCGGGCTCCCTTGCTGGTGGCGGCGGCTGGACTGGCGGCTGGACTGGTGGCTGGACTGGTGGCTGGTGGGCTGTGGAGGTCGGCGCCGATCAGCCGGCTGCGATCCCCCACGAGCCGCGGTACTGCGCGCCCGGTTCCAGACGGATCAGGTCCACGCCGCTGGCCAGGGCGTTCGGCGGGCCGGTCATCGGCTCGCAGCCCAGGCCGCGGCGGCGGCTCTCGGCGGGGACGCTGTCGGCGGTGTAGATCTCCAGCCAGGGCTGGGCCCGGTCCGACCAGAACGAGGTGCTGCGCCGGCTGCCGGTCAGGCGGACCCGGGCCAGGCCGTCGGCTCCGCGGTCCAGGCCGGTGAAGGCGATGTCGATCTTCTGGTCGCCGAGGACCCGGCCGGCGCGCAGGTCGTACTCGCTGCCGGTGACGTCCTTCGGGCCGCCGGTCGGGATCATCCGGTCGTCCACCGCTTGGTACTGGGTGCCCGGGAGCTGGATCGTGCAGGTGTCCAGCGGCTCGCCGACGGTGATGTAGGGGTGCATGCCGTGCGCGTAGGGCAGCGCCCGGGTGCCGGGGTTGGTCGCGGTGAGCGTGACCGTCAGACCGGCGGCGGCGTCCAGGCGGTACTCGGCCTGGAGGCCGAGGCGGAACGGGTAGCCGGTCGAGCCGGGCAGCGAGTAGGCCAGGCTGACGGCGTCGGGGCTCTGCTCCACGAGGGACCACGGAGACCAGCGTGTGAGCCCGTGGATGGCGTTGTCCAGCTCCGGCTCGGACAGGTCGAGCTGGTGGTCGCGGCCGTCGAAGCGGTAGCGGCCCCGGTCCACCCGGTTCGGCCAGGGGATCAGGAGCTGCCCGAACGCAGCCGGCGCGGGTTCGTCGGCGGCGTAGGTGAGGACGAGGGGTTCGCCGTCGTGGGTCAGCTCTCTGAGCCCCGCTCCTGCTTCCGTGATCACCGCGCGGTAGGGGCCGGCGGTGATCTCGTATTGCTCACCGGTCAGGAAGTCGGGCATGGGTCCTTAGTAACCGGGGCGCGGCGGCGGCGCGCCCCGGGCGGCGCGGGGCTGCCGCCATCCGGTGAAAACTCGCGACCCCGCGGCCTCCGCGACCCCGGCGCCCCCGGCGGCGCTCAGCTCAGCCCTCAGCTCCAGCAGCCGGTGGCCGCCGCCGCGACGACGAAGTCCTCGAACCGGCGCGGGGCACGTCCCAACGCGCGTTCGACACCGTCGGTCGGGCCGTCGGGACCGCGGGTGCTGTCAATCGTCATCAGGCCGGTCATACGCTCGGCCACCTGCTGCGGGACGCCGCGGGAGAGCTGCTGCTCGAGGAAGGCCTCGGGGGTGATCGCGAGGTACTGGAGCGGCCTTCCGGACGCCTTGGCGATCAGGTCGGCCGCCTCGCCGAAGCCGATCGATCGCGGACCCCTGAGCTCATAGACCTGGCCGTGGTGGCCGTCCGCGGTGAGCGCCGCCGTGGCGACGTCGGCGATGTCCTCGGCGTCGATGAAGGGCAGCCGGGCCTCGCCGGCCGGGAAGGCGAGCGTCCCGCTGCGGACCGCCGGGAGCCAGAAGTCCTCGCTGAAGTTCTGCGCGAACCAGCCCGGGCGCAGGACGGTCCATTCCAGACCCGACCCGCGGACCGCCTGCTCGGTGGTGTGGAGCGGGTGGGTCTCCCGGTCGGCGCCGGGTGCGGAGAGCAGGACCAGGCGTTGGACCCCCGCCGTCACCGCGGCGTCGACCAGGGCCGCCATCCGGGGCGGGTCCGTGACGCCGGCGACGCTCCCGGGTTCGATGAGGTAGGCGGCGGTGATGCCGGCCAGGGCCGGGGCGTGGGTGGCGGGGTCGTCGAGGTCGAGCCGGACGTCACCGCCGGTGCGGCTGGCGGTGCGGACCTCGTGGCCGGCGGCGGTGAGGCGGGACGCGATGCGGCGGCCGGTCTTGCCGGTGCCGCCCAGGATCAGGAAGTTCTTCACCTCTCCAGGTAACCGTGATGGGTCTGGACTCTCCATGGGAGAACGTCGCCGAAACCTTTGCGATCGTCTAGCCTCGGCGATGTGGACACGCTCAGCGATCTGCTCCGCCGCGCCGGGGCCACAGACGCGCGGGTGCGGCAGCTGATCCAACGGCCGCCGTGGTCGATGACGTACGCCGACCCCCCGGCGCTCACAGTGTTCGCCACCTTCGGCGGCCCGGCGATGCTGCGGCTGGAGGATGTGCCCGCGGTGCCGCCGACCCGGCTCGCGGCCGGGGACATCGCCCTGGTCGCCCACAGCGCGCGGCACACGATCTCCGACGACCTGGCGACGCCGCCGCAGGTGCTGATCCGCGGCGGTCGCAAGCAGCTGCTCGGCGGCTCGCGGGCGCAAGCCGTCATGGAGGGGCGCCTGGCTCCGCGTACCTGGGGCGACGGGCTGCCCGGGGCGACCAGGGTGCTGCGTGGCATGTTCCAGCTGCGCGGCGAGGCCGGCCGCCGACTGCTGGCGATGCTCCCGCCGCTGGCCGTCATCCCGGCCGGGCCGCGCACCGGCGCCGCCCTGGACCTGTTGGCCGGTGAGGCCGCGCGCGACGAGCCCGGGCAGGACGCCGTGCTGAACCGCTCGCTGGATCTGGTGCTGGTCCTCGCGCTGCGCTCGTGGTGCGCGAGCATCGGCCCGGCCGACCCGTCCTGGTATGCCGCACTCACCGACCCCTCGATCGGCACCGCCCTCGACCAGCTGCACACCGATCCGGCCCGGCCCTGGACGGTCGCCGAGCTCGCGGAGGTGGCGGGGATGTCACGGGCCGCGTTCGCCGCCCGCTTCGCCCGGCTGGTCGGGCAGCCGCCGATGGCCTATCTGACCGACTGGCGGATGACGCTGGCCGCCGACCTGCTGCGCGAGGAAGCGGCGACGACGGTCGCCGCCGCGGCTCGGGCGGTCGGGTATCAGGACGCGTTCGCGTTCAGCGTGGCTTTCAAGCGGGCGAAAGGGGTGAGTCCTTCGCGGTGGGGCCGGGAGGAGGACCCGGTCGCCGCCGAGGCGGCGGTTCGCTGACGGTTCTATTCATCGGCTTGGTCGGCGGCTCAGGTCTACTGCGCGAAGGTCGCGGCCAGCTTCGACGCGGCGGCCTGCACGTCGTGCCCGAAGGCGGTCGACCCCGGATCCTGCGCCTTGGTGGAGTCCGAGGCCCCGTCGGACACGTTCAGGACGGTGAGGCTGTTGCCCCGCAGGATCACCGCCATGTAGTCGTAGGCCTCGACCTTCGCCACCGAGGCCGGCTGGTCCGGCGGGTACATGACCACGCGGATGCCGTAGGCGTCGCTCACACCGTCCAGGGCGGCGGTCGTGATCACGGCCCTCGAAGGTTGGTCGGTCCACTGGAATCGGGCCGCGCAGTTCGCGATCCAGCTCTTGTGCGTAGCCAGGTCCTGGCCTGCGGCGGCAGCCGAGGTGTAGGTGATCACCGACTCGCTGACCTGCGCGTTGTTCGCCCCCGTCCACATCGAGCTGCGCATGTTCGCCCAGGCGGGGTTGTGCGGGTACCGCGGGTCGGGGGCTTGCGGACGCAGGATCGGATCGCAGTTGTCCGGATCGAGGACCTGCTGGCCGGGGGTGTTCTGGTCGAGGCCGGAGGACGTCCAGATCCCGCGCGTGGGACGGGCCAGATCCGACTGGGCCAGCATCGCGCCGGCCGGGATGTCGGTGCGGACCGGGCCGTGCGAGGTGGCCGAGCTCGAAGTGGCGGGGGTGCCGGCCGGGCTCGATGTGCTGGAGGCCGCCGACGACGAGGAGGACGACGTTGCCGAGGTCGCCGAGGTCGTCGCGGCGAGGTCGGACGTGGCCGAGGTCGATCCGGTGTCGGCGCCGGCCGGCGTGGACGCGGCGCTCTTGGACGGGGAGGACGCGCAGGCGCTCACCCCGACGGCGGACACCGCGAGGATGGCCAGGGCGACGGGCACCTTGACGTTCATGAGTTTCCCTCTCCAGGACGACTTCGGCTCTCAACACAGTGACGTCCGGTTGGCAGACAGGTTGCTTCGTTCGGCACGACGGGATGGGCCACTATCCCAACCCGCTGATCAGCCGCGCCAGCATCCGCTCGAAGGCCTGGTCGGGGTCCGGCGGCTGCTCGGGGCTCGCCGCCGTGTCCGCCATCGCCGCCGCGAGGTGCGGATAAGCGCCGGACGCCGTTGCGGCAGCCAGGTAGCGCGCGTTCGACTCGCTGAACTGCCGTGCGTCGCCGGCGCGTCCCAGCGCCTGGTGCTCCGCCACCTCGCGGCCGATGTACGTGATCACGAAACCGCTGACCAGCGCCACCGCCTCGGCACGCTCGCTCGGCGCCAGGCCTGAGGGCTCCAGCAGCGCGAGCCCGTGGTCCAGCGCTTTGAGGGCGTTCGGGCCCAGCGTGCGGCGGCCGGTCAGCGCCACCGGAAGCCAGGGGTGGCGGCGCAGCAGGGTCCGCTGGGCTCGGGCGAAGGCGGCCAGGTCGGCACGCCAGTCGCCGGAGGCCGTGGGCAGTTCCTGCTCCCCGGTCACGGCGTCGATCATCAGCTCCAGCAGGGCATCGCGCTCGGACACATACGTGTACAGCGACATCGTGCCGGAGCCGAGGCTGGTCGCCACCGCGCGCATGGTGAGACCGGACAGGCCTTCGGCGTCCGCGACGCCGATCGCGGTGGCGACGACGGCCTCCCGGGTGTGCGCCGGGGGCCGTCCTAGGTGATTTCGACGCTCTGACCACAGCGTTTCGGGATCCACGCCGACTTCCTCTCGAGATCGGTTGCGCAGTCAATCTTGACAGCTCTATTCTCGTACGTGATACGAGAACTACTCTCCGCACAAGATCCATCACTTTCCGGCACCAAGTCCGCAACCAAGGAGGCAGCATCATGAAGCTCCCAGTCAGCACCCGTATAGCCCGCCGAGTCCTGCGCGGGATGCCCGCCCCGCGGTACGCCGTGTCCTGTGAGCCCGGGCTGCGCATACCGATGGCCGACGGCGTCGAGCTGCTGGCCGACCACTACTTCCCCGACTTGCCCGATTCGGGGACGCCGCAGGACTTCCCGACCCTGCTCGTGCGCTCGCCGTACGGCCGTGGCTTCCGATGGGCGGCGTTGTACGGCGTGGCCTTCGCCGAGCAGGGCTTCCACGTGCTGTTACAGAGCACTCGCGGCACAGCCGGATCCGGCGGCGTCTTCCAGCCCTGGCGCGATGACGGGCCCGATGGCCGCTCGACGGTCGCCTGGCTGCGGCGGCGGCCCTGGTTCGACGGCCGGCTCGGGCTGGTCGGCCCCAGCGCGGTGGCCTACGCGCACTGGGCCCTGGCCGCCGCCCCGCCACCTGAACTGAAGGCGATGGTGATGCAGATGCCGCTGCACAATCCGCGTGGCCTCTTCCACCGAAGCGGGGTCTTCGCCCTCGACGACGCCCTGATCGCGACCACCATGGTCAAGACACAGCTTCCCGGCCCGCGCCGATTCCATGGTGCCGCGACCCACCCCGACCCCGACTCCACCGCCGGCGACGGCTATTGGCAGGGCACGGATCTGCTCGACGCAGCCGACCGCCTCGCCGTCCCGACGCTGGTGATCAGCGGCTGGGCCGACGTGGCTCTGGACCAGGCGCTCCAGCAGTACGGCCGACTGCCCGCCGGACACCGATCGCTGCTGATCGGGCCCTGGACGCACACCTCGGCGTTGCGGAAAGGGGCCGCGAGAATCTTCGCCGAATCGCTGGCCTGGTTACGCGGGCACCTCATCGGCCCCGCCCCGCCTCAAGGGCAGATACGCGTGGCTGTCGGCCGCACCACCGGATGGCGCGACCTGTCGGCCTGGCCGCCGGCGGCCATCCCGCTGTCCTGGTACCCGCACCCTGGCGGAGCTCTGAGCCGCGAACCGCCGCGTACGGACGTCGCTGTGGGCGTCGTCCGCTACGACCCTGACGATCCGACTCCGTCAGTCGGCGGCAACAGCCTGGCGCAGAAGCCAGGAGTCCAGAACAACAAGAGTTTGGAGGAGCGTGACGATGTCCTCGTATTCACCGGTCCGCCGCTGACCGAACCGACCGAGGTGATCGGCGCGGTGGCCGCCGAAATCCTGGTCGGGCCTGGCGCGGAACCCCTCGCCGCGACGCTGTTCGTCCGGCTCTGCGACGTCGACGAACGTGGTCATTCCTGGAACGTCTGCGACGGCATCACCCGGGTGACCGGACCGCCGCCGCTCACGATCACCGTCGCGATGTCCTCCACCGCACACCGCTTCCTCCCCGGCCACCGATTACGTGTCCAGATCAGCGGCGGCGCGTACCCCCGCTTCGCGGCCGGCCGCCAGGCCTTCCGCATCGAGGTCCGGTCCGGGTCGACGGTCGTTCTGCCCGCAGTCTGACCTCGCAGGCCGTCACCGCGTGGCGAACTCGACGATCCGGTCCAAGGCCGGCTCCCACTCCCGGGTGGTGTCCACGGTCAAGGTGGGAACGTCCAGAGCGATCGGCACCCACGACTCGATCGGCCGTTGCCCCTCGGTGATGCGGCGCAGCAGGGCCACGTCATCGTGCGCCGAGCGCGAAGGCTCGGTGGCGGCCCGGTGGGCGATGCGGTCACGAGCGAGTTCGGGGGCGACGACGCAGCGCACGACGCGGATGTCGGCCAGGCCGAGCAGCGGCTCGAGCCCCGGACGCCAGAGGCGGTCTTGGAACGCCGCCTCCGCGACCAGGCTGGTCCCCGATCGCAGGTGGTCAGCGAGGGTGCCGAAGAACACGTCGAACGTCTTCAGGTTCAGGTCCTCGGCGGGATCGGCTCCGGCGCCGGCCATGCGCTCCTTGATCTCGTCACGACACACCGCCGGCCAGCCGAGCGCGTCGGCCAGCGCGTGCGCCAACGTCGTCTTGCCCGCGCCGGGCGGGCCGCTGACGGCGATCAGTCTCGGAAGGAGGTTCACCGCTCGGCCTGTTCGTTCTCCCCCGCCGCCTCTTCCGGCGGCTCGGGGACGACGAACGTCCGCAAAGCCATCAGCCGCGCCCCCTCCGGTGCCTCGCGAGGATCGGCGTGCCCGTACTTCCACTGGAGCTGCTTGTACTCGTTCAGGAAACCCAACAACTCTTCCTTGCTCATCCAGAACCCGCCACGGAACGCCTGGGCCCAGCCTTCCGGACCCTCGTACTGCGTGAGCACCCGGTAGTACAGGTCGATGTCGTGCTTCGCCTGCTCCCGCGCGCGTTCCGCGAGCGCCGCGAACTCGGCGGGGTCCATCGCCCCCGGGTCCGGCGCCTCGAGCTGGATCGGCAGGGCCCGCCACCAGCGCTCACGACCGGTCGAGCGTTCCGGGATCTCCTCGACGAAGCGGAGCTCGGCGAGCTTGCGGAGGTGGTAGCTGGTGGTGCCGGTGCTCTCGCCGAGGGCCTTGGCCAGGCTCGTGGAGTTGGCCTCGCGGTGCTGCTGCAGGTAGGCGAGCATGCGGCGGCGCAGCGGGTTGGACAGCACCCGGTAGATGCTGGACCGGTCGCCGTCCGCGGTGCCGATCGGTTCGGGAGGGGTTTGGGGCACGGCGTCACCATACCTCGCATGCCGCGCTATGCCGAGAACTCTGCAAATGATTTTGCAGAGAGTCTTTGCAAACTAGCTCTGCACTCTCTACGCTGGCAGTGAACGCAGGCGATCGGCGCCGCGTGGGCTGGTCATCGATGGGGGTGGGTGCCGTGCGCACTTCAGGGGGCCGGATCGCCGCACTGGCGGCGGTATGCGCGGCGGCCGCGGTCGCGGTCGGCGTGTCGGGGTGCGGCTATCTCAACGACCACCACGTCGAGGTCGACGCCACCATCACCCAGCAGGTCCGGGCGCTGCGGATCGACAACGGCGCCGGCCAGGTGGTGGTGCACAGCGGAGGCACCGGCGGCGACATCGTCGTGCACCGCGACATCGACTACCACTCCGACCATCCGCCGACCCCGGGCCAGGCGGTCACCGACGGCGTGCTGGACCTGACCGCCAACTGCGACGACTGCGGGATCGCCTACGACGTGACGGTGCCGTCCTCGCTCGCGGTGACGATCACCGACAACGCGGGCCAGGTCACGGTGGCCGGCATCGCCGGAACGGTCGACGTCACGGCCGCCGCGGGCGAGGTCGAGGGCAAGGACCTGAGCGCCCCGAGCGTGCGGGTCCAGGCCTCGGCCGGCGCGGTCCACCTGGCCTTCACCGCGCCGCCGAACGAGGTCACCGCGCACAGCAACGCGGGCGAGGTGACCGTGGCCGTGCCGGACGGGAGCTACGCCGTCGAGGCGTCCACCAACGCGGGCGCGCGGACCGTGGACGTGCCCAACGATCCGTCGGCGACGCGGCATCTCAAGGTGTCCTCGAACGCGGGCGCGGTCACGGTGACATCGACCTGACAGCGAGCAACCTTGGTCGGCCGCGTCAGTCGGCCGACGTCCTCACACCGCGGCGAGCGCGGTCCGGACGCCGGCCTGGACCGCGTCCTTGTCCCCCAGCCCGCCGGCGACGGCGATGCCGTCCCGCACCAGCAGCAGCAGGTCGGCCTTCTGGTCGGCGTTCGGCCGGCCGGAGGCCTTGAGGCTGTCGCGCATCAGGTCGCGGTACCAGGAGCGGTAGTCGTCGACCACGTGGCGGACCGGGTGGTCGGGGTCGGCGTACTCCGCGGCGGCGTTCAGGAACGGGCAGCCCCGGAAGCCGGGGCCGACGCTGACCTCCGCCAGCTTGGCCAGGATCGCCTCGATGCGCTCGACGCCGACGCCGGGGGCGCCGCCGAGCAGGGCCTTCTGCCGTTCGTACTCGGTCGTCAGGTAGGCCAGGACCAGGTCTTCCTTGGACTTGAAGTGGTGGTAGAAGGTCGCCTTCGCCACCGTGGCCTCGGCGATCACCCGGTCTACGCCGACTGTGTGAATGCCCTCGGCGTAGAAGAGCCGAGTGGCGGTGTCGAGGATGCGGGAACGGGCTGAGCTCACACACTTGACGGTACCAGACAGATCTGTCTACTGTAAGCAGTGAACCAGACAGACAGATCTGTCTGGTTCACGCCCCACCCCGCAGCTTGGAGGCTCTCCCATGAAGCCCGTCTACACCGCCGTCGCCACCTCCGTCGGTCGCGAAGGCCGTTCCTTCACCGATGACGGCAAGCTCGACCTGAACATGGCCTTCCCGGAGTCGCTGGGCGGCAACGGCCAGGGCACCAACCCCGAGCAGCTGTTCGCCGCGGGCTACTCGGCGTGTTTCGCCAGCGCGATGCAGCTGGTCGCCAAGCAGCAGGGGGTGGACGTCTCCGAGGCGTCGGTGACCGCCGAGGTCACGCTGAACAGCCTGGACGGCGGCGCCTTCGGCCTGTCGGTAGTGCTGCGCGCCGAGCTCCCGGAGGCGCTGCACGGAGAGAAGGGCCAGGCCCTGCTGGAGGCCACGCACCAGGTCTGCCCGTACTCCAACGCGACCCGCGGCAACATCCCGGTCGAGATCGTCGTCGAGTAAGGAAGCCGGGTAGAAGCCGAGTAGAAGTCGAGTAGGAACCGGACCCGGGCGGCGCCGGGGCGCCAGGTACGGCGCTACTTCTTCGCGCCGCCCTTGAACGGCTCCTCGCCGGGCTTGTCCGCGCGGAAGCGCAGGGCGGACCAGACCTCGTCGATCGCCACCTGACCGTTGGGCCGCATGCCGAACTCGACGACGATCGGCCACAAGCTGTCGCGGTTGATGTCGGTCCGGTTCGCCTTCGGATAGGCGATCCAGACCACCGGCGGCTTGGCGACGTCGGCCTTGTTCGCGGTCAGCAGGGCCCGCGCGGAGTCGGCGTCGTCGGCGTAGAGGACCGCGACGTCGGCCGTGGCCAGGTCGTCGGTGCGCCCGGCACCCGCCGGCAGCGCGCCGATACCCGCGAAGCGGTCGGGGTGCGAGGTCCAGACCGAGTGGCCCGGCTTGATGACGAGCTTCTCGGCGACGGTCTTGGCGGCCATGGTGCCCTCCGGCGGTTCGTGGATGGTGCGGCGTTTCCCGCTCTCAGCACAACAGACGACGCGCCGCCGCGAAACTCATCGGCGCCGGTCCCCCTGGTTCGGGGACCGGCGCCGATGATGCGGCTAGCTCAAGCCGACAGCCGACTCAGACGAACAGCCCGCTCAAGCCGATGGCCTGCTCAGACCGACAGCCTGCTCAGACCATCAGATCCTGCTCGCGCAGGGTCAGGACGTCGAGCTCGTCCTCCAGCTCCTCGGCCAACGTGGACTCCACCGGGCTGCGGCGGCTGCGCAGCAGACCGCCGGCCAGGATCAGGAGCCCGCCGACCGTGGCCACGGCCACGAACACCAGCACCGGCCGGTAGCTGGCCAGCACCTGCGCGTTGCTGTGCGCGGTGCCGCCGCCGTTGGCGGCGATGATCGCGGTCGAGGCGGCCAGCACCACGGTGATGCCGACCTGCAAGGCGGTGTTCAGCAGCCCGGAGACCAAGCCTTGTTCCTCGTCGGCGATGCCGGAGGCGGCCTGCACGTTGATCGCCGGGAAGGCCAGCCCGAAGCCCAGGCCGAGCAGCACGATCGAGGGCAGGATCACCCACCAGCTCGGGGTCTGGCCGATCCGCAGGAACTGCAGGTAGCCCAGCGACAGGGCGGCGAAGCCGGCGACGCCGACCCGGGCCGTGCCGTACTTGTTGAGGACGTCGGCGATCTTGAAGCTGGCGAGCAGCACGATCAGACCGGCTGGCAGGAATGCCAGCGCGGTGCGCAGCGCGCTCCACCCGGACAGCGTCTGCAGGTACTGGGTGACGACGAACTGGAACGAGGCGTACGCGCCGAACATCAGGCCGCCGCCGATCAGGGCCCGGATCAGGGACGGGGAGCGCAGCACGCCGAGCCGCACCAGCGGGTTGGCCACCCGCAGTTCGGTGACGACGAACCCGGCGGCCAGCGCCACGGCCGCCACGAACGTGCCGATGCTGATCGGCGCGAGCCAGCCCACCTGCGGGGCCCGGACGATGCCGAAGACCAGCAGCAGTACCGAACCGGTGCTGGTCACGGCGCCCAGAACGTCGTATCCGCCGCGCTGCTCCTTGGCCACCGGCTGGTCGCGGTGGATCAGCTTGCTGCCGATCACCAGGATCAGCGCCGCCACCGGCGCCGGGACCAGCAGCGTCCAGCGCCAGCCGGCCTCGGTGAGCAGGCCGGAGAGCACCAGGCCGAGCGAGAAGCCGGCGGCGCCGCAGGTGGTGTAGATGCTCAGGGCCCGGTTGCGGTCCGGCCCCTCGGCGAAGGTCGTGGTGATGATGGACAGCCCGGCCGGGGCGGTGAACGCGGCGCTGATGCCCTTCACGAACCGGGTCGCGATCAGCAGGCTGCCGTCGTCGACCAGCCCGGACAGCAGCGAGGCGACGGCGAACACGGCCAGCGCGGTCAGGAACACCCGCCGCCGCCCGAGCAGGTCCGCCGCGCGTCCGCCGAGCAGCAGGAACCCGCCGTAGCCGAGGACGTAACCGCTGACGACCCACTGCAACGACGAGGTGGACAGGTGCAGGGACTCACGGATCGACGGCAGGGCCACGCCGACCATCGAGGTGTCGAGGGCATCGAGGAAGAGGGCGCCGCACAGGACTATCAGGGCGCCCCACAGACGGAGCGGCCAGCGTCCCGACGCGGCGGACTCGCCGGGACGCAGGGTGGTTGCGGTGTCGCTGTGGCTCATGCCGTGGAGATTACATGCACGTGCACTTAGTGCGCAAACACTTTGTGCTGTGACACCTTGTGCATCAGCACTTTATGTGAGGGAACCTTGTGCGCTCGCACGTGTTATCATGTGCGCATGGAGTCCGAGTCCCTCCTTGAGCGAAGCCTCGTCGAACAGTGGCGGGACCTCGTCGCGCGCAAGACCCGCGTGTGGAATGCCCTGGAGCTGGAGCTCGACCGACAGCACGGCCTGTCGGCCAGCGAGTTCGAGGTGCTGGACACGCTGTCGGAGTACGACTGCGCCGAGCCGCCGCGGGTGCAGGAGCTGGCCGCGCACGTGCCGATCACGCAGAGCGCGCTGTCCCGGATGATCGGCCGCCTGGAGAACCAGAACCTGGTCACCCGAACCCTGTGCAGCTCCGACCGCCGAGGCGTCTTCGTGGTGCTGACCGACGAGGGCATGCAGCGCCTGACCGAGGCCCGCCCGACGCACCGCTCGGTGCTGGCCGCCGAGCTGGCCGATGGGCCGTCCGCCGAGCTGACCGCCGAGCCGACGGGCACCGATGCGGTGCTGGTCGAGAGCGGGACGCAGGGAAAGTAGCGGCAGGTCGCGGCCCGCGTCGGATCGATCGGCGCGGGCTGCCGATCAGCCGTGGCAGCCGGATCGGCGAAGCAGCGTGCGCGATGCCTCGCGGACGATTTCGAGTGCCCGTCAGCAGCCGGATCGCCGCGCCGGCACCGCACTCTCCGGCCGACCGAAGCAGCATGCGTGATACGTCGCGGACGACCTCCGGCAGCCGTCAGCAGCCAGATCGCCGCGCCGGCCCCGCGCTTTCCGGCCGACCGAACCCGCGGCGTAGATTCGGTCCATGCCCACCGAAGCCGTAGTCCGCACCCCCGCCCTGGACCGTCCCGAACTGCTCGCCGCGCCGGTGGCGGCCGCGCTGCGTGCGCTGCCGGCGCTGGCGCCGCTGGTCGAGGTGGCGGGGATCGATCCCGAGTTGGCCGATACCGAGGCCTTCTGTGCCGCGTACGGTGTGCTGCCCGAGGAGTCCGCGAACTGCGTGATCGTCGCGGCCCGGCGGGGCGAGGAGACCACGTACGCCGCGTGCATAGTGCTGGCGACCACGAAGGCCGACGTCAACTCGCTGGTGCGCAAGCATCTCGGGGCGCGTAAGGCGTCGTTCGCGCCGATGGACGCGGCGGTGGAGCTCAGCGGGATGGAGTACGGCGGCATCACGCCGATCGGGCTGCCCGAGGGGTGGCCGGTGCTGGTGGATGCGGCGGTGGCCGCGGCGCCGGTGGCCGTGGTCGGGTCCGGGATCCGGGGCTCCAAGCTGTGGCTGCCGGGGACGGCGATCGCCGGGCTGCCCGGTGCGCAGGTGCTGGAGGGGCTCGGCGTCCCGCGCTGAGCCGGGCGGTCGGCGCTGCGGACCCCCGATGCCGCAGCGCCGACCGGACGCCGACTCGGACAGGCCGGGTTCCGGACCGCCCCACGGTCCAGAACCCGTCTATCCATTACGACGCACCCGGGCCGAAAAAGCGTTGCCGTTCAAGCGCGGATCGGCCGGGATCGCGCCGACCGCGACGGCCGAGTCAGTGATCTGAGGCGTTCGCCACACCACGGATCCGGCGCGGAATGTTGCGGCAGAGGCCGGTGTTTCCCCACCATGGACGGGTCGGGCCCGCCGACCCCGCCATCACCGGGGCCGGTCGGCCCGATTCCGGGTCCGCCGCAGCGCCTCGATCACCACGAAGCTGACGGCCAGGACCACGAAGAACAGCAGGATCGTCATCCCGCTCCCGACCCGCGACGGCGGGAAGGCAATCTGGCGCGCCACGTTCAGCCCGCCCACCACCAGCACGTAAAGCCACCACGGCCCCCGTCGAGTCCAACCGCGTCCCATAGCCGCCTCCCGTTTTTAACACGCTAGTGTCAAAAACAATCTAACACGGCTGTGTGAGAATGGCGCGGTGCCGAAAATCGTCGACCACGACCGCCGCCGCGCCGAGCTCAGCGAGGCCCTGTGGCGGGTGGCGCTGCGGGACGGCTTCGACGCGGTGACGGTGCGCTCGGTCGCGCAGGAGGCGGGCTGGTCGGCCGGGGCGCTGCGGCACTACTTCCCGGACAAGGCCGAGATGGTCCTGTTCGCCGTGGATCTGATCGTCGGCACGGTGCAGGACCGGGTGCGGGAGCTCTACGACAGCGGCGACCGCATACCGGCGCCGGAGGCGCTACAGATGCACCTGGAACAGCTGCTCCCCCTCGACCCGGCGCGGCGCGTCGAATCCGAGGTGTGGTTCGCACTGGTCACACTGGCCCGCTCCGACGCCCGCGTGGCCCGGCGCCGACACGAGATCGACGACGTGATCCGAGGCTCGGTCGAGAGCGTCGTGCTGGTCCTGGCCGAGATCGGACGCCTGACGGAAGGCCGGGATCAGGCCCTGGAGACCCGCCGACTGCACGCGCTGCTGGACGGCCTGGTGATCCAGCTGACCGCCGATCCGCCCCGGCTGACCGCGGACGAGGCGCGGGCGATCGTCGCCGGGCACCTGGCGGACCTCGCCGGGGAGCCCGGCGTCCGGCTCACCAGTTGAAGATCTCGAGGATCCCCGCCAGACCTTCGACAGTTGAACGCACGGTCCGGTTCAGCCCGACCCAGTACTTACCGGTCCACAACGGCGGGAACTTCGGATACAGCGGCTGGAGCAACCGGTACTTCGAGCGACCCGAGGCCAGCACCTTCACCCCCGAGTACCAGATCAGGCCCAGGCCGCAGAACACGAGGTGGATGACCAGCGCGACCGGGGTCAGCAGCCAGGCCAGGACCCAGTAAAGGCCGTAGACGACGAAGGCCAGGGCTATGAGGGGGCTGAACACGACGATGAAGAAGGTCGCGCAGCCGCTGCGCTTCTTCTTCGGCTTCTTGCCCGCCTGAGCCTGAGCCTGGTCCGGACCAAGGCCGGCACCCGGCGGAAGTTGGTCCGGCTGAAGGCCCATCTGCCCCGGCTGGCCGAACTGGCCGGGTTGGCCTAGCTGGCCCGGCTGGCCGAACTGGCCAGGCTGTCCGGGCTGCTGACCGGGCTGCTGACCGGGCTGCTGACCGGGCTGACCGTAGGGCTGGCCATAAGGCTGCTGGCCGGGGCCGGAATACTGCTGCGGCGGGACCTGCGGATACGGCTGCTGCTGGGGATAGCCCTGCGGGGCCCCGTACTGCTGCGGCTGGCCGTGGGCCTGCTGCTGCGGCGGCTGGCCGTAGGGCTGCTGCTGCGGGTACGGGTTCTGGTACGGCTGCTGCTGTTGCTGCGGCGGCGGACCCTGATATCCCTGCTGCTGCGGCGGATACGGGTACGGCTGCTGCTGATTCGGCGGTACCGGCGGCGGCGAGTAAGGGTACGGCGGCTGCTGATTCGGCTGGCCGTGGTTCGGCTGCTCGCTCATCGGTTCCCTCCCCGTACGGCTGACAAGCAGCTGACAGAGTACCGTCAGCTCTTCAGACGTCCAGGGGCGTCCACGACCCGCGGCGCCGACCGGTTGAACGACCGGCGCCGCGGAATGCGAAGCGCTACCGCACCGCCGCTAATTCTTCTGGAAGGGCTTCGCCAGGTCGGCGTCGGCCTGCCGGAAGTTCTGCGAGGTGTTCGTCAGCATGTCGGACAGCGCCTTCAGGGAGCCGTCGATCTCCGTGCGGCCGTCCTTCCACCCCGACGAGAACGAGTGCAGCGCGTCCTCGACCTGGGATGCCCCCATTTGTCCGTCGTACTGGTGCGTCCAGTCGCGCGCGGCGTTCATCCGAGTCCGGATCGACTCCAGCTGACCGCCGAAGGTCTCCAGCGCGTCGACGTCTACAGCAAGATCTGGCATTGCACGCCCCCCTCGTGTTCAACCCATCACGTCAATAGCGAGTGTATAAAGCCGGGATGGCTGCCGAAAGCCCATATGCCGCCCGGAAGACTGCAACCATCCCGAACATCCATGCGTCAATGTGGAGGGAGCATCCTCCTACGGATCTGGGGTGGGGAACATCATGGCGGGGCTCGATGAGCGCTGGCGGGCGGGGCTGACAGCCCTGGTCGCCGTGGCTATACCCATGGCGGCTGGAATCGCGGCCGGGGTGAACGGCAACGGCGACGGGCCGCTGCTTCAAGGCGGCGTAGTGGTCGGCGCGTGCGCCGCGACGCTGCTGGCGACCCGGCGCGGCCTGTGGTGGCTGGTGCCGGCACAGCCGATGATCGTGGTGCCGTCCACCGTCGGCGGGGTGCTGCTGGCCGAGCCGCGCGGCACCAACCACACGAAGCTGGGCACGGACTCTGTGACCGCGCTGCACCACGCGTTCATCATCACGCTGGTGGCATTGGGCGCCGTGCTGGTCGTGGCCCTGGCCAAGGCCGTCTTCGGCCGCGGCGGGGACCGGCAGCCCGGCCTGGCCGGCTCCGAACCCGCGCCCGACGGCGCCCGGCCGGTAGGAGCGCATCGTGGCTGAGAACGAAAACACCGACGGCCTCGATGACCTCCAGAACGCCGACGGCGCCCCGGACCCCGAAACCGTCGAGAGCGGCGAGACCGCTGAGAGCAGCGGTAGCACCGAGAGCGCCGAGCCCGCAGCGCAGCCCGGCCGCGCCGCGGAGAAGTCCGGTACCGCCGCGCGCCGGACGTCCCCGGCGGTCATCGCCGCGCGCGGGGTCTTCGCGGTCGCCGGGGCGGCCGTCCTGGCCGGCTCGGGCATCGCCTGGTACGGCGTGCACAAGCTGGACACCGGCGTGCAGTCGGTGGACACCAGCAAAGTGGAAGTGGCGCACGGCAAGCCGGCGCCGGTGCACAGCGGCCTGGACAAATCCGTCAACATCCTGCTGATCGGCCTGGACTCGCGCTACGCGATGAACGGCGACGCGCTGCCGGACGACGTCGTCCACGACGAACTCCACGCCGGTTCCGCCTCCGACCTGCTCGGCGGCGAGAACGCCAACAGCGAGATCATCCTGCACGTCCCGGCCGGCAACGGGACGCCGACCGCGGTCTCGATCCCGCGCGACGACTGGGTCGACGCCCAGGACGGCTACGGCAACTCCATGGGCACGATGAAGGTGAAGGAGGCCTACGGCAACGCCTACTACTACGCGACCCAGAAGGCCTCCGCCTCCGGCACCTCCGACACCCACGCCCTGGCCAAGATCGGCCACGCCGCCGGGGTCAAGGCGCAGATCGCCACGCTGGAGACGCTGCTGAACATCCCCATCGACCACTTCGCCGAAGTGAACCTGATGGGCTTCTACGACGTCGCCGGCGACGTCGGCCCGGTCCAGGTCTGCCTGAAGCGCCCGACCCAGGACGAGAACTCCGGCGCGAACTTCCCGGCCGGGGTGTTCACGCTCGACACCCCGACCAAGGCGCTGGCCTTCGTCCGCGAGCGCGAGGACCTGCCGAACGGCGACCTGGACCGGACGCACCGGCAGCAGGCCTACATCACCGCGGTCCTGAAGAGGCTCAAGGACCAGGGATTCCTCAGCGACCTGTCGAAGATGGACAGCCTGATCGGCACCGCCGAGAAGGACGTGATCATCGACAGCGGCTGGAACCTGCTCGACTTCGCCGGCAACGCCTCGGCGCTGTCCGACGGCAGCACCTCGTTCCGCACCGCGCCGATCATCACCGACTCGTCGTGGAAGTGGATCGGGAAGAACCACGAGGTCGGCAACGAGATCGACATCCCGACGGTGCAGGCCTTCGTGAAGAGCGCGTTCGCCGACAGCGACGCCACCTCCTCGACCGCCACGACCCCGACGACACCGACCAGCACCGACTCCACCCCGACCCCGGCGCCGACCAGCTCTTCCAGCGCGCAGCACGTCACCGGCACGGCGGTGGTGGAGAACGCCTCCGGCGTCAACGGCGCGGCCGCCAAGGAGGTCTCGGCGCTGAGCGCGCTCGGCCTCACCGCCAGCGTCGGCGACAACATCCGCCCCTCGCACCAGAAGACCACGGTGTTGTACGGGTCCGGCGCGAGCGCCGCCGCGCAGGCCGTCGGGACCCAGCTCGGCGGTGTGACCGCGACCGCCGACAGCACGGTGAAGGCCGGCTCGATCCTGGTCGTCATCGGGACCGACAAGGGCGACTCGATCGCCGCCGGGAACCTGTCGAGCACGCCTTCGACGCCGGGCTCGACCGCCGGCAGCTCGACCGCCGGCAGCTCGACGTCCGGCAGCTCGACGCCTTCGGGATCGTCGACGGCCACCAGTTCCGGGAACGGGGAGAACGGCGGGACGATCACCGGGAACGGACCGGACTCCGTCAACGGGATCCCCTGTATCAACTGATTCCGGACCGGAAAGCCGCGTCGGAACCTGCTTCGAAGGACACTGCCAACCTGCGTATAGACACTTTGTGTGGGACCCGAATACGCCCGATGCACGAGCCACCGGGAGGCGCCCGGATCCAAGATCCCCTCAAGTCCATCAGGAGGGGGTCCCACCATGTCCCGACGCGCATCCCGCGTGCTGGCCTCGGTCGGCGTGCTCGCCGCGGCCGCCGGGGCCATCGCGCTGCCGTCGACGGCCGCTCAGGCGGCCGCCGCCCACGTCAACGGCCACATCGCCTGGCCCACGAACACCGCCGGCTGGAGCCAGTCCGACGCCGACGGCTCCAACGTCCAGACGGTCACGCCGACCGGCGGCGGGTACACCGGCGACGGCCACGTCACGCAGGTCGTCTATTCGGCGGACGGCACCAAGGTCGCGTTCGCGGTGACGGTGCCGGCTGCAAACAACACTCCGGCGAGCGGCGAACTGTGGATCGCCGACGCGTCCGGGGCGAACGCGCGCCGCGTTCTCGGCGGGCAGACCGGCGTGGGCCAGCTGGCCTGGTCGCCTGACGGCAAGAAGATCTACTTCGTGCTGACCAGCCCGAGCACCGCCGGCAAGATCGATGTCGTCGGCACGGACGGGTCGGGCCTGGCCGAGCTGCCCGGACAGGCGAACTGCTGGTCGACCTCGCCGACGGTGGCTCCGAACGGGCGCGTCGTGTTCGCCGAGCAGTGCGCCGGCACATCGATGCCCACGGCCGTGGCCCTCGACCCCGGTGCGACCACTCTGCGCAATCTGGCCTTCCGGCCGCGGTCCCTGGCCTTCTCCCCTGACGGCAACTGGATCGCCTACACCGCGTACAGCTTCGGCCCGGACAGCGGTTTGTTCATCACCCCGGCCGCCGGCGGTGTCAAGATCCAGATCAGCTCCACGACCTTGGGCGGCGCGATCACCTGGTCCCCGGACGGCAAGAGCCTGCTCGCCTGGACCACCAAGGCCAACGGTTCCGGGGGCCAACTCGGCGTCCTGAACAAGGTCGCCGCCAAGGCGAACTCACCGCTGGTCCCGCTCAGCACCCAGGCCGACCCCGACGCCTCCTTCGAGGCCGGCTGGCAGACCGGCGCGAGCACCGCCCCGGCCCGGCCGGTGGCCGACCGGATCGGCGGCGCGGACCGCGTCGACACCTCGGTCCGGGCCTCGCAGTGGTCATTCGACGCCGTCGGCACCGGCGGCCGGCAGGCGGCCAGCGCCGTCATCACCCGCTCGGACCTGGCTGCCGACGCGCTCGCGGGCAACGCGCTGGCCGCCGAGAAAGACGGCCCGCTGTTCATGACCGGCACCACCTCGCTGGACCCGCGGGTGCAGGCCGAGCTGACCCGGATCCTGCCGCGCGGCGCGAACGTCTACATCCTGGGCGGGACCAGGGCGCTGAGCGACGAGATCGACACCCAAGTCGGCGCGTTGGGCTTCACGCCGGTGCGGCTGGCCGGCGACGGCAAGGCTTACGCCGACGACCGTTACGGCACCGCGCAGGCCATCGCCGACCAGATCACCGGCTACAGCAACGTCGGCGGCCACCTGGTCCCGAGCGCCGCTCCGCACTCGGTGTTCGTCGCCACCGGCGTCGACTACCCCGACGCCCTGACCGCGGGCGCGGCGGCGGCCCAGGACCCGGACGGCACCGGCGTCGTGATGCTCTCGGACGGCTCGGCCCTACTGCCGTGGACCCAGGCCTACCTGGCCACGCTCAACCCGGCCACGACCCACATCTACACGGTCGGCGGCCCGGCGACCACCGCGGTGGCCAAGGCGTTCCCGCAGTGGAAGGGCCGGACCACGCCGCTGGCCGGCGCCAACCGCTACGAGACCGCCTACCTGGTCGCCACGCACTCGGTGTTCGGCCCCACGCTCCACGAGGTCGGCGTCGCGACCGCCGCGAACTGGCCCGACGCGCTGTCCGGCGGCGCGCTGATCGGGCTGCAGCACGGACCGCTGCTGCTGTCCGGTCCCAACGGCCTGACCCCGCAGGAGGCGAGCGTCCTGGGGACTCCCGGGCTCGGCGGCATCGCGGTGTTCGGCGGCACGTCCGTGGTCTCCGACAAGGCACTTTCCGCCACCGCCGACCTCGCGTTCGGCGTGGGCGGCTGGGACAAGGGCCTGAACCGTCAGGCTCCGGCGCTCAAGTAGCTCCAGCGCTCAAGTAGCTCCGGCGCTCAAGTAGTCCCGTACTCCATCGCTTCGCGTTCTCTCGTCTGCTGTGCGTCTACTAAGGAACTCCAAGAAATGACCTCACGCATACGCGTCCGCCTGGGCGCGGCCGCGGTGGCCGCGGCCGCGATCGGCGGGATGCTCGCCCTATCGCAGCCCGCGGCACAGGCCGCTCCGGCCTACCAGAACTCGTTCATCGCCTTCGGCGGGAGCGGACCGGGCTGGACGGTCGTCAACACCGACGGCACGAACCAGCACACGATCACACCTTCCGGCGGCGACTACGACCCGACCACCATGGCGGTGTCCGGTCTGAAGTACTCGCCGGACGGATCACACGCCGCCTTCGCGGCCGGCGGCACCGGCAACGCGGTGGCGCTGTGGGTGGCCGCGGCGGACGGCACCGGCGCGCACAAGCTCGCCGCTCTGGACGCCAACGTCTACCAGCCGAAGGTGGCCTGGTCGCCGGACGGCAAGGTGGTCTACTACTCGGCCAACGGCCAGATCTTCCAGGTGAACGCCGACGGCACCGGAACCCCGACCGTCGCGTTCGCCGACTCCGGCAACTGCAAGGACACCTCGCCGCAGACCACGCACAACGGCTACATCTACTTCGCCCGGGCCTGCTCCGGTAAGTCTCCCGCCCAGTACGCCGGCTATGCGATCCACCGGCCGGGCGACCTGCTTCCGGTGCCGACCGGGGGCCAGTCGATCGAACCGTCGGCGATCTCGCCCGACGGCACCCGGTACGTCATGGACTACCCGCTGTCCAAGCCCGGCTCGAACCAGTCGCTGGAAACGTTGATCGTCAACCCGATGAACAGCGACGACATCATGCACCACACGGTCCAACTGGCCCCGGACCACAGCCTGGGGGCACTCGGGTTCGGCCCGTCCGGCGACCTGGTCTACGCGGACACGTCCTACGCCGAGACCGGCGCCGGACAGGACACCTACACCTCGACCATCCAGACCGCGCCGGACGCGGTGAACCAGACCCCGCACACGGTCGTCACGATCGTCGGCGCCAAGCCCGGCGTCATCCCGGTGCAGTTCGTGGACTGGGTCGACGGCCCGGCGAACTTCGGCACCCGGCCGGTCGCCGACCGCGTCGGCGGCGGCGACCGGATCGCCACCTCGATCGCGGCGTCGAAGTGGACGTACGACGCCAAGAACGGCAGCGGCCGCAAGGCCTCCGCGGCCGTCCTGGCCCGCAGCGACACCTTCGCCGACGCGCTCGGCGGCACCGCACTGGCGATCCAGAGCAACGGCCCGCTCCTGCTCACCCCGACCGCCGCGCTCGACAAGGGCGTCGCGGCGGAGCTCACCCGGATCCTGCAGCCGCACGCGACCGTGTACGTGCTCGGCGGCACCTCCGCACTGAGCCCCGCGGTGGCGAACCAGCTGACCGCGCTCGGCTTCTCTGTCAATCGGGTCTCCGGCGACAACCGGTACGCGACCGCCGTCGCGATCGCGACCGAGATCGGCGGGACGCCGCATCAGACCGACTCGGTGCTGATCGCCACCGGCGTCGACTACCCGGACGCGCTGACCGCCGGAGTCGCGGCCGGGCAGGACCGCTACACCGGGATGGGCGAGTCCAACGGCGACAACGGCGGCGTCGTGGTCCTCACCGACGGCACCAGCATGCCGCCGGAGACCGCCGCGTACCTGAAGCAGATCGACCCGCACGTCCAGCACGTCTACGCGGTCGGCGGCCAGGCGGTGAAGGCGGTCTCGGCGGCCTTCCCGAGCTGGACCGGCGTCACCCCGCTGGCCGGTGCGAACCGCTACGAGACCGCGGCCGCGGTGGCCAAGTCGTCGCTGTTCGGCTCCGGTGCCGCGGGCCGCTACCCGATGGTCGGCGTCGCGACCGCGGGTACCTGGCCGGACGCGCTGGCCGGCGGGGCGCTGATCGGCAACCAGGGCGGCCCGCTGCTGCTCGCCGACGCCTCGGGCACACCCGGTTCGCAGAGTGCCATCGTGAGCGCTGCTCACCTGAAGGGGCTGGTCGTGTTCGGCGGCACGGCGGCCGTTCCGGACAAGGCGCTCGCGGCGATCGCGAACAACGCGTTCGGGCTCGGCGCGTGGAACGCGGCGTTCGACCGCGATGCTCCGGCGCTGCCGTAGGTAGTCAGCGTTGAAGTGGCGCGCCTCGACGGTCCACAAACAGGATCGCTCTGGGCGCGCCTTCGTATTACCCGGGAACCGCTTCGTCCTCAGCCGACCCGCCGCACCACGATGACGTTCTCGACGACCATCGCGGTCTGTCCCTCGGGCCCGGCGGCCTCGCGTTCGGGCGCGTCACACCGCTCGACCCGCCAGCCCGCGCCGAGTTCCAGCGAGGCCAGCACCTCTGCGGGCGTCGGGAACCGGATGTCCTGACCCGCCTGCCACGACCACGGCGGCACCGAGGCGTGCTCCACCACGATCAGCAGCCCGTCCGGCGCCACCGCTCGCGCGGCCCGGCGCAGCACCTCGGTGCGCGGGATCTCGATGGGGGTCTGGAAGTAGGTGGCGCTGACCAGGTCGAACTCCCCCTCGGGAAAGCTCTCGGCCAGATCGTGGCGCACCGGATGGACCCGCCCGGCCAGGCTGGCCGCCCACGCGCTCTCGGCGACCCGGTCCAGGGCGGTCTGGGCCACGTCGGCCGCGGTGACGTCCCAGCCGTTCCCGGCCAGCCAGATCGCGTCGCCGCCGTGGCCGCAACCCAGGTCCAGCGCCGTGCCCGGGGTCCGGGCGAAGGCGGTCACCAGGCCTTCGAGCACGACGTTCGGTCTGGTGCCCCAGCGCGGGTCGGCGCGGGAGTAGAAGCCCTCCCAGAAGGTCGCCGAGTCAGTGTCAGTAGCCGAATCAGTGTCAGTAGCCGAGCCAGTGTCAGTGGCGGTGTCAGCATCAGTGGCGGTATCGAAGTGCGGCTGCATGCGGGATTCCTCTGCTCGCGGGTGGTCGCTCCGTCATCGACCGTGCGCCGCGCGCCGCCGGAGTTGCAAGATTCCATGCCGTTTCAGCAACCTGGAGTCATGGCCCTCTCGAAGCAGAACGTCCTGGACGCCGTCGGCCCGCGCCTGCGCGAACTGCGCCGGCGCCGCGGGATGACCCTCGCGGACCTCGCCGAACGCACCGGCATCAACGAGAGCACCCTGTCCCGGCTCGAAGGCGGCTCCCGCAAGCCGACCCTGGAACTGCTGCTCCCGCTGGCCGAGGTCTACGCCGTCCCGCTCGACGACCTGGTCGGCGCGCCCCGCACCGGCGACCCGCGGATCCACCCGCGTCCGGTGAACCGCCACGGCATGACCCACATCCCGCTCAGCCACCCCGGCGGCGTCATGGCCCACAAGCTGCTCATCCCGCCCCGCCCCGGCGTCGAGCCCGACCTGAAAACGCACGAGGGCTTCGAGTGGCTCTACGTCATCGCCGGCCGGCTGCGGCTTCTGCTGGGCGACCAGAGTCTGGTGCTCAAGGCGGGCGAGGCCGCCGAGTTCGACACGCAGGTGCCGCACTGGCTCGGGGCGGACGGCGACCAGACTGTCGAACTCCTCATTCTGTTCGGGAAGCAGGGGGAACGCGCGCATCTGTTGGTCCGGACCGCCTGATTCACGGTCCGGACCACCTGATTCGCCCCTGCGGCGGTCCACGATTTCCCGCCCCCGCTCGCATAGGCTCGTACCAGGCACCAGATCAAAAGCCTGATACGGCTGGTTGTTTCGAGCGACGAGGCAGGGATCCCATGACGCGGCTTGGCACCCGGCACAAGATCATCGTCGCCGTGGTCACCGGCCTGCTCGGCGCCACGTTGTGTAGCGCCGGCAGCGCCCAGGCGATGGATTCGCGGTCCTGGACCGGCGGATCGGATGCCGAGAGCCTGCGATCGG
Source organism: Catenulispora pinistramenti (assembly GCF_018274385.1). Taxonomy (GTDB): domain Bacteria; phylum Actinomycetota; class Actinomycetes; order Streptomycetales; family Catenulisporaceae; genus Catenulispora; species Catenulispora pinistramenti. The sequence goes on along the minus strand of NZ_JAAFYZ010000022.1, from coordinate 6,885 downwards.
CCCTGGACAGGGTGGTCGCGGACGGTGCGCCGGGGGTCTTCGCGCGGATCGAGGACTCGGCGAACGGCCACGTCACGCCGACCACCGTCTCCGTCGGGCTCGGCGACATCTCGGCCAAGACGTCCGTGGATCCGCGGGGCCGCTTCCGGATCGGCAGCATCACGAAGAGCTTCACCGCGGTCATGGTGCTCAAGCTGGTCGCCGCGGGCCGGGTACGCCTGGACGCCCCGGCGACCGACTACCTGCCCGCCGGACTGCTGCCGGCCGGCTCGACGATCACCGTCCGGGACCTGCTCGACCACCGCAGCGGGCTGCACGACTACAGCAATGCCCTGATCGCCGGCGACACCGTCCGCACCTACCAGCGATTCCGCTACCAGACCTACGACCCGGCCGCGCTGGTGGCGATGGCGGTCAAGCACGGTCCGGACTTCCGCGCCGGTACGTCCTACGAGTACTCGAACACCAACTTCGTCGTCCTGGGCCTGCTGCTCGAACACGTCACCGGCACGAAGTACGCCGACCTGCTGAACCGGGAGCTCATCCAGCCGCTCGGCCTGGAACAGACCAGCTTCGTGGTGCCCGACACCGGGATCTCCGGCCCGCACGCGGTCGGCTACCTCACCCAGGACGACCCGGCCAAGGCCCTGTCCGACGCCACCGCCCAGACCGGATCCTGGATCTGGGCCGCCGGCGCCGCCATCTCCAGCACCGGTGACCTGGACAAGTATCTGCGGGCCCTGACCACCGGCCACGTCCTGCCGCCGCAGGAACTCGCGGAGATGGAGGCCACCACCCCGGTCGACTCCACCGGGGCCTCGCTCTACGGGTTGGGGATGCGCGAGTACAAGCTGCCGTGCGGCGTGGACGTCTACGGGCACGACGGCATCGTCGAGGGCTACGAGACGTACGCGTACTCGACCAAGGACGGCAGCCGGCAGGTGACGATCTCGGCGAACGTGTCGAACAACAACAACGTCTTCGCAGCTTTGCGGGCAGCGCTGAGCCCGGCGTTCTGCGGCGCGGCCAAGACATCGAAAGCCTCGAACACCTCAAACACCTCGAAGACCTCGAAGCACTGAGGTAAATCGCTGGCCCTCGAAAGTCGATATCGGTACCTTCCGCAAGATGATCAGCGCTTCCCATGACGAGCTCATCGCCGCGGCCCAGGCGGTCGTGTATCCGCACCGCGTGGGAGACCGTCTGTTCGGCAACGTCGGCGCGGCGTTGGTCACCGAGGGCGGGAACCTCTACCGCGGCGTGTGCATCGACACCGGTTCGGGGACCGGGTTCTGCGCCGAGCACGCTGCCATCGCCGCCATGGTCACCGCCCGCGAGTATCGGATCGCGCGGATCGTGGCGGTATGGCGCGGGGACGACGGGACTTGGTATGTACTGCCGCCGTGCGGGCGGTGTCGGGAGTTCATTCGGCAGGTGGACTGGGGCAACATCGACACCGAGGTGGTTCTGGGGCGGGCGCGGAGCGCGGCGCTGCGGGAGTTGCTGCCCGCGCACGAATGGCCTGATCCGCTGGACTGAGGTGCACTCGGCTGATTCGCACGTGACAGATTCGCGCTCGGTCGCAGCCGCGTTTCAGCCGAGCCGCCACGGCCGGATCTTCTCGGGGTTCGCCACCGCCCAGATGTGCCGGATCCGCCCGCCCACGATGTCGAACGCGAACACGCTCACGGTGCGGCCGTCCTGCACCGCGACCAGGCCGGGCCGGCCGTTGACCGTGTATTCCAGGAACGTCGCGCGGTCGCGCACCCGACCGGCGAGTTCGGCGTAGGCGTGCGCCACTCGCACGCCGCCCATGATCGGGTCCAGGTGCGCGTTGACCAGGCCGCCGCCGTCGGCGGTCGCGGTGGCGTCCGGGTCGAGCAGGCCGATCAGCGCGTCGATGTCCTGGGCCGCCCACGCCGCCTTGAAGTCGCGCACGATCGCCGCCTGCTCGGTACTCGGTCCGTCCGGCGCCCGCGCGGCACGGATGCGGCGGCGGGCGGACGAGGCCAGTTGGCGGCAGGCAGCCGGGGTGCGGCCGACGATCTCGGCGATCTCGGGGAACGGGAATCGGTACACGTCGTGCAGGACGAACGCCACCCGCTCGGCGGGGGTCATCGCGTCGAGCACGACCAGGAACGCCATGGTCACCGACTCGTCGAGGGTGACGCGGTCCGCCGGATCGAGCCCGCCGGCACCCGGCTGCCCGGTGATCCACTCCCCGGGCTCGGGCAGCGGCTCCGGGATCCACTCGCCCACATACGATTCCCGCCTCACCCGCGCCGACGCGAGCTGGTTCAGGCAGATGCGGCTGGCGACCGTCATCAGCCACGCGCCGGGCGACTCGATCGCCTGTTGTTGCTGCGCGGACAAGGCGTACCAGCGGAGGTAGGTCTCCTGGACGACGTCCTCGGCGTCGGCGAGGGATCCGAGGAGCCGGTAGCCGAGGTTGATCAGCTGACGCCGCTCACTCATGAGCGCGCTCAGGCCGGGATCAGCTTCTCCAGAGTCCGGGTCCGGGTCCGGCTTCGGCTCGGATGGCGCCGTCATAGTGTCCCCGTCTCCTCGCTCGCATCTATGCCCCCACCTATTACGACAAGACAGCCCTCCCCACTGTGAGGCCGACACGCCTCACACTCTGCAGAGCCGTCTTGTCGTATTGGTATGAACGACTCCACGTTTGCCATCCCAGCCTCTGCAGAACAACTGGAACGAGCGGCCGCCGCGCTCCAAAACCGCGGTTTCGCCGTCGAAATCCTCGACGACGTCGCGACCGCCCGCATCCGCCTGAAGAGCCTGATCCCCGCCGGTGCCAGCGTCTTCACCGGCGCGAGCCAGACCCTGCGTGAGTCCGGTATCGACTCCGACATCAATAGCGGAAGCCGATACGACGCCATCCGGCCGCGGGTCCTGGCCGCCGACCGCGCCACCGAAGCGGACACGATCCGCAAGCTGACCGCGACCCCCGACTACGTCGTGAACAGTGTCGCCGCGGTCACCGAGACCGGCTCGCTGGTCCTGGCGTCGGGGACCGGAAGCCAACTACCGGCCAGCGCCGGCGGCGCCGCGCATGCGATCTGGATCGTCGGCGCGCAGAAGGTAGTACCCGACCTGACTACTGCGCTACGCCGGGTAGAGGAACACAGTCTCCCTCTAGAGAGCAAGCGCACAATGGCGGCGTATGGCTCGCCCTCTATTGTGAGCCGCCTGCTTGTCCTCAATAGGGAACTGATTCCGGGGCGTGGCACCGTACTGCTCCTGCGAGAGGTCATCGGGTTCTGATCCACCCTCCGGCGTCAGGGTACGATTCCGGCCATGAACGAGGGCTGGATAGCACCTGAGGTGGACACCTCTATAGCGCACCCGGCGCGGATGTACGACTACTTCCTCTCCGGCAAGGACAACTACCCGGTCGACCGGGCCGCCGCCGCGAAGGTCCTGGAGTTCTACCCCGAGGCGTTCGCGATGGCGCAGGCCAACCGCGCGTTCCTCGGGCGTGCCGTGCGGTATCTGGCCGGTGCGGGCATCCGGCAGTTCCTGGACATCGGCACCGGCATCCCCGGACCCGGCGGGACCGGGGAGGTCGCGCACTCGGTGGCGCCGGGTTCGCACGTGGTCTGCGTCGACAACGACCCGATCGTGTTGGCGCACTCCCGGGCCCTGCTGGTGCAGCCGGATCTGGCGCCGACCACGGTCGTGCAGGCCGATCTGCGGCGGCCCGAGGAGATCCTGGACCACCCCGAGGTGCGCGCCGCGCTGGACTTCGACCAGCCGATCGCGCTGATGCTGGTGGCCGTGCTGCACTTCGTGACAGATGACGAGGACCCGCGCGGGATCCTCGCGCGGCTGCTGAAGGCGCTGCCCTCCGGGAGCTACCTCACGGTCTCGCACGTCACCGACGACTTCGACTCCGAGCGGGCCCGGGCGGCCGCGGCGGCGTACGACAAGGCCTCGGCGCCGATCGTGCTGCGCCCCGAGGCTGCCGTCTCCGGGTTCTTCGACGGCCTGGAGTTGGTCGAGCCCGGGGTGGCGCATCTGCCGTGGTGGCGGCCGGATGGCGAGCCGCCGGAGGGGTCCGAGCGGATCTGGTACTACTGCGGAGTCGCACGCAAGCCCTGACCGACTTACAACGAACTACCACGAACTACTTAGTCACGGCCCGAATATGGGCCCGCTCGCCCTGCCGCCCGATCAGGCTCAGATACTCGACCGGTCCGGCGGCAGTGGCGCCGAACCAATGCGGCGTGCGGGTGTCGAACTCCGCGACCTCCCCTGCTTTCAGCAGGAGGTCGTGTTCTCCGAGCACCAGCCGAAGCGTCCCGTTCAGGACGTAGACCCAGTCGAACCCCTCGTGCGTCCGCAGCTCCGGCTCCTCATCGTCGCCACCGGCCGGCAGCACGAACTTGTACGCCTGGATCCCGCCCGGTCTGCGGGTCAGCGGCAGGATCACCGAGCCGTCCCCGCACGGGATGGGACGCAGGTGCAGGCGCGGGTCGCCGGTCGGCGGCGCGTCGACGAGTTCGTCGAGCGTGACGCCGTGCGCGCGGGCCAGCGGTAGCAGCTGCTCCAGCGTCGGGCGGCGCAGGCCGGCTTCCAGCCGGGACAGCGTGCTGGCCGAGATCCCGGTCTGTTTCGCCAGGTCGATGAGGGTGACGTCACTGCGCTGGCGGAGCCGCTTCAGCCGCGGGCCGACGGCGTCCAGGGTGCGGTCGATGTCTTCGTGGTCGTCCGGCATACCCGCCATTTTGCCATTCGGCAAAGATGTTTGCCTTCCGGCGGCGGCGCCGCGCACCTTGGGAGACGTACCGCCGTCGAAAGGAATCCCATGCCAACCACGATCCGGCAACGCCGCACGATCCTGGCCGCGGTCTGCATCGCGCTCATGGCGGTCATCGCCTCGGTGTCCGGGCTGAACGTCGCACAGCCGGAGCTGTCGACCGCGTTCGGCGCCTCGCAGACCCAGGTCCTGTGGATCATCAACGTCTACACCATCACCCTGGCCGCGCTCCTGCTCCCGCTCGGCGCCCTCGGCGACCGCTGGGGCCGCAAGCCGATGCTGCTGGCCGGCCTGGCCACCTTCGGCGTCGCCAGCGCGGCGGCCGGGCTGGCCACCTCCCCGGAAATCCTGCTGGGGGCCCGGTTCCTGAGCGGGGTCGGGGCGGCGATGATCATGCCGGTCACCCTCGCCGTCATCACCTCGACCTTCCCGGAGGACGAGCGGGCCAAGGCGATCGGCGTCTGGAGCGGCGTGGCCGGAGGCGGCGGCATCCTCGGCATGTTCCTATCCGCGGCCCTGGTCGACCTGGCCAGCTGGCGCTGGCTGTTCGTGCTGCCGGTGGTGCTCGTGGTGGTGGCCGGCGCCATGACGCTGCGCTCCGTCCCCAACTCGCGCCAGGAGTCGGCGCACGGCTTCGACCTGGTCGGCGCCTTGTCCTCGATGGTCGCCGTGGTCGGCCTGGTCTACTTCCTCCAGGAAGGCCCGGCCAGCGGCTGGACCACCCCCACGACGCTGGCGAGCGCACTGGTCGGCGTCGCCGCAGCCGCCGGATTCGTGGCCCGGGAGCTGCGGACCACGGCACCGCTGCTCGACGTCCGCCTCTTCCGCCAGCGCGGCCTGGCCCGCGGCTCAGTGTCGCTCCTGGTCGTCTTCGGCGTCCTGGCCGGCATCTTCGTGGTCCTGTTCCCGTTCTTCGAGGCCGTCCTCGGCTGGTCCGGCCTGCGCTCCACCCTGGCCCTCATGCCGATGGCCCTGCTGATGATGGCGGCCTCCGGCCTGGCCCCACGCCTGGCCGCCGGAATCGGCCGGCACGCGACGATGGCCACCGGCATCGCACTGGCCGGCGCCGGCCTGGTCCTCATGGCCACCTCGGTCAGCGTCTCCGGCGGCTACCTGTCGATCCTCCCCGGCATGCTCGCCATGGGCCTCGGCCTGGGCCTCACGATGACCCCCGCCACCGAGGCCATCACCAGCGCACTCCCCCAGGAACAGCAAGGAGTCGGCTCAGCCCTGAACGACGTCACCCGCGAATTCGGCACCGCCCTAGGCGTCGCCCTCCTCGGCGCCCTGGTCACCACCGGCTACCGCAACGCCATCAGCCCGCGCCTGCACACCCTCCCGTCCCCCGTCGCCGACACCGCCCGCCAAGGCATCGCCAACGCCCTCACGGCCGCCCACGAAGCAGGCCCGCAGGCACAAGCGCTGACCCACGCCGCCCGCGCCGCCTTCATCACCGGCTGGCAGCACGCCATGTGGGCCGGCACGGCGGTGATGGCGGCGCTGCTGGTGTTCGTGCTTGTACTTGGGGCGCGGCGGGAGGGTTCGGTGGTGGCGGTAGCGGGAGCGGGGGCGATAGCGGAAGCGGGGAACGAGAGTTCTGCGAGTGAGGACTTGGTTGGCGAGCTGCGCTGAACGGCTCTGCGCGCCAGTGCTATAGCGGCATCGAGCGCCTGTCCTTATCCGGGACTGTGGGCTGTTCGGGTTCGGGTCTTTTGGGGGGATGGAGTTTGTGGGCCGGGTGCGGTTTGTCTGTGGGTTTTCAAGGCATTTTTACGGCCTTCGGTCGTAGTTGAGCCGGTTCGGGGTTCGGGGCGGCGTGTTTGTTTGTCGGCTGCCGGTTCCCGCGTTCACAACCCCGCCCCACCTCAGGCCTCTTCAACTCCAGCAAGTCCGGGCAAGGGCAAAGGGCCAGATCAAGAGCAAGATCAACAGCCACAGGCAAGGTCAAGATCAAGGTCAAGGTCAAGAGCCATGGTGAAGGGCCGGGCCTCCGGCGGGCCTCGGCAACCTCAGGGAAACTAGCGCGGTTCCCTCGGGTGGCCGATCTAGTCTCAGCGGCTGCGGCCTGTGAGGTGGTGCGGTCCGTTCCCCACGGTCGCGTCGTCAGC